>JAIVHB010000122.1:2037-3971 GCA_020201275.1 Rhodothermaceae bacterium | reverse complement strand
GCCCTGTTGCACTACCTTGTTTATGCCGTAGTTGCAAACCTCAACATATCCAATTAATAATCCAATTTATGAAAACCAACATCACCTTTGCCCGCAATGCCATCACCATGGCGTTAATCACCATCGTTTTCTCCGGTTGTGCACAATCCGAAAGCAGTAATCCTGTTGAGGACCAATCTGCTGCCAATGTGCAACTCGTGCAGGGTCTGTACGATTCCTTTGCCACCGGCAACATCCCTGCCGTTCTCGAAGTAATGGCTCCTGATATTGTGTGGAATGAAGCCGAAAGTTATCCCTATGCCGATGGCAATCCCTATATAGGTCCTGATGCCATTCTGAACGGCGTATTTGCCCGAATCGGGGCCGATTGGGAGACCTTCATGCTCACCAACCAAACACTATATGCCGTCGGCGACAATATGGTACTGGCCACCGGCAGGTACGAAGGCGTACACCGGGCAACCGGCAATGCCATGAACGCCCAACACGCTCACATCTTCTGGATCGAAGACGGCAAGGTGAAACGCTTCCAGCAGTATGCCGATACCAAACACACCTGGGATGCGATGCAACAGGCCGGCGGTATTAATCAATAACTGAAAGCAGATGACCTATGGCAAACGCATCCCCCTGCTCATAGATAATAGCCAGCCGAAGCTGCCTGCCAAATCGATACCCGTACCGGTTACCGCAGAACCGTAACCGCAGCCGCAGCCGCAGCCGCACTGGAATACCGGGAGACATTGAATAATGTTGTACCTACATAACACTAATAATAATATGATTTCAAGGAAAAGTAGCGTTTAAATACGATTTAGCTATATTTGCACATGAATGCTCATCTTCAAATCATCGCCGGCCTGCTCCAGAAAACGGAGCCTCTCACAGAGGATGAGATAGATATGATGCGCAAGGCCCTCAGGGAGGCCGACAAGGAGATAACCATTTTCGCTTTCAAGCTGGAACGCACCGAAAAGGTAAAGCGCACCACCACAATCCTGCTTGAGGAAACCATCGAGGAACTCGAACAGAAGCGGAAGGTGGTCGAAGAGTCGAAAGCCGCCCTCGAAAAGACGCTTGTTGACCTGAAGGCCGCCCAAAACCAGCTCATACAGCAGGAAAAGCTCGCCTCACTCGGACAGCTAACCGCCGGCATCGCCCACGAGATCAAAAACCCGCTCAATTTTGTGAACAATTTCTCGGAGGTAAGCCTGGAGATGATCGACGAAGCCCTGGAGGAACTCGGCAAGGCCGCCAGCAGCGATCACACCGACGAAACAGCGCTTATCCTGACCGATATCAAATCAAACCTGACCAAAATCCACAGTCACGGCTCACGGGCCGATTCCATCGTGAAAGCGATGCTACAGCACAGCCGCGGCGGCAGCGGCACAACGGAGCCGACCGACCTTAACGCCCTGATCAGAGAGCACATAAACCTCTCCTACCACGGCATGCGCGCAGGCAAGGACCCCCTCGAAGTGAACATCGACCTTGATCTGGATGAATCCATCGGCCAGATTCCCCTCATCGCCGAAGACTTCTCAAGGGTAATCCTGAACCTCAGCACCAACGCCTTCGACGCCATGAAAGAAAAAGGCTCCCCCACAGGCTCCTTCGAAACAGGCTCCTCCGTCAGTCTGCCGCAATCCCCCGGAGGCTCCTTCGAGAGTCTGCCGCAAAGCGGCAGTCCTCGAAGAGTGCCTCCCCCCTACACCCCCCACCTCACCATCCGCACCCAAAAAACCGGAGGCACCATTACCGTCGAATTCGAAGACAACGGCCCCGGCATCCCGGACGGGATCAAAGACAAAATCCTGCAGCCCTTCTTCACCACAAAAAAAGGTACACAGGGCACAGGCCTCGGCCTGAGCATTACGAATGATATCATCAAAGCCCACGGTGGATCACTTCTGATTGACAGCAGCAGCAGC
>JAIVHB010000122.1:0-1944 GCA_020201275.1 Rhodothermaceae bacterium | reverse complement strand
GTGAGCGGCTGTATCCTGAATCCAGGCCGCTGAACCATATCCGCATATGGTTGATCAAAAACACCGATGTGCTTCTCGTAAATGATAATGCCGACGAAACAATTGAAAAAATTACCGGCGATAAGCATGTGGCAGTACCCGGAACAAGGTTGCCCAAATCGCTCCTTTTTGTTCCTCTTATCGTAGATAAGCTAGTAACAGGATGCCTGAGCCTGCAAAATCTCGACCGGGAAAACGCCTTCAGCGAATCGGATGTGCAGCTGTTAAATACACTGGCCAACAGCATCAGCATAGCCCTTGAAAATGCCCGTCTGTTCAGTGAAACCGAACAACGGAATGCCGAACTGGCCGTGATCAACAGTGTTCAGCAGGGCCTTGTGGCCGAAATGGATATGCAGGGCATCTATAATCTGGTTGGTGAAAAAATCAGAATCCTGTTCGATGCCCAGGTGGTCGTAATCGCAACGCTGAACCGCGAAGATGGTGTAGAACACTTCCAGTACTTTTTCGAGAATGGCGAACGGGTATACCCGGCTCCCCGGCCCTATGACAAAATCCGGGAGCGTCTGATCAGTACCCAGAAACTGATCCTGATTGAGGAAAATTCAGCCCAGGCCGTGGCGACCATCACCGGAAAAGCCCCTCAGGCAGTACCGGGTACCGAATGGCCAAAATCGATGATCTTCGTGCCTCTGAAAGTCGGCGATTCTGTTCCCGGTTACGTAAGCCTGCAGAATCTTGACCGGGAATTCGCCTTCAGCAGCTCGGATGTACGCATGCTCAGTACCCTGGCCAACAGTATGAGCGTGGCCCTTGAAAACGCCCGCCTGTTCAATGAGACCGAGCAGCGCAACGCCGAACTGGCCGTAATCAACAGTGTACAGCAGGGCCTTGTGGCCGAAATGGAAATGCAGGGCATCTATGAGCTGGTTGGTAACCGCGTTCGGGAATTGTTCGACGCGCAGGTGGTAGGGATCAACACCATCGATATTGAGAATAATATGGAATACTTCCACTATTTCTATGAAGACGGTGGTCGTATCTATCCCGGAGCCCGTCCGCTCGATAAAATCAGGCAGCGCCTGGTCGAAACCAGAAAACTCATCTTTATCAATGACGATCTGGTCAACCGGATGGAGCAGATCACCAGGAGCCCGATAAAAGCCATTCCCGGTACGGTGATGCCCAAATCGGTGCTTTTTGTGCCTATGGTTGTAGGCGACACGGTTCGCGGGTACGTAAGCCTTCAGAACCTTGACCGGGAGCATGCGTTCAGCGAGTCGGATGTAAGGCTGCTTGGCACCCTGGCCAACACCATGAGCGTGGCCCTCGAGAATGCCCGCCTGTTCAATGAAACCACCCGGCTTCTGGCGATCACCGAACAGCGGGCCACCGAAATGCAGACCGTTAACCGCATCAGCCAGGCCCTGGTATCACAGCTCGAATTTGATGCCCTCATCAAACTGGTAGGCGAACTGATGATCGACACCTTCAAGGCCGACATCGTTTATGTTGCCATCTATGATGAAAAAACAAATATGATCCACTTCCCATACGAATACGGCGACAAAAACGAGCCGCGCATATTCGGCGACGGCTTTACCGAGCGCATCATCACAAGCAATGAACCCCTGCTCATCAATAAGGATGTCGCTGAAATCCGTGCGCAGCTTAAAGCACGGCAGATCGGCCGGGTTATGTCCTCCTTTCTCGGTGTGCCGGTACAAATCGGGAAGAAGCCGATTGGTGTAATCAGCGTTCAGAGCACCGAAGAGGAAAACCGCTTCAACGAAAACGACATGCGGCTGCTGAACACCATCGCGGCCAGCGTGAGTGTGGCCATGCAGAATGCGGATGCCTACCAGAAAATGCGTTCAGCCCTCAACGACCTGAAAGCTGCCCAGGAACAACTTGTTCAGCAGGAAAAACTCGCCTCCCTCGGGC
>JAIVHB010000251.1 GCA_020201275.1 Rhodothermaceae bacterium | reverse complement strand
CGCGCACTCAGGTTTACAAAAACCTGCCGGCCCCGCGCATCGATCGAGCGCCTCAGCACCTCGATATGGCGAATGTCTTCTGGTTTCAGCTTTTCCCTGCTCACGATGTAATCGTGGAGTAACGCTGCCTGCCCTGCCACACCGGGCAATACCCGGATTTGAATCTCTTTCTGCATGGATTGAAGATACGGAATCGGACAGCAGCCGTATTGTCTGTATTTAAGGCTCTTTTGTGGCTGATGAAGCCTTCCTGACGAGCTGGTATCCAAACGCTCCGACAAGTGAAGGTAAAGCCCACAACGTGTGCATGGCGAATTCGAATGGTATCAGGTTATGGATGCCGCTATAAATCACGGTTTTCATTCCTGTCTGTCATCTCTTCAAATAGAGCATACCTGGTTTCGTTCATTCCCAGGGCTGTGTAGGTCTCCTGAGCGGTCCGGTTGTCTTTTTCAACGTACAGCCTGAATCCGCAGTGGTCGGGTGTGCCGGCGGCCAGTTCCCGAAGTGTATTGTACATTGAGCGGTAGACACCGCTGCGACGGAATTCAGGTATAACGTAAACGCTTTGAATCCACCAGAACAGGCCGTTTCGCCAGTCGCTCCACTCGTAGGTAACCATAAGGCAGCCCACAACACGCTCGCCGGATACCGCCACAAGGTAGAAACCGTATTCCGGCTTTCTGAACAGGGCTGAAACACCGGGCCGGATCTTATCTTCAGGCAGCACCTTATGCTCGGTTTCAAGGGCCATAGCTGTATTGAATCGTATGATGGACTCCGCATCGGATTCTACGGCCCTGCGGATGATGAAGGATGGCTTCACAATTGGTTCGGTGGATTGGGTTAAAAATTAAGATACCTCCGTGATTTTGCAATATAACCATTTGATAATAATCAATGGTTGATGATTGTAATTTATTCGCCGGGTTCAGAACCTGCAAAATGTCAGCACAGAATATAATGGTCAGTTCAGGATTTATACTGACAGCCTGTGGCGCCACTGCAAGTCTCCAGCAGGTTATACGGCAGATATATACTCTTATTTTAACATCCGGGTTTGATTATATTAGAGTATCACATCCAGGTCTTCGAACGATGAAAAGAACCGGTAATAATACCCATCTTTGCAGGTTCATTGCCATCTTTTTAATGGCAGTGATCGCCGGATGTGCTACACAGCGTGAACCGTACAGGATCATCGAAAAAACAGCGCTTCCGGTTTACAGGGGAGATCCGGTCGAAACCCAGCTCGATTTGCGTGTTTTTTTCCACATCATGGACGACGGCTACGTTGATGATGTACGCATACATACCAAAATCAACGACAGCGAATGGGAGCGTGCAGCAGCCGATTCGATGAAAAAATGGCGGTTCTCCACCGTTCATCCCGACGGCAGCTTCTGGCTGGCGGTCAATGTTAAGGTTCTGATTGTTCAGGCGGACTTGCGGAACCTTGGCGAGCTGATCACATCCGACCGCGATACTGCATTTGACCTATATCACCGGTTGAGATCAGGGGTGAGCTTTCACCGGCTGATGGATGAGGCCCTGACGGGAATACCGGCCGGAGTTAGTGCACGTTATCTGCGGGATGTAAATATCGAAGACTATCCCCCGGTAATAAGATTACTACTCGCTGATCTGGAAACCGGAAAATTCACAAGGCCCGTCCGGGTTGGCATGGAGTACATCATCTATATGCGGTTCGACAGAGCCTTACGGTTCTGCAGGGTTCGCAGGTAGCGCAGGGCGTTTTTGTCGCCGTAATCCTCGTACGCGATGCCGGCCCAGTCGATGGCCACATCCAGTTCGCCGTTTATCTCATTGATGATGGCCATGTTGTAGTGGGCACGGCCGGCTATTTTGGCTTTCCGGTTGTCGGTTTCCCTGAGCCAGAGCTCGGCGGCCCCGTCCCAGTTGCCGGTCTGGGCCCTGCGCCTGGCTATTTTGAAGCTGTCGTTGCCGCGAACATAATAATCGCGGCTTACGCGTGTCCAGTAGGGGAGAATATTCCGTGCATAGAAGGTCCCGACATTTCCGCTTACAGACTGAACCGCCTCCGTACGACCGGTAATCGCTTTTGCCGCTTCGGCCGGGTTGATGCCCCTGCCGGAGGTTACAACCGTCTCGGCAGTCACAAATTCGTCGATGATATTCCTGCCGGCATAATCGTAGATCCGCCAGCCGGTTTTGATTGTGGTGCGCACTTCGGCGATGTGTTCCAGGCCGGGAATCTCCACACCGAGCGGCCCCTTCAGTGTTACCCGTTGTGTTGAATAGCTGATCTGGCTGTCGGTATCATAAAATTCGAGTGAAAACAGGCCATCGATGCCATGCTCCCGGCTGATTTCGTCAATGTGGTCCCATGCTAGGGGCGTCGGAAAAACACCGGATGAGGGTGATGATTGCCGGGGTGCCTCCGCCAGGGTTACCGCAGTGAAGCGGTCGTTTTTTCTCAGCTCTTCGGTTAGTGCGGTTACGGCGGCATGAGCCCCTTTTTTGTCCAGTTCCGGGCTCTTCAGTGAAAAAACCAGGTCGAGGCTTTCGCGGATTCCGGTCTCGCTCCGTGCGAGGCTTCGGTCGATCACCCCGATTTTTTCCATAGTTGGTGGGAGGGTGACGACGGCAGGCTCCTGCACACTCATCGTCACCTTGTTGGTTGAGCTGCAGGCCATGGTGAACAATAGAGCGACGAGCGGGATAAGTGCAGTACGTTTCATAACCGGGAATCAGGATGTATAGTATAATGCCTTCAGGATTTTCGGCGTCCCGCTAAATGCTGATGTGTTCGAAAATCAATCTGTCATACCTCATCAGGTTAAGGGGATCGCGTTATCATTCCTGATTATACCCTGAATTCCCTGTGATGTTCTCGTCAGCAGCGTGAGGCCGGCCAGCCAGATACTCCAGCAGAACTCCTGGAGGGTCCCGTTGCCGGCAACCGCGAATATTGCAGCCAGTAAAAAACCGGTTAGTGCATATAAGTTAAATGGTGTTTTCTTGGATACTAATCAGTAATTCCAGCTACTGCCAACTACCATTTTCAGTTTATTCATCGTTATGAGAATGTGGTTTGAGTAAAGCATCACATGTTGTTTATCAGGGGATGGTCACATGAAAGAGGCAGATTCACGAATAGACTGCCACACCGAGATAGATCAGAACGATTGAAAAAATAATGACACCGGTATTTATTACCAGCATTTTACTTTTATCTTGAAGCGCGGTTTTTACAAACATCCTGAATGAGTCGTAATTGAAAATCAGCTGACTCATCTTGATCAGCGTTATGCTCAGTAAAACGGCAAGAATCCAGCCATAATCCACATCATCTGTCCATACTCTGTACCAGGTAT
>JAIVHB010000049.1 GCA_020201275.1 Rhodothermaceae bacterium | reverse complement strand
GCCGTACTTGGCCGACAATACTTTCGTGATGGCCGCCGTCAGGGTCGTCTTGCCGTGATCTACGTGGCCGATCGTGCCTATGTTTACGTGGGGCTTATCGCGCTTAAATGTTTCTTTTGCCATTGTCGGTGTCCTTTAAGGAATATTTTGTTTCGTTGTACTTATTATAATAAGTGGATCAGTTTGCTATACATTTAGCAGGAGAGCCGCTACTCGGATTTGAACCGAGGACCCCTTCCTTACCATGGAAGTGCTCTACCCCTGAGCTATAGCGGCAACACATTCATTGAGCGGGCGACGAGGCTCGAACTCGCAACATTCAGCTTGGAAGGCTGACACTCTACCAATTGAGTTACGCCCGCCTGGTGGGGAGAGCAGGATTCGAACCTGCGAAGTCGAAGACAACAGATTTACAGTCTGCCCCAGTTGGCCACTTTGGTATCTCCCCTAGTGTATAATCAGAAAATCAGAGAACAAAGGCCGGAAACCGGCCTTATAAAAAAATCAAGCTTTTGCAGAGCCAGTGGCCGGACTCGAACCGACGACCAGCGGTTTACAAAACCGCTGCTCTACCAACTGAGCTACACTGGCTGGAATTTTCTCAATAAAAAGAACCATTTTCGCCAGCGGCTTCATCCGGCCTTCAATCCACGACGGGGGATATCAAACCTGCTGACCTGCCAACTGCGCATCAATGTATAAAAGATCAGGGCCCGCCGGCTTTTTTCACATACTTAATGTGCAATTTCAGGCGGAACAATCCCGGCATCCGAGCTGAAAATTTTCACAAACAGCTTTTCACGCCAAAGACCCCAAAATTAAGCAACATTCAGCTTCTTGTCAACACACTATCCACACTTATATTTATATATCTTCGGCAACCTGGCGCTTTCGCTTACGCTTCCTGTACCAGAAATAGACCCTGAATGCTATAAAAACGGCCATTACAAGGGCAACAAACCATCCGTAAATATTGAGATATTCCCCGATAACAGTCCAATTTTCCCTGATAAACCAGCCCAGACTGAGTAAAATAGTATTCCACAGAATAGAACTTATGGTCGAATTGAGGATTGTAAATTTAATATCTGCATGGCTGATACCCGCCAGCAGCGAGATAACCGACCTTGTACCTGCCAGAAATCTGTTTGCCAGCACAACACCCTGCCCCCATCGGTTCATCCATTGGTTTACCCTGTCCATGTATTTGATATCCAGATAACGGAACAGCCAGAACCTGCTCCGTTTCACTTTTATGGAATCTCCCATACTATACCCGAGGGTATACATGGTCATAAATCCGAGGGTGGAGGCGAGGGTTGTGAGCATGAGCAGCGGGGTGAACCCCAGTACCTGTTCGGCGGCCAGGTATCCTCCAAAAGCCACCAGCAGGTCGCCGGGAACAGGTGGAATTACATTTTCAAGATAGGTAACCAGAAAGAAAGCCAGGTAGATCAGATAGCGGGGCTGTTCCCGTACCCAGTCGACAAGAAAAAAAGTGAACTCTTCAAACATTCCCGGTTATCTTTTCAGCATTACGGTTGCCATGGCACTTATGCCCTCCTGCCGGCCCACAAATCCGATCTTTTCAGATGTTGTGGCTTTAATTGAGATCCGATCTATATCAATCGTCAGATCAAAAGCGATATTGGCTCTCATCTGAGCTATGTGCGGCGCCAGTTTTGGTTTTTCAGCCACAACGGTAGCATCCACATTAACGACTGTAAAACCGTTTTCATACACTCTTTTCACCGCATCCCGCAGCAACAGGCGGCTGTCTATATCCTTGAATTCCTGATCGGAATCGGGGTAAAAATGCCCGAGATCGCCAAGGGCAGCTCCGCCAAGAAGGGCATCCGTTATGGTATGCAGCAGCACATCGGCATCCGAATGTCCGAGCAGGCCTTTGTCGTGTGGAATATCAACTCCGCCCAGAATTAGCCTGCGGCCCGTTGCAAGCTGGTGTACATCGTAACCGAATCCGGTCCTGAACTCGGAGTCACGTGCGTTGCCAAGCATGGATTCAGCCATTTGATAGTCCTGCGGGTAGGTGATCTTTATATTGGAGTAACTGCCCTGAACGACCGAAACATTCCCGCCATTGTGTTCTACCATGGCCGCATCGTCGGTAAAGCTGATTCCGGACCGCCAGTATTGCTGCCCCCGATTTCCACGCCTCATCGAAACAGGCCCTGATCTCTTCCGGACTTACAAAAGGTCTCACCGCGTCGTGTACAGCAACCAGATCCACATCGTTCAGATGCCCTGCACACAGGTGCACCGAATGCAGGCGCTGGCGCCCCCCCTCCCGCACATGAAATGATATTCTTCCGGCGAACTCACTGTCAAGGCTGTCGGTAATCTCCCTGGCCCGTTCAATGTAACCGGCACTTGTGGCAACAATCACCTGCCGCACTTCAGGAACCTGGCAGAATACCCTGATGGTATGCCACAGTATGGCTTTCCCGCCGATCTCAAGAAACGGTTTGGGCACGTCGGTTTGCATCCGGCTGCCCGAACCAGCAGCCGGAAGTATTACCGCTGCTGTATACATGATCTAAATTATTAGCATGGCATCGCCAAAAGAATAGAAGCGGTATTTTTTCTCAACAGCTTCATTGTAGGCATGCATGAGGAAATCGTAATCGGCGAAAGCAGCGGCAAGCATCAGCAGTGTCGATTCCGGGCGGTGGAAATTGGTGATCAGAGCTTCCGTAAGCTTGAACTCGTAAGATGGATAGATGAATTTGTCGGTCCAGCCAATGGCCGGCTTGAGCAGCCCGCTTGCGGTAATGCTGCTTTCAATAGCCCGCACAGCTGATGTACCACAGGCCACCACTTTTTGCTTTTTATTGGTTCTCACCGTGTTGATGAGTTCGCAGGACTGTTCCGGGATGTAAAAATACTCCGAATCCATCCGGTGTTTGGTGAGGTCTTCTACCTCTACCGGACGAAAGGTTCCCCAGCCAATGTGCAGGGTTACCGGTGCGATACCCACACCCTTCTCCCTGATCTTTTTAAGAAGCTCTTCGGTGAAGTGCATCCCTGCTGTGGGTGCTGCCACAGCCCCGCGCTCACGGGCAAAGACGGTCTGGTAGTTGGATTTGTCTTCCTCGGTCGGCTTTCTTTTAATGTAGGGAGGCAGGGGCATGTCGCCCACCTGATCAAGGATGGCGTAGAGGTCTTCATTCGGTCCGTCGAAAAGAAAACGGATAGTACGACCACGCGAGGTGGTATTGTCAACCACTTCCGCCACCAATTCATCACCAAAGTAGAGTTTGTTGCCAATCCTTATCTTTCTGGCCGGCTCAACCAGAACATCCCATAACTTGTTTTCCGGCTGCAGTTCACGAAGCAGAAACACTTCAATGCTGGCATCCGTTTTCTCTTTTTTTCCTTTCAGCCGGGCAGGAAACACCTTGGTATCGTTGAGCACCAGACAATCGCCGGCGTTGAAATACTTGTGGATGTCAGAAAATTTTTCGTGTTTAATGGTTTTGTCGGCACGATTCAGAACCATCAGTTTGGCTGCATCACGAGGGCTGGCAGGCTGTGAGGGTATCTTGATTTTTTCAAATTCGTACTTGAAATCGGTAAGCTTCATTCTGTGGGGTTTACTGGCTGGAGGGGCAAAATTGAAATATTTCTTATTACTGTAAAGTTTCGTAATATACAAGGTTTATAAGGCTATTTCAATAGCCAATGCGACAGGGAGGTGTGCCAGAGCGGTCGAATGGGGCAGTCTCGAAAACTGTTGTGTACGCAAGTGCACCGGGGGTTCGAATCCCTCCACCTCCGCATAGGCACTATTATTTGATTACAGTAGTAAAATTATCTGTTTTTCATTACGTTGTTAACCAACAGACAGATTCGATTCAATTAAAACATCAGCTATGAGAACATTCAGTTACCTGCTCGCTGGCATTTTGCTGGTCACTGCTTTTTCAACCGCAAATGATGCTCAGGCCCAGATGCGTGATTCCCGCGTATCTCCGCTCGACTGGACAGGCAACGTTGTTAAAGATCCTGCATCTGGCAGCAGCAATAAACTGTTCGGGTTGGTTGATTTTCAGATGAACCACTCCTATGAGATGACCATGAGCAATGCCGGCGGTCAGACGTTCAACCAGAATTTCTATACCAACACGATGCACCTGATGTTCAACGAACGCCTCACAGGCCGCCTGGATGTATCCATGGCACACTCCATGTTCGGCAACATGGCCGGTTTCGATAACAGCCCGCGGGTTTTTGTGAGAAATGCCGAACTCAACTACAAATTTTCTGAAAATTCACGGCTCCATATCTCCTTTTCCCAGATGCCAAACGGATATGGCTACAATAATATGTATAACCGGAACTTCATGAATCCGTACTACAGCCCTTTCGGCCGGAGCAACAGGTACAATTACGACCCTTTCGGTTATTAAATGACCAGTTGCAGCTAACGCATGAGCAAAAAAAAACAGACTTTCCTGCTCAACACACTGATCGGTTTCCTGAGCGTTTTGCTGCTTGTTCTTATTGTCGCGCTGCTGACCCGGTTTATCTACCCTCGTGTATCCACCGACCGGACCGATCACCTTTCCCACCTTATCAGCGAGGTCATTCAGATTGAGGTACTCAACGGCTGCGGTGTTCCCGGAATAGCCACCCGTTTTACCAATGCATTGCGCAACAACGGTTTCGATGTTGTCGATTCCGGCAACTTTGAATCTTTTGACGTTCGTGAAACCATCGTGATAGACCGGAGCGGCAACCTCGATCACGCCATAAGAATCGCCCGCTCTCTGGGTATCAGTGAACAAAACATTATCAGAGAGACATCACCAAATTTCTACCTCGACGCTACCGTCGTTATCGGGGCCGACTACGAAAAACTGAAGCTCAATTAAACCCTATGCCTTCAAATTCCGCTACTACTTCCTCCAAAAAAAAGAACCGTGTACAGGATCTGCTTATCCAGACCATAGCCAAAGCACTCTCCGGCAAGAAAGGTGAAAATATCGTTATGCTGGACCTCAGAAAGATCACCACTATGGCCGATCACTTTATTCTCTGTACCGGTCTGTCGGAAAATCACATAAAGACGCTGGCCGATGAAGTTGTGGATGTTTGCCGGGAAGAGATTGGCGAAAAGCCCTGGCGCAAGGAAGGTCTCGACACAAAAAGATGGGTTGTGCTTGATTTCGTGGATGTTGTTGTACATATTTTCCGGGAGGAAACCCGCAATTACTACGGTATTGAACGAATGTGGAGTGATGCAAAAATCACCCGCTACGAAGAGGCCTGACAGGCAATGAACCGGACCAGACGGATACTTATTACCGAACCAATCGTGCCGGCGGTTATGGAGAAGCTCAGCGCCCGCTACGATGTGACCATTGGGCAGCGCGGTTACTACAACATTAAAGAAAATCTGCTGAATGACCTGCCCGAATACGATGCCGTTTTGTGCATGCTCTCCAATCCGCTCGACGGGGATGTAATTAAAAGCGCCAAACGCCTGCAGATCATTGCCAACAACGCCGTCGGTTATAATAACATCGATGTGGATACAGCCAGGGAAGCGGGCATACTCGTGGCCAATACCCCCGATGTTCTCACCGATGCCACAGCAGACGGTACTTTCGCCCTTCTTCTTGCCGTGGCCAGGCGCATACCCGAGGCGGAACGCGCCCTCCGGCGCGGCGAATTCGACGGCTGGAATCCTACAGGTTTTTTGGGTATGGAACTGCGCGGAAAAACACTTGGGATAATCGGGATGGGCAGAATCGGCACCGGTGTTGCCCGGCGCGCCAGGGCGTTCGGTATGAAGATCGCCTACCATAACCGCAGCCGTGCAGACCATGCCACCGAAACGGAGCTCGAGGCTGAGTATGTCGATACGGTTCCTGCACTGTGCCGGCAATCCGACATCATATCGCTTCACTGTCCGCTGACTGCAGAAACAAAGCATCTCATGAATGGCAAAATGCTCACCAACATGAAGAAAACCGCCATACTCATCAATGCGGCACGGGGTCCGGTGGTCGATGAAGCGGCCCTCGCTGCAGCCTTGAAGTCGGGCATAATTGCCGGAGCAGGACTCGATGTGTACGAACATGAACCGGAGGTTCACCCCGATCTGCCGGCGCTTGAAAATTGTGTACTTCTGCCCCATATCACCAGTGCGACCGATGAAACCCGCGAAGCCATGGGCCATCTCGCTGCAGATGCCATCATCGGGGTTCTCGAAGGCAAAGCGGCAGAATCAATAGCTAATTTGTTGTAAATTGGGCGTTTCCCAATTCAGTTAACCACCGGCGGATGTACAAACTTTTTAATTCGATATTTGTCGCGATCATCTTGTTCTGGGTTGGAGGTGAGATCTATTTCCACTTCAGCAAACCTGCTGATATTGCCCGTGAAGACCGGATCTTTCAAGCGCTGAACAAATCGGTTGAGGCATTCGACAGCAGTCACGATGCCGTAGTGAGAAACACTGCGACCATGTCGGACCGTTTGTGGCGCCTGCTGCGAGAACCGGGCGATAACACAGAAGCCCTGTACAGCATTCTCACCAGGGAACGGGGCTTGTGGGGATCTTCACTGTACAAAAACGGTGAGCTTATGATGTGGCATGGGCACCCTGTTGTCTGGAATCCTGCCACGTACAGGGGACCTGTCTACACGACCATTCAGAAATCCGGCAATGCCACCTATTTTCTTGTTCAGTCGGAAATTTACACCGACCAGCACCTCTACCATCTCGTAAATACCAGCCTCATCAGCCGTGATAACCAGGCGCTGCGCTATCTGGTTGAAGACTATGACCGGACTACGGAATGGGCGGAACGTTCGGCGTTACCGATCGAATTTGCGTTTCTCACCGGTCAGCCGGAGCAGAACACCCGCTTTGCCAGATACCTGAATACCGGCAGTGTCGATTCGGTGGGGGTCGCTTATCTGATAACCCGGAATATCGAGGTGCTCATCAGAAACTGGGAGGACCGTGTCCGCCAGTTCCGTTCTGCCATTTTATCCATCATCCTGCTCTCCCTATTTATTCTCTACTTTACATGGAGTTACCGGCTCAGGCCATGGCCGCGCACCGGCATGAATCTGCTGGGTGTGGTCATACTGTGGATCTCCCTCTATTTGCTGAGGGTTCCACACCGCTGGCTTATACCCGATTCTGCGGCACTGATGCCGGAATCGTGGCTCAGTGAACCTCTGCTCAATCTGCTCATCTCATTGGTTTTCTACGGTCTGATCACCTACATCCTGTTAATCAGGATTATACCTGTAAAACGCCTGTACGGTATCCACTGGCTGCCCCGCACAATAACCTTCGGAGTTCTGTACGGAGTACTGTCGGGGTTTGCGCTTCCCTACACCGTTTACATGATCTTTCGTGTGATTGTAGACGGTAATATCAGCATTCTCGATCTGAATGTGCTGCCCGGGCTTGACACCTGGCTTTTCTACCATGCAGCCAGCCTTCTGATGGCAGCACTCTTCATATTCTGCCTGGGAACAGGCTGGTTCCTTATGAATACCGAACAGAGCAATCTGGGCTGGTTCCGCCCCCTGGTACTCCTCTTCTTTATCATCAGCTATTTTTTTACACGATTTATCTTCATCGGAGAGGCATGGACCATCGGATACGATATCTGGCTGACCCTCCTGTTTACTTCCGCCTTTTCCTTCACCTTCTACCTGCATCGTAATCCCAATGCCCTAAGATATACCTCCTATCTCAGGCTGGTTTCCTGGGTTACCATCATTTCCGTACTGATTCTGTTCCCCCTTCTGATTCACGGGTTTACGCTACGGCAGCATGCCGGCATGGAGGAGGCGGGCAGAAGCTACATCAACATAAGTGATACCACAGCCGAAGACATTACTGCACAGCTGCTCACCCGCCTTGCTGCCGATGAAGACCTGACCAGGCTCGCAGCGGCCGGCTCTACTTCTGC
This sequence comes from Rhodothermaceae bacterium, assembly GCA_020201275.1. Lineage (GTDB taxonomy): Bacteria > Bacteroidota > Rhodothermia > Balneolales > Cyclonatronaceae > RECM01. Next base: position 1,748 of record JAIVHB010000049.1, on the reverse strand, counting down.
CCTCTCGCAATCTATTCTCCGGCAGCGCATTGGCGGCATGGTCGATTCAAACTGGCTTGGATATGCCGTGGCAGGTTTTCTGATCGATCAAAACAACAACCTGATCGATGGTTTTACTTCAAAAAGCCACCTTTCTGATCTCTACTTACCGGCATTCGCCGCCGAATCGGAGCGCTTTGTAAGGGAGATCGAACAGGACCCTGTGAACATAATGATGAAAGTTGAACCCGACCCAACTATCTATGACTTTCCGATATTCTACAAGGGAGCGGCACGCCTGATCTCGCCTGACGGCAGCGGTGATGCCTGGGTGGTGATCTATGTGTTCGTTGAGCGCGGCGTTTACGGACGACCCATTAATGATGCGCTTGCCACCCACAACAGAGACCGGATTCTGCTGCAGAACCGCTTTTATGTGGCTGAGTATAAAAACGGCATTCTAAGCCGTGCCATTGAGAGTGAATCAGCCTTCCCGTTCCCGCGGTACAGCAAACTGGGCGACAACGATCTAACAACCCTTGCGGAAGAGGGCAAAATGGTGCGCAGGGTTCAGGCGGGGGGTATAAGCTACCATGAGGTGCTTGTTCGTATCGACGAGCAGACCGTGGTTCTGGTGAATGCCACATCTCCCAATTTTCAGAATCTGGCATTTTCTTTCTTCAGAATGCTGTTCTCGGTACTGTTCACAGCGTTGCTGCTCTTCATGATACATCAGCTCATCGTAACCCGGCAATGGAGGATGTTCCGAACGAGCGAGCGTTTCCAGAACCGGATTCTGGACAGTTACCTGCTGGCAACACTCGGCTTTTTGTTCGTTCTGGTTGTTACCACCGAGTACATCGTGTCGCAGCAGAGCATTCGCATGGTTGAACAGGAATTGATGCAGGATATTGAACTGCTGATAACTGAACTGCAGGATGCCGACGAAGAATTAACAGCCGGGCTGCTTGAAACCGTAACATCCAGACTGAATATTGACGCCTTCATCTACAGCGAAAAACTTCTCACTGCCTCTACGGCGCCCGATCTGTTCCGTCAACAGCTTCTGCCCTACTATCTGCCCTACGAGGTGTATGACAATCTCTATCTGCAGAACCGCACCACCACCTTCCGGAATACCTACATTGGGTCGACCCCGTTGCTTGTTAGCTACAGCATTCTCGATGGAAACTCGCCCCAGGTCATTGCCGTACCGGCCTACACCCGGTCGGCACGGTTCGAGGAGCAGCTGTTGCAGACCACCAGTTTTCTCATCGCCATCTACATTTTCATTTTCGGGTTTTTCATAGCCGGAGCGGTGTTCATTTCCCGCCAGCTGAGCAAACCGCTGGCCGAATTCCGGTCGGGACTGCAGCGCATATCGTCGGGGCACCTCGATACCATCATTCCGGTAACCACCAAAGATGAGATCGGCGAACTGGCCAACGCCTACAACATGATGGTTTTTAAGCTCAAGGACCTGCAGGACGAACTGGCCGAAGTTGAACGTCAGGCCGCATGGACCGAGATGGCCCGGCATGTGGCCCACGAGATCAAAAATCCGCTCACACCCATGAAGCTGAGTATACAGCACCTTCAGCGACAGGTCGCGTCGGGAAATCACAGCATCGATACCCTGCGCCCGCTCATCGACAAGATCAGTCATACGCTTATCGAGCAGATGGAATCTCTCAACAATATTGCCAGCGATTTTTCCCGTTATGCCAAACCGCTCTCCGGCGACTTCGAAAACGGCAATCTCAACGATG
>JAIVHB010000183.1:5648-13315 GCA_020201275.1 Rhodothermaceae bacterium | reverse complement strand
ATGGAATATCTTTTTCCCTATGTACTGAATACATACGGCAGTTTTTCCGTATCTCCGTTTGCCCAAAGGCTGAACGAAACCAGCTTCCTGCTCAGAAAGGGCGGTGTAAACAATAGTTTTATCTATCTGTACCGGCGGAACCTGCTGGGAACCATCGGTTATGAATATTCGCGAAACGAGATATTTACCCGGAATGCCGATGCCTCCCTGCCCGACAGCCTCGCACGATTCAATGTTTCCTCCCTGCAGCTGAGCGGTTTTTACAATCAGTCGTTTATCGATCAGGGTCAGGGTTGGGCGATTCGTCCCAATGCCGAAATCTCCGGTCTTTTCGGTACAGGAACGCTCCAGTTCGAAAAGCTTTCGCTCGATGTGCGCCGCTTCATCAACTTTTCGAGGCGCACCCAGCTTGCCTTGCGCATTGATTCGGGCATACTGTTTGCGAGAGATATAGATCAGCTTCCGGCCAATATTCTGCTCTATACAGGCGGTTCAAATTCTGTAAGGGGATACAGCCGTAACCAGGTGGGACCCAAAAGGGCCGTATTTAATTCTGCGGGCGATTTCGAAGCCTATCTGCCGACGGGTGGCAGCTCAAAAATCAACTTCAATGCCGAGGTGCGTCAGCGTCTCGATTTTCTGATGGGCGGGTTCGGGATGGTTGTTTTTCTGGACGGAGGCCAGGTGTGGAGTGATTTTGACGATACGCGTATTCAGGACCTGAAATTCGGAGCAGGGGGCGGACTCAGATACCGGTCACCAGTTGGACCTATCCGCCTCGACTTCGGTTACAAATTGAATCCCGACGATGAAGATTTGCAGATATTTAACGGCGTTAAACACGGCGGGCGGATGGCCCGCTGGGGAATACACTTCAGCATAGGGCAGGCTTTCTGATGGAATCATCCGAAAAACATAGCACAGTGCAGAAAAAACGCCGCATCTGGCCCTGGGTTACCCTTGGGGTACTGCTGGTGCTGGTTATTCTGTTGCGGCTGTCGTTGAGGTCAGGCCCCGTTCTCGGTTTTGTGAAGAACCAGATCGAAACGGCTGCCAGTGAACAGTTGCAGGGCAGCCTCAGCATCGGAACTTTGGAGGGCGACCTGTGGAACCACCTGCTGATCACCGGAATCCGTCTGCAGGGCGATTCCGGTGCGGATGCACCCGGCACAGACGGCGCCGATATCCTGGTTGCCGACACCCTTCAGATACGGTACTCCCTGGGTGCCCTTTTCAGGAAAACGGTCAGGATTGATGAACTCCGGATTGTGAATCCGGTGATCAGCCTCCGGGAAAACGCCGACAGCACCTGGAATGTTGAGCGGCTGATACCTCCCGCCGATCCCGATGAGGAACCCACCGATGGCAAGCTGCCTGTCAGGCTTGAATTTGATCACATCGAACTGATTAATGGCCTGATCACTGCAGAGAGTGCCCGTCTGTTTCCCGATACCCTGCGCGTCGACGAGATCAATCTACGGCTGAACGGCATGTACGACGGCGACCATTATGAAGCGCAATTAAGCCATCTGTCGATGCAGATACACGAGGGGCGCCTTGAGGATCCCATCCGCTTCGAAACGGGCATCTCGGCCGACGAAAACACCCTGACGCTCGATAAACTGGTGATTGCAACCGGCCGTACCCTTATTGAAGGAAAAGGATCGACATCCACCGACGGCGACGACATCACCGTGGATATGGAATCGCTGCCGGTATCGTGGCGGGATATCAGGGCCTTCGCCAATGAAGCCCCCATCGCCGAAGACATCCGGTTTGGCCTCAATGTGGGCGGCAATCTCGATCTGCTGCGCGTAGGCCTGACCGCATCGGCCACCGGTCTCGGCAATTTTTCACTGCATGCCGATCTCACACTGAAAGATCGGCAGAGCCTTACCGGCGCCGAATTACTCATCGAATCGTTTGACGGCACCCTGCTAACCGGCGAGCCGGATTTACCCTACGTAGACAGGCTCCATCTGACTGTAAACGGAGATCTTCCCTTCGCCGCCTATGAGGAGGCATCACTGGAGTTTGGTACGAAGATTGACGGTGTCAGGATTAACTCATGGATTATTGACGAAACCGAAGTCCGGGGCAGCCTGGCTGGCGGAAACATCAGTGCAACCGCCGGCATACGTACAAACCGGCAGAATTTATCATCGGAGGTCAGCGTGGCCGGAATTTTCGGTGAATCACCCGGCTGGCACATTGACATAGCGTTTGAGTCGATCAACCCGGGATACTGGGCAGAAGATGAGGCCCTTGCCGGTGATCTCTCCGGCACCCTATCGCTGAACGGCACAGGATTTGAACCTTCGGATGTTCCCTGGAATTACGAGGTCAGACTGCCGGCAGCGAACATCACCGGTTATGAAATCAGGGCGTTCACTCTCGACGGGACCATTGACCGGAACACCGCCGCAGCGCAGATGGGCCTGGAGATTGCCGGCGGAACCATTACGCTGAGCAGCGAATACGGGTGGAGTGATGATAATCCGCAATATGAACTTGATATGACCGTGCAGCAAATTGACCTGTCGCTCCTTCCCGGCCTGGAAGAAATTCCGTCCAATCTGAACTTCCATCTTGGCGGATCAGGCAGAGGTATCAATCCGGAAACCCTTTCACTGGAAGCTGTGCTTGTATTTGAGACGTCCATCATCAACAGCATCCGCATTGGAAGCCTTGAGGCACCGGTTGCCATCAGCGAAGGCTTTATACACATCGACAGGGCGGAATTGGATACCGATCTTGCCGAAGGCAGCCTTTTCGCACGACAGCACGTCAGCGACTTCGTACATCCCCGTAATCTGATTGAGTTCGATATTGAACTCAAAGATACAGGGCTGCTCACAAACTTCATTGAAGCCGATATAATTATGGCTAAAGGTGGTGTTTCGGGCAGCTACCGGTACAGCGATAATCTTGCGCAGATCAATGCTGAACTGAACCTGAATGATGTCCGTTTCGATACGCTCACTGCAAATGCCATTACGGGCAGCATCAATGCCGTAATCGGTGATTCCATACCCTATGCACTCAACCTCAGGATAGTGGAGCCTGTTGTCGGGGAAACCGGACTGCCAAATATCATTGTGGAAACCGAGGGATCACTGGTTGCGGAAACGGTTTCGGGCAATATCAGCCTTGAACTGCTTACCGACGCCCGCAGCGGCCTCATCACATCGGGCGATTACCGGGCCTCTGCCGATTCCGTAATAGTGGACATCAGCACACTTACGCTGAGGGACCCCGACCGGAGCCTTGACCTGCAGCAACCGTTCCGGTTTTCCTATGTGAATGATCGTGTGAGACTGGACAGCCTTCGTCTGGAATCTACAGACGGTGCATCATTGATCATGTTCTTTGAGCAATATGGCGCAGACGAGTTCAGAAGCACCTTCAGTGGGCGTGATGTGAATCTGGGTAATCTACAGAGCAGTATTCTGGGTAATCAGTTGTTTGCCGGCATTTACGACGGCAACCTGTCGATGGATTTGAGTGAAAACGGGCTGTATGTACACATCAACGCGCTTGTAAGCCAGTTTGAATTCAACGGGCTCAGTTTCGACAGCATCTCGGTAAACGTGGATATTGACGAGGAGCGCCTGAATGCCGGTCTCAGAATTACCGATGAAACGGGTGAACTCATTACAGGAAATCTCAGTACACCGTTTATACCCGGCGATCCGATGACCTTTGGGGATGCCTTTTTCGAAGAGCCGGTATCGGGATCATTTCGCTTAAACGACACTCCGCTGTCACGGTTTTCCGATTTTCTCGCTTTTTACGATTTCGAGGAGCTCTCCGGTACCATCGGGGTCCGGACCGAACTCAGCGGGCAGGCCGGGCAGCCCGTACTGGATGGAAGCGCCTATCTGTACGATTCAAAAGTATCGAACGTCGAAATAGATAGTTCTCTCATAACCTGGGAGTACAGTCATGATGAAGGTCATCTCGGTTTTAACGGATACATCAAATCGCTGGGGCAGAGAGCGGCTCAAATTGACGGCACCATACCCTTTATACTGGATTTGAAGCAGTTAAGGCTGCTTGATCCCGGCGACGATGAAGAAATTTCCGTGCAAATGAAAACCGATAAGTTCAACATCGCGGCCTTCAACGAATTTCTGGATCCTTATTCGCTCAGAAACCTGCGCGGGCGGCTGAACTCTGAAATCGACATCAGGGGCACCATCAGCGAACCGGTGGTATCGGCCGATGTGATGCTGAACAACGGGGCCGTGGTGCTGATTGAAAACAACGTGGCCCTGACAGACATCCGTACCGATATGTCGTTCCGGGAGGGCATGCTGACCATAAACCGCCTTTCAGCTGAAAGCGCAGGCAGCTTTGATCTGACCGGTACCGTCGCTTTCAACGGTTTTGAGCCCGGCGAGATGGATCTGCGTGCAAACACCAGAAACTTCCGCGTGTACAATTCCCGCGACCTGAACGCCCTGATTACGACCAATACCCGGCTGACCGGAGAAGTACGCAGTCCCATCGTTTCCGGTGAGTTGAAAATCGAGCGGGGCCACATCTATCTCGACAATTTTGGTGAACGCACTCTCGAGGATGTTGTGCTTGAGGATGAGGAAGAAGAATCTGATCTGTTTGCCGAAATATTTGATGCCATGACCATCGAATACACCCTTGAAATGGACCGGCGGTTCTGGGTGCGCAACAGGAGCCGGCCCGAAATAGCGCTTGAGCTTCAGGGCAGCCTGGATGTGGTAAAATACCCCGGCGAAGAGATACAGCTGTTCGGTACTATGGGCACAACGCAAGGTTATGCTCAGCAGCTCGGTAAGCGGTTCGACCTGGAACGGGGCGATATCCTTTTTTCCGGTCCGGCCGATAATCCGGAACTGAATATCCGAACCATTTATCAGCTCAGGAAACCGGAGGAGATCAAGATCTGGTACGAGATTGGTGGCACGGTTGATGATCCTGAATTCACCTACTCGTCCGAGCCGGTGATGGAGCTGCAGGACATCATCAGTTACACCCTGTTCGGCAGGCCGTTCCACGCGCTGCAGGGCTGGGAGCGGACGGTGGCCGACGGATCAGGCGAAGGCACCAGCGCCACTGATATCGCCATGGATATACTGCTGGACCGCGTAGAAACACTCGCCTCCGACCGGCTTGGCATCGACGTGATAGAAATCGACAACACGCGGCAGGGCGGCAGCAGCGGTATGACCATAAAAGCCGGCAAATATATGACCGACCGGCTGTTTCTTGCCATACTTCAGGAGCTGGGAGGCGGTACAAACAGCCAGTTCATCATCGAATACCTGCTCAGCAATAACCTTGAACTTATCTTCACGGGAAGCAATGACTTCCGCACCGGTGTTGATGTGCTCTGGAAACTGGACTACTAACATCGGGGCTACACTATTTGGAAGGTGATACCGATGGTGCTGTTAGCATGCTTCGAATTAGGGAACAAGTGAACAATAGAACATTTGAACGGCGAAGTGATTTGGAAGTATGTTGCCGGTAGCCACTGATTTTGCCCTCAAACGGGTAACACTATTCCGGAGGTGACATAGCTGCACCCTGTAGAATAGATATAAATCGCTACATCGGTACGTCGATGAATCTTATGAATCGATAAATCAAAAACGTGCTTCTCAAACCGCGATTATTCCACCTGAAAGAGGTTGTATAAAAAGATGTCACCCCGAGCGCAACCGCGGCAAGCCGCGGTGAAGTCGAAGGGCGCAGGCCTGAACGCAAGCCTGAGCAGCAGGCTGTAGTCGAAGGGCCGAAGTCGAAGTACGTGGGCTCAGTGCAAATGAGCCCGAACCTATGAGAGCAGATAGTACCCTATACCAAATGAGCAGTGCACTGCACTGCTCACATACTTCGACTACACGCAGCTACGCTGCGTTGCGCTCAGTATGACGTTTTTTTTTACAGTGATTTAAAGCGTTTGTAGGCTTCTTTTTCGAGGGCTTCGCGGTGATCGGGGTGCGCGATGTCGATCAGCATTCTCGCTCTCTGGCGCAGGTTTTTGCCGAACAGGTCTGCAATTCCGAATTCGGTAATTACATAGTGCATGTGAGCCCGGGTTGTGACTACACCGGCACCCTGCTTCAGGAAGGGTGTAATCCGCGATACACCCTTATTTGTGACGGAAGGCAGTGCGATGATCGGCTTACCGCCCTCGGAAAGGGATGCGCCGCGGATGAAGTCCATCTGTCCGCCCACGCCGCTGTAGTGGTATGTGCCTATGGAGTCGGCGCACACCTGTCCGGTAATGTCGATCTCGATGGCCGAGTTGATGGCCACCACCTTCGGGTTCCGGCGTATTACTGCCGTATCGTTCACATAGGCCACATCCAGCATGGCCACCTGCGGATTGTCGTCGATGAAATCGTACAGTGCTTTGGTACCCATAACAAAGCTGGCCACAATCTTGCCGGGGTGGATTCGCTTCGCCTCACCATTGATGACCCCGCTGTTCACCAGGTCCATCACACCATCGGAAAACATCTCGGTGTGGATGCCCAGGTCTTTATGACTCTTCAGGGCGGCCAGCACCGCGTTGGGAATGGAGCCGATGCCCATCTGCAGGGTCGCCCCGTCCTCGATCAGAGAGGCCGCATAACGGCCGATGGTCATTTCGAGTTCAGTAGGTATGCCCGGTGAATACTCGATGAGCGGAACAGATCCGTGAACGGCATAATGGATATTTTTAATATGGATGAGCCCGTCGCCGTGCGTTCTCGGCATGTGCGGGTTCACCATCGCGATAACAATCTTCGCGGTCTGTACCGCGGCCCGGCTCACATCGATGGATGTGCCCAGCGAGCAAAACCCGTGCTTGTCGGGTGGCGAAACCGTGATCAGGGCCACATCCAATGGCAGAATGCCCCTTCTGAACAATATGGGGGTCTCGCTCAGAAATATAGGGATGTAGTCGCCACGCCCCTCATTAACCGCTTTTCTCACGTTACCGCCCACAAAAAGGGAATTGTGGAAAAAATTGTCTTTGTACTGTTCATCCGCGTACGGGGCATTGCCCTCGGTATGGAGATGGATAACCTCGACATTCCGCAGCTCGGGAGCCCGTGCCGTCATGGCCTCGATCAGGATGGAGGGTGCGGCGGCAACGCTGTGAATGAATACGCGATCGTCCGACTTGATAACGGATACGGCTTCTTCTGCTTTTACAAACTTCATAATATGTTGTCTAAATGATCAGATCTGAACTAATACGTCAATGTTTTAAAATAATTATTCTAATAGTGATGTTATAAATTTAAACGCCTAAAATCAATGGAAAACCGCTACCAGCCCGCACTCAGTTACTCCCTGATCAGCCGCCTGTCGAACGGGGTGAATTCCGGACCACTCCTGTGGATCTTACCGAAATCGGGGTGAAGGGGATTGATCAGGAAATTCCACTCCTGCGGAACCACCACACTCGGTACCGCCATCACTGCCGACCTGCCGGATGAGAGCCACTCGTCACCTGCTTTCTGTCCGGCATTTGTGTAGGGCAACTCGTACCAGCCGGGCGGGAGTTTGCCGGCCGGGTGCCATTCCACCAGTGCTTCATCAAATTGCATACCGATGCAGATGTAGGGAGCCAGCCGTTCGCTGCGATTCCCCTGCACGAGCATCTCAAGCATGCAGAGAGATATCGAACC
>JAIVHB010000183.1:0-5562 GCA_020201275.1 Rhodothermaceae bacterium | reverse complement strand
GGTGATGCCATGGCCCATCTGGAATAGCAGGCGCTCAACAAGGCGGGCACCCGGTTCGGTGCACATGTACGAAAGCGGCGTACGACCGCCGAGGGCTGTATTGGGCTCCCTGAGCCATTCACGGGCTTCTTCCCTGCTGCCCAGCATCTCTATGGCGATATCGATAATGCGGCCTATGCGCCACGCGCGCTCCGACTCTTCTGAGGCCAGTACTTTCTCTTTTTTACGGCGCGCCAGGGTTCGTACGGGTATGGCCACCAGTTCGGAGAGCTCCTGCAGTGTGAGGCCGAGTTCCGCCCGCAACGATTCAAGCACACCGGCCGGAAGGCCTGTTGAGATACGCCGGGCTGCTGTTGAGAGATCCCAGACGGCATAAGGCTCGCGTACAACAAACTCGGAGCCGTTATGGGGATCTTCACCATACCCGTATTTATAGGATGCACTCATAGAATGGATTATTTGAATTAGACGAGCCATATGGCAACAGGAATATACAAAATTGGCACGATTATTAAAAATAAAAAGACAACCTGGTGGTTGACTTCATCACTAGTTTATCCAGAGTCGTTCGATCAGTCTGATTACTTCGTCGCGAGTTGATCCAGTGACCGGTTAATCCGGCCGATCACTTCGTCGCGCCCGAGCAGGGCCATGGTTTGGAATAGGTCCGGCCCCGATCCGGCCCCGGTAACAGCAAGGCGAACCGGCAGCATAAGCTTGCCGAAACCGATGCCTTTCGCCTCCACCACGCCGCTAAGCACCGCTTTCACCTGCGCCGCTGTGAACTCCGCTTCACTCAGTCCGGCGATTTTATCCCTGAATTCAGTAACCAACTCACCTGTGTTCTCCTTCCAGGCTTTTTTGACGGCGCCCTCATCAATGGTCTTCGGCGCATCGAACAGGAACCGGCCCTGTTCAACGATGTCTGGCATCCTAACGGACCGCTCGATCATGAGCCGGACGACTGTTTCCAGATAAGCGTCGGTGAGCCCGGTGTAGCCCTCCCGTTCGGCAACCTCCCTCACCCTGCCGGCCAGTTGCGGAACCGGCATAGCCCTCAGATAATGTTCGTTGTACCATTCCAGCTTTTTCAGGTCGAAGATGGCCCCGCTTTTGCTCACCCGGTCGAGGGAAAATGTGGCGATCATCTCGTCGGGGGTCAGTATCTCGCGGTCATCTCCGGTACTCCATCCCAAATAGGCCAGAAAATTGATTACGGCAGCCGGTTCGTAAGCTCCGGCAATGTAGTCGCGAACATTGATGGGGATGCCCAGTTCCTCCGCGTTCCGTTTTGACAATTTGCCACCCTTCGGCGACATGATGAGCGGAAGGTGGGCCATTACCGGTGGTTTCCAACCCAGATATCTGTATAGAAGGATGTGTTTGGGCGCGCTGCTTAGCCACTCCTCACCGCGAATCACGTGGGAGATTTCCATCAGGTGGTCATCCACCACATTGGCCAGGTGGTAGGTGGGCAGGCCGTCCGATTTCAGAAGCACCTGGTCGTCGAGGCCCCGGCTTTCAAAGGATACATCACCGCGGATGAGGTCGTCGAAGCGGATGGTTTCGTTTTCGGGCACCTTCAGACGGATGATATGGGGTTCACCCGATTCCAGCCTCTTTTTCACCTCATCGGCGGGCAGGGTGAGGCTGTTTTTCATCTCCATCCGGGTAACGCTGTCGTATTTCGGCGTCGGATTATCGGGACTTTGAAGCCGTTGGCGCATGTTGTCGATCTCCTCGGCGGTATCGAAGGCGTAGTAGGCGTGGCCGTCTTCCACGAGTTTGGCGGCATATTTTGAATAGAGTTCCGACCGCTCACTCTGCCGATAGGGGCCAAATTTGCCGCCCTTGTCAGGCCCTTCATCAACATGCAGTCCGGCCCATTTCAGGGATGTGGTAATATCGGCCTCGGCATCTGGTACATACCGGGCCTGATCGGTATCCTCGATTCGGAGGACAAACGAGCCCTTGTGATGTTTGGCAAAAAGGTAATTAAACAGCGCGGTGCGGAGTCCGCCGATGTGGAGCATGCCCGTGGGCGATGGTGCAAAACGCACCCTTACGTGGTTGGTCATAGAAAAATTAGTTCATGAATACAGTAGATATGAAAATACGGCCAATTTCGAACAATTGAACAGTAGATGCTTCGACTTCGCCCCGGCCTGCCGGGGCTGCGCTCAGCATGACGGGGGAGGTGAATAAATCTCCGGCAAGTGCCCTTCTTTTTTATTACCTTTACAGTTCAATCGAAGCCGGAATCAGCCGTCAAAAAAGAGCATTGAATGTCAGAACAGTACCGGGCACTTACGCGTAAATACCGACCCGTCAATTTCGAGGATATCGTCTCGCAGGAGCATGTAAGCAGCACGCTGAAGAATGCCATTGAGCAAAACCGGCTTGCACATGCCTATCTGTTTTGCGGTCCCCGCGGTGTGGGCAAAACCACCATGGCACGGGTACTGGCACGCACCATCAACGAGGTGGATGCCGATGTGGACGGCGAGGCGCTCAGTAATACACTGAACATCGTGGAAATCGACGCGGCCTCGAACAACGGGGTCGACGATGTGCGGGCGCTCCGTGAGCGCGTGCGCATCCCTCCCCAGAACGGTCGCTACAAAGTGTACATCATCGATGAGGTGCACATGCTGAGCAAGGCTGCATTCAATGCGCTTCTCAAAACGCTGGAAGAGCCTCCTGCACATGCTATTTTTATTTTTGCCACCACCGAGCCCCACAAAGTACTGCCCACCATCCTGAGCCGGTGCCAGCGGTTCGATTTCCGACGCATCAAGGTGGATGAGATTGTTGACCGGCTCAAAAACATCGCCGCAGCTGAGCAGATCAGTATCGACGAGGAGTCTCTGCACGTGGTGGCGCGGAAGGCCGACGGTGCCCTGCGCGACGCGCTCGGCATCCTCGACCAGGTAATCGCGTTTTGCGGCACCGACATCCGCCATGAAGATGTACTCAAAGCCCTCAATGTGGTGGGCGCTGGCATTCTGTTTGACCTTACCAGGTCCATTGTCGAACACGATTCGACTACCGGGATGCAGCTGGTTGATCGTGTGCTGCTCGACGGGCACGACATCCAGGAGTTCCTGATCGGTCTCACAGAGCATTTCCGCAACCTCTACTTTGCCCGCGAGGCCGATAACCTGAGCCTGATCGAAGCGTCGGCAGAGATGAAAGCCCGGTACCGTGAGGTCTCCTCATCCTTCAGCGAAGACGACCTCATGAGGCTGCTGCACATCACCAACGAGGCCCAGTACAAGATTCGCGAGGCGCACCAGCCCCGCATCCAGCTTGAGGTGACCGTTCTGAAGCTGATCCGCATGGAACGAACGGCCGGCCTTGCTGAACTTATGCGCGAGATCCGTACGCTTCAGAGCGCTCTTGAAGGTAATGGTACAACCATGCCTGCAAAATCCGGCGTTTCTGGTGATTCCGGTAAATCCGATGATTCCGGTGCAAAAACGTCCGCCGCTACTGCACCCGCCACCGGACCCGCAACGGGCAGCGATGGAAACAATCTTTTCGGCGCTCCATCCATTAAACGGACACATAACCGACTGAGCGCCGTTCCACGGGATGAGGTCACCATAACGGCACGTCAGAGCCAAGGCGACCATGACGATGATGAAACCGGCATCGCCGTTAGCGGCAACCTGGCCCTTGCTGCAAAAACGAAGACGGATCTTCACGAAACCACCGCTGAGCAAACCGATTCGGAATCGGACAAGAAAGCCGTGTCCGGCACAGAAACCGGTCAGCCGGAAAGTCACATTCACACTAAAGCTGCGGGAAAAACCGCTCATCCCGTGGAATCTGAACTCTTTCTGCACGACGTCAAGAAAACCTGGGATCAGTACCTTGAGGTGGTAAAGACCAAATCGACCCCGACGGTCTTTTTTGCCATGCAGAACACCGAACCGGTGGATCTCAGGAAAGGCGAGCTCACCCTGCGCTGCCCCGACATGTTTGCCATGAACCTGATCCAGGAGAACCGGATCGTGATGCAGGATTGCCTGAAAAACGTTCTCCACAGAAAACTGCGGTTCCATTGTGAGCTGCGTCAAACCACGGCTAACGACAAGGTTGCCGCCGATCCCTACGCGAAATTCATACAGCTGCAGCAGAACGATCCGCGAATTAAAACCATCGTCGATTTGTTCGGAGCAGAACTGGAGTACTGACAAACTGTAGTACCTGCAATCCGGAGTACTACAACATGTAACGCACCGCTCGTATTTTTGCTGGAAGTTCTGCGTTCTACTATGAACAGAACCAGTGCTTATGAGTGACACAAGCAACACAAACCATTATTAACAAGTATTAATCCCCGAAAAAAACAGAGGCATTTATGCAAAATATGGCTGATCTATTCGGCAAGATGAATGAGTTCCAGCAAAAAATGCAGGAAGTCAAAGATTCACTCGGCAAACTGGAAGTCGCGGCTGAAGCCGGCGGTGGCATGGTTAAAGTGATTGCCAACGGCAACCGCGAAATTATTTCCATCAAAATTGACCAGGATATCCTCAAGGATGACGACAAGGAGATGCTTGAAGACCTGATCATTGCAGGCGTGAATAAAGCCCTGGCCGAAGCCGAAAATCTTTCGAAAGAGAAGATGGCCGAAGTGACCCGCGGTTTTCTGCCCGGTGGCGGCATCCCTGGCATGGACATGAGCAAATTCGGTCTCTGACCCGCATGGTCCTGACATCCGAAACCCTTGAACAGGCGATTGAGCACCTGGCCAAACTGCCCGGAATGGGGCGTAAAACCGCCCAGCGCCTGGCAATGCACCTCCTCAAGCAGAGCGATGAGGATGTGCTGCAGCTGGCACAGGCCATCACCAACCTGAAGCAGAAGATCACGTACTGCACTGTCTGCTACAACGTGACCGACACCGATCCCTGCCCCATCTGTTCATCCGAAAAGCGCAGCAACGGCACCATCTGCGTGGTCGAGGAGCCGCGGGATGTGTACGTGATCGAAAAAACCAACGAATTCAAGGGCCGCTATCACGTACTCGGCGGGGTGATTTCGCCACTCGACAGCATCGGTCCGAACGAAATCCGTGTGAAGGAGCTGATTGCCCGGGTCTCTGGCGAAAAAGAAGAGATAAATGAGATCATCCTGGCCCTTAACCCCGACGCGGAAGGCGAAGCCACCTCCTTCTACATCAACAAGCTCGTTAAACCGTTCGGCGTAAAGGTGACCCGTATCGCGCACGGTATTCCCATGGGCTCGGAGCTGGAATATATCGACGATGCCACGCTGAGCAAGGCGTTTGCGGGGAGGAATATTTTTTAAGCTCTATGAAGCTTAAAAAATTCAGGTTCAGGATATGTGATGACTTCATCGTGTGCTAAGTGATCCGGGTGAGTGAACGGTAATTATTAGCTAACCGATCACCCGCCAGCTTTCGGGCCCGAGCTGGAACAGCAGGTCGTACAGGCAGCAGCCCGGTTCGAAGCCTTCAAAATGTTGCCGGTATTCGGGATGGTGGAACGGCATCGGTTCGGCCATTGCCGCCTGGCGCTGGTAGTGCCGCCC
>JAIVHB010000182.1 GCA_020201275.1 Rhodothermaceae bacterium | reverse complement strand
CTCCGCCCTGTTGCCCGCCCCGCTTAAAGCCCTGATGATGCAAAGCGACCGCTTCCGAGCGCTGCGCGGTGATGTCGGTATCTATGTGAACCGCGGCGGCACCATCGCCTGGCTGAACAACAGTAATGCGCTTGCCGTGGTCGACACACAGTACCCCGATACGGCCATGGATTGCCTGAACGGGCTGTACCGGCAAAATGAACGGATGATCGATGCGGTTCTGAACACCCATCACCATGGCGATCACACCGGGGGCAACGGCGTTTTCAGGCCGTATACCAGGGAGATACTCGCTCACGCCAATGTGCCGGGACTACAGCGGGCCGCCGCGGAGCGGCAGGGCAGCCTCAACCGGCAGGTATATCCCGATCATGTTTACCGGTCATCGCATATGATGGACGCGGGCGGCGAAACCATCCACCTCAGGCATTACGGTCCGGCCCATACCGGCGGCGACTCCGTGATCGCGTTCGATAAGGCCAATGTGGTACACATGGGCGATCTGATGTTCAACGGCCTGTATCCGTTTATCGATATCGATGGCGGGGCGTCGGTGAGAGGCTGGATTTACACGCTCAGATCGGTGGCCGGCGATTTCGGCAGCGATACCATATATGTGTTCGGCCATGCGGGCGGCGGGTCGGAGATCACCGGAAGTTCACGAGACCTGGATGCCTTCCGTGCCTATCTCGAAGCGTTGCATGCCTATGTGGAAAGCGGTATGGAAGCGGGCAAATCGCTGGATGAACTCAAAACGGCAGAATCGCTGCCAGGATTTGAGTCCATGCAGGGCGCGGGTACATTTCTGAGCCTGGCCGCCAACGTGGAAGCGGCATGGAGGGACCTCAACCGGTAATCCGGGTATTTGAAGGCAGTCCGGTTAATTGAATTTGGCACTATATAACTATATATTCATACATATATTTTTAAGTGCCGATGTAAGGATGATGCCCGGTATGTGTCTTTATATACAGATCGGGCACGTTTTTTTATCCGGCATTGCGGATTTTAATCTACCCGGTCGTATGGATAAGCTTACAGATAAAACACTTGACCACGTTGCCTACCGTTTCAAGCTGATGGGGGAACCGATGCGGCTGAAACTGCTGTCGCTTCTCAAGGATGGCGAGATGTGCGTGCAGGATCTGGTCAGGGAGTCGGGGGCCGGGCAGGCCAATGTTTCCAAGCACATGGCGCTGCTCACATCCAACGGAATTGTAGGCCGGCGCAAAGACGGGCTGCATGTATACTATTATATCACCGATCACACTATCTTTACACTCTGTGATATTGTGTGTGACGGCATCAGCAACAATGTGGAGACGCTGGGGAAGGCATTTTCGAAATAGCCGCGAAACCGGAACTTTTCAGGTACCGCCAGGGCTTTTTGGATGTCCACACTGCAATTATTCACCAATTAAGGAAGATCATGGTAAAAGAAGGTTCTAAAATCGATACAAATTTCACCCTCGACATTGTGCAGGGCGGTGAACAGCAGACTAAAAAATTCTCCGAACTTCTCACCCGTCCGACTGTAGTGTCGGTATACATGAAAAACAACACTGGCAGCTGCGACAAGCAGAATGAAAGCCTTGCAGCGTATGCCGGTGAATTCGACAAGATGGGCTATAATCTGATGGCGATCAGTAAAGATTCATGTAAATCGCATATGGGTTATGCTCAGAAGCTGGGTATCAACTATATTCTTGCTTCCGATCCGGACAACCTTTTTCCGAAGGCAACCGATTCGATCGTTGAGAAAAAGATGTATGGAAAAACGTATGAAGGCCCGTCAAGGTCGGCGTTTTTTATCGGAACAGACGGCACCGTGAAAGGCGTGATCGAAAAGATCGATCCGAAAAACCATGCACAGGAACTAATGGATAAAATCAAAACCCTCTCCTGACAGGAGGGTTTGGCATCAATTTATAAAATGAAATCACTGGTAATTGTTGAATCGCCCACGAAAGCAAAAACAATCAAGAAGTTTTTGCCCAAAGGCTGCGTAGTGGACTCCTCCTACGGCCACATCCGGGACCTCCCGGCATCGGCGAAGGAGATCCCCGCGAAATACAAAAAAGAGAAATGGGCCAACCTGGGCATCAATGTCGATGATAATTACGAGCCGCTCTATGTGATTTCATCCGCCAAAAAGAAGACGGTGAAGAAGCTCAAGGAGCTGATCGGCCAGGCCGGTGAGCTGATCCTGGCCACTGACGAAGACCGTGAGGGTGAGGGCATATCCTGGCACCTGCTGGAAGTGCTGAAGCCAAAGATTCCGGTCAAGCGCATGGTCTTTCATGAGATCACCGAAGAGGCGATACGGGAAGCCTTCGTCAATTTCAGGGATGTGAACATGAACCTGGTGAACGCCCAGGAGGCACGCCGCATCATCGACCGGCTGGCGGGTTACACCATCTCGCCGCTGCTCTGGAAGAAGATTGCACCGGGCCTGTCGGCAGGGCGGGTGCAGTCGGTGGCCGTCAAGTTTGTGGTCGACCGCGAGCGTGAGCGCATGCGGTTCCGCAGCGGCTCCTACTGGGACCTGACCGCACGGCTGGCCACCAACGGGTCTGACGAAGGGCGTTTTTCGGCCGACCTGACCCATCTGAATGGAAAAAGGCTGGCTACAGGCAAGGATTTTGACGAATCGACCGGCCGGCTGGCAAAGCCCGACTCGGTGGTACTGCTAAATGAAGCGGATGCAACGGATTTGAAAGACCGGCTGGCCGGTGGCAAATGGTCGGTTTCTGATATTGAAACGAACATCCAGGAGCGAAAGCCGGCACCCCCGTTTATCACATCCACCCTGCAGCAGGAGGCTAACCGCAAGTTCGGGTTCTCGGCCGGCGACACCATGCGTACCGCCCAGCGTCTGTATGAGGAGGGCTTTATCACCTATATGCGTACCGATTCAATGAACCTTTCCGGCCAGGCCATTGCGGCCGCGCGGGACGAGGTCGTTAGCCTGTACGGCGAAAACTACCTGTATGATTCCGTGCGCAAGTTCGGGGCCAAATCAAAAGGCGCCCAGGAAGCCCACGAGGCGATCCGTCCGGCGGGCAGCAAATTCCGGTCGCCGCGCGACAGCGGCCTCAGCGGACGCGAACTCAAACTGTACGACCTGATCTGGAAACGGACGGTGGCCACGCAGATGGCCAATGCCAAGCTGGAATTCACCAATGTAACCGTGGAAGCCAAAGAAGGCGATACCACAGCCCTGTTCAGGACGAGCGGCAAGAAAATCCTTTTCCCGGGTTTCTTCCGTGCCTATGTGGAGGGCAGCGACGATCCCGAAGCCCAGCTTGAGGACCAGGAAAAGCAGATTCCGGAGATGAAAAAAGGGGACGGCATCACCTGTAACGACATCGAGGCTATCGGTCATGAAACCAAGCCACCCGCGCGCTTTACGGAAGCGGCCCTGATCAAGCAGCTTGAGAAAGACGGTGTTGGCCGCCCGAGTACCTATTCCACGATCATCAGCACCATTCAGGACCGGAATTATGTGAAGAAGGAAGGCAACGCCCTCGTTCCCACCTTTACCGCGTTTGCGGTTACCGAGCTGCTCGAAAACCACATCCCCCACATGGTCGATGCGCAGTTTACATCCCTCATGGAAAAGCGGCTCGACGATATTGCCAGCGGTGATGAATCACGGTTGGATTACCTTAAAAGCTATTTTGAAGGGGACAAGGGCCTCAGAAATGTGGTCGAAAACCAGGAATCGAACATCAAACCGCAGGATGCCCGCCGCATTGACCTCCCCATTGAGGGTCTTGAGGATTATGAAGTAATGGTGGGCCGGTTCGGTCCCTATGCTCAGAATAAACAGAACGGGGATGTGATCAGTACATCAATCCCGGTGGATATGGCCCCGGGCGATATCACCGTTGCGAAGCTGAAAGAGCTGATGGAGTTGTCGAAAGAGGGGCCGAACTCCCTGGGCAAGGATCCTGAAACCGACAAGGATATCTACGTGCTTACCGGTCGTTTTGGCCCGTATGTGCAGCTCGGCGAGGCAGATGAAGAGAATAAGAAACCGAAGCGGTCGTCTCTGATGAAAGGGATGAAGCCTGAGGATATGGACCTTGCAACGGCACTGAAACTGCTTTCCCTGCCCAGGGCACTTGGTAACCATCCGGAAACGGGGAAGGAAGTCCGGGCTGGCGTTGGACGCTTTGGCCCGTTCGTCGTTCACGACGGCACGTTCAAGTCGCTTTCCAAAGACGACAATGTGCTTGAGGTTGATCTTGACCGGGCGGTACAGCTGCTGAGTGAAGCACCCAAAAAACGCGGAAAAGGCGCTGCTGCTGAAGTCCTTCGTGAATTGGGTGAGCACAACGGTGAAAAGATCAATGTGCTGAGCGGCCGGTACGGGCCCTACATCAAGTATGGCGGGAAAAATTATTCCCTTCCGAAAAGTTCCTCCGTTGAAAACCTCGATCTGAACGCCGCTGTCGAAATTATCGCGAAGAAAAAGTCCTGACAGTGCCGTTCTTTTTGTAATTTCCCGATATGCAGAAAAAAGCGGCTCATTATTTCAGCTATCCTCCGAATATCAGGATGCTCGACCTTGCTACCCTGGTGCATCTGTACCGGACAAGGGGTGAACCCCGGCGGTCTCCGGCGGGCGAGTACTTTGCCTGTGCGGTAAGCCATAAGCTGATCAAGGAGTCGAAGCACTGGTTCGGGCTCAACTACAGCCAGGTGGAGTGGGACAAGCTGCTCACCAAAAACAGCGACGGCTATCCGCTCACCGAGGTGGAGATGAACATCCTCGGAATGGCCAGGATACCCAGGGAAGGCGATACCTCCCGCTCATTCATCGAAGAGAACTGCGGCACCATCCCCAAGCTGGCGTTTATGGTGATCAACGACCTCAAGACATTCGGTTTTGTGGAGGAAAACGAAGAGGGTTTCCTCAGCACCACCCAAAGGGGAATGAAAGCGCTCGAAGGAGTTGCCCGGCGCATCTACGAGAAAAAATTCTCGCCCGAGATGCTGCATATCCACCTCGATAAACCCATCGAATACCCTGTGGCCACGCGCAAAGAAGAGGGGAAGAGTCAGACGTCTTTGTTTTGAAATCAGGCCGGAGTTATAACGATGGGGGTGTTAGTATGCTTTGAATTAGGGAACAAGTGAACAATAGAACATTTGAACGGCGAAGTGATTGGCTACGTCATCCTGAGCGCAAGCTTTCGCACTGCGAAAGCTGAAGTCGAAGGACTATGAGCAGAGCGCCGCTCTGCTCACCGCTCAGCACCGCTCAGCACCGCTCAATACCGCTCATTACTGCAGTGCACCGCACTGCATTGCACTGTTCAGATCAACCTCACTCAACGCTGCACACCCATCAAACCGTACCAACGGGCGGATCGGTGATACCCGTTTGTATACGCAGTGCCCCGTCGCGGTATTTCAGGTAGGCCAGGGTTAATACCAGCAGGAATACGAGGCCGAAGAAACCGACGATCCCGCCTTCGGGGCCGAATTTTCCGCCTGTCCACAGTTCCGGACCGGTTACGCGGGTCTGGAGTATGGATTCCCGGAACCGGATTCCGCTCACAGGCAATCCGTAGATGGCCCCCATGGTGAAATTCCAGGAGAAGTGGATGCCGATGGCGATGGCCAGCCGGTTGGTGTACAGATAGGAGAAGGCAAAAACGAGCCCCACCAGGGCGATGTTTATCAGTCCCGCCGTGGATACATTCGGATTGGCGGCATGCAGCAGGCTGAAAATCAGGGAGGTTCCCACGCTGGCGATTATCAGCGCCCATGCAGGCGAGATGGGTCCGATGTGCAGCCCCTCTGCGATATTTTTGATCTGATAGCCGCGGGTGAGCAGCTCCTCATAGAAACCGACCACGACCATGAGCAGGAAATACAGGAAAAACGGCAGTATGAAGCCAGCGGCCGATGCCCGCTCCCATCCGGTGCCGGTTACCCGGACCCAGCCTGATGCATAGAAGGTGACGAATATGGCTGTAAGGGCAAGAAAACCGGCAATGGTACCGAATGCAAGGTCCTGCCACCAGCGCCGGTCGGTCTTCAGGCCGTACTCGCTTAGTTCCCGGCGGTCGAATACCTTTGATGATATCCAGATACTCAGCGTAACCATGATGCCCTGGCTGAAAATCGTCCACGTCCGGTTCTCAATCCCGGACATCAGAAAATGGCCGATGATGATCAGGATGAACATAAGGACGAACTGAAACAGCAGGCGCCAGCCGGCCCTGAGGCGGTCGTCGGCAGGATTTATGAAAATGTTCATGGCCGGGGACGAATGGTTGCGGTGCAAAACGGTTTCGGTTACAAAAACAGATGGTTGATAAGATATCTATTTTCACCATTGCACACAGTCGCAAATGGCAGCAATCGCATGATGATGTAAAATGCCGGTTGAATGTATCGTAGTAATGATGATAAACAGTAGCCGGCACTGGGCGGATGCCGACACTGTGAAGCCCGGCAGATTATGATTGATGCCTGCAACGTTTAGCCAATTGCTGACAGATTGATGATAAACAGTAGCCGGGCGTTTTATGGTATCACTCCACATTATCCGTTGTTTGTAATCTGATTCAAAATCTTGATCTTCCATACGGGTACGGTCTGCGGCACTGCAGCCCGGGCGGTGCCCCGAACCGGATTTTAAAAAAAATAACTATCATGTGCGGACGCTACACCCTCTATTCTGACAAAAAAACGATTGAAAAAACGTTTAAGGCCCCATTCAGGGATGACTTTTACCAGCCCCGGTACAATATTGCCCCGGGATCGGTAAATCCGGTGGTCCTTATGGGAAAAGCCAGGGAGGTCGGGATTGCGGGCCTGCGCTGGGGCCTCGTGCCGTCATGGGCCGACGATGAAAATGTGGGCTACAAGATGATAAATGCCCGCAGCGAGACCATCGACAAAAAGCCGTCGTTCTCAAAACCCTTCCAGCGGAAGCGGTGCATCATCCCTGCCAACGGTTTTTATGAATGGAAGACACTGACTTCCGGTAAGAAACTGCCTTTTTATATCCGCCTTCTGGATGATGAACTGCTCGGGTTCGCGGGCCTTTTTGACCACTGGAAGCCGCCCTCGGGCGAGGATCTTTTCACCTATACCATCATCACGACCGAAGCGAATGCCCTGCTGCTTCCCGACCGACCAGATGTCGACCATGCGCGTATCCGACAATGTGAGCAAGGCAGAGAATGAAGGCCCGGAGCTGATCTATCCTGTGCTGTAGGTGAGACGCAAGACACAAGACATGAGACGGGGTGATTTTATTATTGGAAAGAGAATTTACTCATAATATGTGATGCGAGGCTCAAGCCTCGCATCTTTCACTATTTATCCCGGATCTTCAGACCGGCAATGATCTCATGTCTCATGTCTCATGTCTTGTGTCTCATGTCTTGTGTCTCAAAATAAAACTCATCCCACATACTATATGTGCAATATATGTGTATATTGTCAGGACCCTTTAGTCGTAAAGAGTCGCACCTATGCAGAAAGCAGAGCTTAAAAAAATCAACGTGACGGCCGTATTTGCCGGTTTCCGCACGCCGGGCATCAACCGGCGCATCACTCCGCGGGTCGTTCATTTCCAGAACGGGGAGACGCACAAGATCGAACACAT
The DNA here is from genome assembly GCA_020201275.1 of Rhodothermaceae bacterium. Taxonomy (GTDB): domain Bacteria; phylum Bacteroidota; class Rhodothermia; order Balneolales; family Cyclonatronaceae; genus RECM01. Next base: position 10,081 of record JAIVHB010000182.1, on the reverse strand, counting down.
CCGCCGCAGCTATACCGAAAAGGTGGGCGATGCTGTGCATGTGCATTTTGTGGTGAAGACCGCCGGCGACCGGTACTTCGACATCGTGTACGACAGCAAAAAGATGTGCTGGCTGCTGGTTGTGGAGCTTGAGGAGATCCTTTTTTTCAACGACTGACCTTTTGCGGGGGAGGCGAAAGGCGAACCCTGTTTCACCGGCAAAAAAAAGCCGCTTCAAATGTGTGAAGCGGCCTTAAAAGGGTAAGAACACGGAAGGACCCGGGAAGCAGAACGGCGTAAGCTGTCTTTGATTCCGGGCGATGTTTATTCGTCGTTGTCTTGAGGGGGAGTCTGTTGAGGAGGAGTCTGTGGTACGGCAGAGGGGGTTTCAGCCGGGAGGGAGAAATCCTGGCCATCCATCGGCACAATCGGGCCGCTCTGCTGAATTACGCTGCGCTGTTGTGTGGTCTGCCTGTCGATGGCGAAGTTGGCCATCAGGCAGAGCACCAGAAATGCGCCGCCCAATACGGAGGTGGCTTTAGAGAGGAAATCGGCGGTACGCCGCGCCCCGATCATATTGCCGGAACCGGTTGTCATATTGCCGGCAAGACCTCCGGAGAGGCCGCCGCCCTGACCGCTCTGCATCAGAACAACCAGAATGAGCAGTACGCAGATAATTGCGATGAGTATAACTAGGATGGTATAAATCATAATCGGTATATTTTTGACAAGATCACAAAGATATGCACTTTCGGCTTCTATATCAAAGAACGTCGGCTGCATCTTTTAATTTCTTGCGTGCAGAGTGTTGCAGCTTCTGTTAACTTAACAGGTCGAAATTAATTTTAGTATTAAAAGGTGTACCGATGGAGGTTGTAACCGATCTTTTCAGCAACTTATTGAATATTTCCGACACGGCGGCCACGCGGGTTGTCTATTCGGTCAGTATTGTGATCCTGCTTGTTCTGTTCCGTTTCATCATCCTGTTTATCGCATTCCGGAATACGTCCGACCCGAAGAGCCGGTTTAAATGGCGAAGAACAACCACCTACGTGGCTACCCTGATAGGTTTTCTACTGATCGGGCGGGAGTGGTTCGAGGGTATGCAGTCGCTGGCCACCTTCCTCGGCCTTTTGTCGGCCGGCCTGGCCATAGCCCTGCGAGAGCTTATCAGCAATTTCGCGGGATGGGTGTTCATTCTGTGGCGGCAGCCGTTCCATCTTGGCGACCGGATCCAGATCGGCGACCAGCACGGTGATGTGATCGACAAGCGGGTTCTCATGTTCAGCCTGATCGAAATCGGCAACTGGGTGGATGCCGATCAGAGTACCGGACGGGTACTGCACATCCCCAACAGCCATATTTTCACCCAGGTACTGGCCAATTACACCAGTGAATTCAGGTTCATCTGGCATGAAATACCGGTCCACATCACCTTCGGAAGCAATGCAGAGAAGGCCCGGCACATCCTTCAGGCCATTGCCGAAAAACATTCGGCCGGATGCGCCGAAGAGGCAGGGATTCAGCTGAAGAAAGCCTCCGATTCAGTGCTGATCAGGTACAAAGTACTTACACCCACCGTCTACCTGTCGGTACGGGAAAACGGGGTGCGCCTTACGGTGCGCTACCTCACCGATCCAAGGAAACGCCGTGGAACGGAACAGTCGATCTGGGAAGATACGCTAAGGGCATTCAAGGAGGATCCGGAGATCGAATTTGCCTACCAGACGATCCGGATCTACGACCACGATAAGGAAGGCAAAAAAGCCCGCCGGAAACAGGAGGACGAATGAGCACATCCACCGGCATCACTATTGTAAAAGCTTCGGGTGAGCGCGATGTGTTCTCTGAAAGCAAGCTGCGCGAATCGCTGAAACGTTCGGGAGCAGGCGACAAGGCCATCGACCGGGTGGTCGCTGTTATATTGAATGAACTCTATGAAGGCATGCCGACCCGCAAAATCTACCGGAAGGCATACCAGCTGCTGCGTAAGGAGTCGCAACTTTCTGCAACACGCTATAACCTGAAACAGGCCGTAATGGACCTTGGCCCGTCGGGCTATCCCTTCGAAGCCCTGATCGGCCGGTTGTTGGAGAAGATGGGGTATAATGTTAAAGTAGCGCTGATAAATCGTTACCAATACCAAATTTACCAGCGATGCCATCCGGTATGCCGAATGTTCGGGGATGCATCTGATGGGCTGGGACCATCCCCGCGGAACAAGCCTGGTCGAGCGCCTCGAAAATGCCCGCCTGTATCCGCTTACCCTGCTGCACAGCCTCAGCAAGAAGGAGAAGAAGCTGTTGATCGACAACAATCTGATCCTGGCCGAAGAAATCCTCGTAAACACCCACCTGCTGGTCTCAATCGGTCTGGATGAACCGAAAATCCGGAAAGTGATTAAAGAGTGCCGGGACCTGCACGAAGGAGTTGAACCGGGCAACCGGGGAATAGTAGAACAAGCGAACAGTTGAACGGCGAAGTGCCAACGTCATGCAGAGCGCAGTGAGGAGTCCTGAGCGCAAGCCTGCGCAGCAGGCTGTAGTCGAAGGGCGACGAACGAAGTCGAAGCACGTGGAGGCTTTTTAAAAAGCCTCCGGGAAAGTGCTTCGGGTAAAATCGTGCATCCCCCCTGGCGCAGTGCCCTGCACTGCACACGTGGTTCGACTTCACTCAGCTGCGCTGAGTTGCGCTCACCATGACGAAGTGGCTGTCATTAGTGAATGCTTATTTTTGTAAAAAATACTGCAACCTTTTCGGGTAAGCGGCGTTATTTTCACTACATAAAAATTAACTGCGACTGCATGAAACACTCTGTAACCCTCCTTATTCTCCTTTTTATACTGGCCGGGCTCACCGGCTGCAATAAGGCCAAGCGCGAGCTGAACCGTGGTAATTACGAACGCGCCGTTCACCTTTCCATCGATAAACTGCGGAGCAAGCCCAATAACAAAAGTGCCCGCGAAGTGCTGGCCAAGGGCTATGAATACGCCACATCCTACCATACCGAAAACATTGCCATGCTTCAGGCGAGCCAGGATCCGTTCAAGTGGGAGGGGATGGTCGCGTCCTATGATTTTATGAACCGTATGCACGAGGACATCCGCCGCTGCCCTGCATGCCTGGAGGTGGTGCCGCAGACCCGGCCGTTTATTGACGATGCCAACAGGGCCAGGGAAAGGGCGGCCGAAGTGCGCTACGAGAAGGGTCTTGAACTGCTCGGAACCAACGACCGTTTGAGCGCCCGCGAGGCGTTTCAGCATTTCGCTGTCGCCGAACAGCTCGTACCCAACTTCCGGAACACCCGCGAGATGATGAATCAGTCGCTTTCCGAGGCCACACTGCATGTGGTGGTCGACCAGGTACCGGTGAACAGCCGTAGTTTTACCCTGAGCGCGGAATTCTTTCAGAATCAGATCGACAGCTACCTGGCTACCAACAGCCGCCTGAATGAATTTGTCCGTTTTTATACCCCCGGTGAGGCGGAAAGGGAAGGTATTACCGAACCCGATCACATCATCATTCTGCAGTTTGACGATTTCATGGTCGGCCAGATCCACTCCAGCTCAAACACCACCACGGTTACCAGCAAAGACAGTGTAAAGATCGGTCAGGCCACGCTTCCCGATGGTTCAAAAATCGATGTATTCGACAAGGTTTCCGCAAAACTGACCACCCACGAAAAGTACGTCTCGTCGCGCGGGCTGCTCGATATGCAGATCTACGACGCCTGGGGCGACCGCATCCTGTTCCAGGACAAGATGCCGGGTGAATTTGTATGGCGCAGCACCTGGGGCAATTTCAACGGAGATGAGCGGGCGCTCACCGATGAGCAGAAACGCATTGTTCAGCGCAGGGAAGTGCCCCCACCGCCAGCACAGGACCTTTTCGTCGAATTTACGAAGCCGATCTACGGCCAGGTGACCGACCGGATCAGGCGATTCTACGCCAGTTTTTGATCTGACACGTGGGTAACCTACAGTCGGGTACGCCAAACAGAAGAGAATCAGATTTATGATGCCGATCTCCGTACATTTACCCAATGAGCAGCTCAATTTCACAGCAGGATGCCATTGCAGCGATCGCCACTCCGCTGGGTGAGGGAGGCATTGCGGTAATCCGTGTATCGGGACGCGATGCCATCGATCTGATCGAACCGGTATTCACCGGCAGGAAACTGACGGACCAGCCCACCCATACGGCCCATTTTGGCCGGCTGACCCATCGCGACAGGGTTATCGATGAGGTGGTCGTTACGCTGTTCCGGTCGCCCCGGTCGTATACCGGCGAAGACACCGTCGAAATCTCATGCCACGGAGGGGTGCTCATCACACAGGCCGTTCTTGAGGCGGTGCTGGCCGCCGGGGCCAGGGCGGCATTACCGGGGGAGTTCACGCAGCGTGCATTCCTGAACGGTAAACTGGAGCTGTCGCAGGCCGAAGCGGTGGCCGACCTGATCCATGCCACCAGCAAAAAAGCGGTCGAAACAGCACATCAGCAGTTGGAAGGCGAACTTGGCCGGCACATTAAGGAATTCCGCCAGCAGATTATCGACGCCACCGCCCTGGTGGAACTCGAGCTCGATTTTTCGGAAGAGGATGTCGAATTTGCAGGCAGAAAACAGCTGCTCACACTTCTGGGCGGGCTGAATGATGAGATCCACAAACTGCTCGAAACGTACGAAACAGGCCGCATCATCAAAAACGGCGTGCGCACGGTAATCGCCGGCAAACCCAATGCCGGAAAATCGACCCTCCTGAATACATTGATGGGCAAGGAGCGGGCGATTGTTTCGTCCATCGCCGGCACCACCCGCGATATGATCGACGCCGACTGGAGCTATGAAGGGCTGCTGTTCACGCTAACCGATACCGCCGGAATCCGGGAGACCGAAGATACGATCGAGGCCGAAGGGGTAAAACGCAGCCACAAGGCCATCCGCGAAGCCGACCTGGTGCTCTACCTGGTGGATCTGTCCGACCGGCACTCCGATGCGGAAACGGACGTGATATCTCTTCTGAAAAAAGCGGCTGGTGACCGGCCTTTCCTGATCGTGGGTACCAAAACCGACCTGAAAAACCGGCAGCCCGGAGATCAGAAAAACGGAGGCGGAGGGGACAGCAAAATGGATACGGTTTCCGGACAGTCTCAACCGATTCAGATTGCACCCGGACTTTATACCGACATAACGGTTTCATCGACCAAGGGCACCGGAATCGACACGCTGAAGAGGAAAATGCGGGATGCGGTACTTGAGAGCAAAACGATCGATACATCGTCGCTGATCGTCACATCGAGCCGCCACCGCGATGCGCTGGAAAAAGCCGGCCGGCACCTTGAATCGGCAATCTCCGACCTCAATCAGGGCGTCAGCGGCGACCTGCTTTCGATCGACCTGAGGGGAGCGCTTCATCAGCTCGGTTTGATTACGGGAGAAATCACCACTGAGGATCTGTTAGATTCGATTTTCAGCCGGTTTTGTATTGGTAAATGAAATTGGTTCAGGCGGGTGTGGATATAGATACAGAGTCCGTATGAATATGCCGGAGTTCCAATCGCTGAAAGCCAGCCCCGTTGTCGAGCCAAATAAAAACTATAATTGGCTCATGGAATGACTTTTATTTGAGCCGATTAAGGAGTATATTCGGCTCATGAACCGTTACAACTGGCAACAACCCAATTGGCCCGACTTCACCTACTCTCTGGATGCACTGGAGGAGAAGTTGCTCATTTTTACCGAAAAGGCCGGGTAAACTATACTCCATTTGATGCTTGAAGAGGCAATAAACACCTCGGAAATCGAAGGCGAATTCTTTTCACGTGAAGAGGTGCTCTCATCGATTCAACGCAATTTGGGGATAACCCCGGGTGCGAATGAAAAGGGTGATAAGAATGCAATGGGAGTCGGAAAACTTATGACCATGGTGCGCGAAAGCTACCACGAGCCGCTCACCGGGCAGACGCTGTTTGACTGGCACAGAACCCTGCTGCCAGATTCTGATTGGATAAATGTGGGTGCTTACAGAACGAATGAATCACCCATGCAAGTAGTTTCCGGGGCAATAGGTAAACAGACCATACATTTTGAAGCTCCGCCTTCGCACCTCGTTCCACAAGAAATGAAAACTTATATCACATGGTTTAATTCTTCCCGGGTACAAGGTGCGTCCGGCATAAAACTGGCCCCTGTCCGTTCCGCAATAGCCCACCTGTATTTCGAATCAATTCATCCGTTTGAGGATGGAAACGGACGTATAGGACGTGCCATTGCAGAAAAAGCACTTTCACAAGGACTTGGCCGCCCGGTTCTGTTGAGTCTGTCTGATGCGATACAAACCCGAAAAAAAGCCTATTACACCCAACTGGAATACGCACAACGTACAACAGAAATCACAGATTGGATAACCTGGTTTACAGACCTGGTACTGGAAGCACAACACCGCGCCGAAATACAGATTGATTTCACCTTAGGCAAGGTCAGATTCTTTGATCGTTTTGAAGGAATCCTGAACGAACGCCAGCTAAAAGTGATAAGGCGCATGTTTGAGTTTGGTCCGGATGGATTCGAAGGAGGAATGAATGCCAGAAAGTATATTGCCATCGCTAAAACATCCAAGGCTACCGCGACCCGGGACCTGCAAAACCTGCTTGATATTGGAGCATTTGTGCATTATGGAACCGCTGGAGGCAGAAGTACACGATATCAGGTTGATCTGTAAATGTTCCCGCTCATAGGCCTCCCGTGCAGCGCGGGTGGTGTCTGAGATTAGGACGTCGGGCAGCGCGCGCGGGTGGTGCCTGAAATCAGGTCGTCGGGCAGCGCGCGGGTAGTGACTGAGATCAGACCGTGGCGTGGTGGCAAATAACAGGTTTTAATCACACCCCCTGTGGAACATTTTGCTGAAAAAATGTAATAAGTAGATGTACCCGTATATAGTATTGAATCCGGTTAGAATGAGCCGGTTTAAACGATCCGGATACTGACGGGCAGATTGCCTGTTATTTTCTGTTCATATCGGATGTATATTCAAAGCTGAACAGATAAACATAGGTAAGTTCAAACATAATGTGATGTCGATCCCATACAGAACCTCAACCGGTTTAATATTATCCCTCATACTTGCTCTCGCCATACTGGCGCCTCCCCTGCAGGCCCAGACGGTCGACAATGTGGATGAGGCCTTTCAAAGGGCGCGTAACCTCGCTTTCGACGGGCAACGTGAGGAGGCCCGCCAGCTGAGCCGTGCCATACTCGAAATCGCACCCGGATATACCGACGTACGCCTGCTTATCGTGCGCACCTATATGTGGGATGGCAATCTGGAAAGCGCCCGCAGTGAACTGAATACAATTTTTGGCCAGTCGCCGCGACAGCCAGAAGCACTGGCACTGATGGCCGATGTGGAGTACCGTTCCGGCAATTACGACGAAGCCCTGCGCCAGGTGCAGCTTGCATCAGAAAATAACCTTACCGACATCCCTCTTCTCATTAAACGCGCCGAAATTTACCGGGAGCTCGGCGACTACCGCAGGGCCCATATTGTTCTGGACCAGGTTGAACAGATTGAGCCGTCAAATCGTGATGCGGCCCGTGTACGCGCCACTATCGTAACATCCAGCCAGAAATACTCGCTAACCCTCGCCTATGGCCACGACCGTTTCGACGCCATTTTTGATCCCTGGAACAGTATATACCTGCAGCTGGGCCGCAAAACGCCTGTAGGCACGGTTCTGGGCCGTGTTAATTACGCCAACCGTTTTGGCACAGACGGTTATCAGGCTGAGATTGATTTTTATCCGACTTTTCGTCCCGGAACCTACGGGTATCTGAATTTTGGATATTCCGATAGCTTCATCTTCCCCGAATACCGGTTCGGTGCGGAAATCCATCAGGCACTGCCCAAAGCATTTGAGATATCCGCTGGTTTCCGGCACCTTGAATTTCAATCGGGTGGTGTTACCATCTATACCGGTTCGCTGTCGAAATACTACAAAAACTGGTACCTGAGCGTGAGGCCGTTCATCACACCGCGCGACGAAGGTGTGTCGAACTCCTATCAGTTCATTTTCAGGCGGTACTTCAGCGATCCCGACAACTACCTCGGGCTCCGCGGGGGATTCGGCTTCTCGCCCGACGAAAGACGGCTGGTTGCAGGTGGCGGCGAGGAGATCAACCTGCTCCGCACCCATTCAATAGGAATTGAGGGAAATACGCGGTTCCGGCACAACCTGCTGGGATTTGCCACCGTCACGCTCTGGAACCAGCAGCGGCCCATCACCAATGAATACCTTGGAAGCATCTCCATCACGGCCGGCCTGGTCTGGCGGTTTTAGGATGCGGCAATTCGTTTAATCGCGGATGCGGGCATTCAGCTCAAGTGCGTTTTCGTGGGCGGGGTCGATCTGAAGCAGCCCGGTCAGAGTTTGGCGGGCCACTCCCGTTTCTCCCAGGTTGTATTGTGCCCTCGCAAGCCTGAAAAGCAGTTCGGTGTTGCCCGGGTTGTGGATGAGGCCCTGCTCTGCGTGCTTCTGCGAGTTCTGGTGATCTCCCTGCCAGAAGGCAATGTCTGATAGAACAGAATAGGAGTCGTAGTACTGTTCATTCCGGCGGATGATATCCCTTACCTGGGCCCTGGCGGTTTCATAGTCACCATCCCAAGCGAAAGTGCGTGACAGCAGAACACGGGCGTCGTGGTAGTTGGGGGTGCGGCGCAGCGCCCTGCCCAGCAGCAGGCGGGCTTCGTCGTAGTTGCCGTCGAAGGCCTTGTCGCGTGCGAGTTCGTAAAGCCCTTCACTGCCAAGTTCTCCATATCCCATTTCGGTTATGTATGCGTCCTGGGCCAGCACCCTTTCCCGTTCTTCCAGAAACCTGCTGTCGGCGGGCAGCAGCTTGTTTTGCACTGTCACATACTCGTTTTTCGATTGAAAATCGAGTAGCCACCGCTTCATACTCTCCTGAAGTTCGTCGTCATTCACCCTTTCAAGCCCCATTCCTTCCGTTATCCTGAAAAGCTGATCGCCGGCAAGAAACAGGTTGCGGTACATGTAATCGATCATCTGGTCTTTATTCCTCATGAACGGCATCTCATGAACGGAGCGAAATGTTTTGCTGGTATCGATCACGCCGCCCATCCAGTGCGTGCTGTCGGGCAGAATCAGATCGTAATTCTCCGAAAGATGCCCCAGCAGGGTCGGGGTGATGTTCATAAAGGTGGAGACGGAATGCATGGTGCGCGGCTCCTTCACCAGGGGCGACCAGATGATGAATGGCACATGAAACCGGTCGATGCGTGTGGCATGGGGGATAGGGGCGATCCGGTGGTCGCCGGCAATGATGAACAGGGTCTCCTCAAAGCGGGGCCGTTTTTTGTATTCATCAATGAGCATCCGGATGGCATCGTCGGTGTAGAGCAGGGCGGCAAACACCTCTTTATAGGTTTCGAACTCACGCCGCATGTTCTGGTCCGGACCAAGGACATCCAGGCGTTCACTGAATTCGGCCAGCCACTTCTCCTGGTCGGGAATGATGAAAGGCTCGTGAAAATTGAGGGTGAAGTAGATGTCGAGCCGCGGCCGGTTATGATCGAGATGGTCGATAAAATGAAACGCCCTGTCATAGACGTCGTGATCGGCATAGCCCCAGGTAAAACCGTCATCGATTTCATCCATCTTTGCATACCCGGATGTGAAATGGGTGGCATCCATAAGCAGATCGATGCCGTTGCGCTCCAGGAATACATCCATCTGATCGAAGGTGCTGCTGTAACCACAGAAGTAGCCGGTATGGTAGTCATTCCCGTTGAGCAGACTGATCAGGGACTGATGGTTGGGCATGGCATGACCCATCTCCATGAAACCGTTCCGGCCATAGGGCAGGGATCCCAGTGCCGAAGGGACCGCCGAGAAGGAGCGTCCCGACATGCTCATAAAATGGTCCCAGAAAAGGCCTGATGACCTGAGGGAGTCGAGAAACGGGGTGAAACCACTGTACCGGGCCTGGTCGCCGACGAACGTGCCGCCGAGCCCCTCCACCAGGATAACCACAATATTGGGCGGATTTTCGGCGGTTTTCAGAAAGGGGCCGAGTACATCCTCATAAGCG
>JAIVHB010000181.1 GCA_020201275.1 Rhodothermaceae bacterium | reverse complement strand
CGATGAACTGCAGGGCCGGGTCAGGGTATTGTGGCAGCCGGCCGAGGAGACCCAACCCAGCGGTGCCCCCGAGATGATCAGTGCCGGCGTGCTCGACGGTATCGGGGCTATCTACGGTGTTCATTGCGATCCGAACCTTAAAACAGGCCTTCTGAGTATGAGAAGGGGTGCTGAAACAGCGGCATTCGACTCTTTTATCATCACGGTAAAGTCGGACAGTACCACGCACTCGGCCAGGCCCCACCTGGGAACCGACACGATCTGGATCGCCAATCAGATTATCCAGAATCTCTACCAGTTCATCGGCCGTATAACCGATGTGCTCAGGCCAACCACCATATCCATTTGCACCTTCCATGCCGGCGAGGCCCTGAACGTGATTCCAAATCTTGTGGAGTTCGGTGGCACCATCCGCACCGTAAGCGACGACAAGCGAGAGAGTATCCGTACCTACATCAAAAGCCTGATCGGCGGTATGCAGAGCCTGTATGATGTACAGATCGATATCCGCTTCGGCATGGGCGCGCCACCGGTTGTTAACGACGACCGCCTGTTCGATCACGCACTGCAGCTCATCAACCATCAGCTGGGCAAAAACAGCTTCATCGACAGGGAGCAGAGCATGGGTGCCGAAGATTTTTCGTTCTACACCCGCATTGTACCCTCATTATTTGTCCGCGTTGGCAGTTCCGGTTCGCCGCAGACTGCCTATCCGCTGCACAGTTCCCTGTTTGATATAGACGAACGCATGATGGTGCCGACGGTGGCCTTCATGTCGTGGCTGATGATCAGGCACCTGAAAGACAAGCCCTGTTAGGTGCTTATGGGTTTACGTTGTTACGCCGGGTTGCGCTCTTTCCGGCGGGATTGATGGTGGAGGCCGATACGGTGCCGTCCTGCGAAACTTCATAAAACCCGTTTGGCGGGGCGTATGACCCGGGAACCGGGATCTCAGGGCTCCCGTTGGTTACCGAGAGTAAAAAGAATCCCGTCAGAATCAGATAGCAAAGCAGTAACCGCATGGTTCAGAACATTCCCTTGATGAATAGTCAGTTGGTGTAACCGCATTTCCCGGTCAAAGTTCTCGCATATAGTAAAATTATTGAACGGCATTCCTGCCCGGCATGGCAACAGTTGAAAATCCGGTGCCTAATCACTAAGATGGCTGATCCGGCCAGTAAATAAACAGCATGGAAAACACGAACCAACAAACCTACAGCCGCTCAGCGGAACGCAGCAGGTATCTGCTTGCTCTCGATATACTTATGATCGTGGTGGTCGGCTTCAACCTGATCTGGATCGTGTTCGACTGGTCATTTCAGAGCTATACCTTTCAGCATCTGATTGAACTTATTTCGCCGCCGTTTTTCGAGTTTTACCGGGATCGTGTTCATCCCGATTTCCTTTTTTACGATGTGCTGTTCATCACCTTCTACCTTATTGAGCTGGGAATAAGGTGGGTTGTCTCGATTGCGAAAAGAGACTATCCCAAGTGGTACTATTTCCCCTTTGTGCACTGGTATGATGTTCTGGGATGCATCCCCATCGGTTCATTCCGGTTTTTCAGGCTGCTGCGCATCTTTGCCCTGTTCATGCGCCTGCACCGGCTCGGGTTCATCGACATCACAAAATCCTTTGTATACGATATCCTGGCCCGCTACCTGAATATCTTTACCGAGGAGGTTTCGAACAGGGTGGTGTACAATATACTTACCGATGTTCAGGATGAGCTCAATGAGGGCAGCCCGGTTGTGGAGACCATCCTCGAGCAGGTAATTGAACCCCGCCGCGATGCCCTGGTCGAGTGGATTTCGCAGCGGGTCGGCACTATTGCCGGCAAAGGGTATGACCTCTACCGGGAAGACATCAGCCTGTATGTTGAACGCCGGATCGGCGAGGCGGTGGAGCAGAACAAGGAGATCAGGCAGATCGCCGCTGTGCCGGTTGTGGGCAGTTATATAAGCACAAGGCTGGAACAGGCCATCGGCGATATTGTGCTGAACGTTATCAACGGTGCCATCAACGACCTGGCATCCGGCAAGAACCGCGTGGTGGTCGACGATGTGACCCGGCTGGCCATTGAGTCGTTTCAGGCGGAAGACTCCGACCGGAACCTGCACAACATTGTGCTCGATATGGCAAACCGGTCGCTGGATGTGATCAAGGCAAGGGTTAGTGTACAGCAGTGGAAACTGCACCCCGAAGATCGGGTGGAACGGATAAGGGAGCTGATGCAGAACGAACTGGTTCAGAAACAGGAAGAGAACAGGGGATAATGCTGCACGGGCCTCATATTTCAAAAAAATGATTTGTTTTTATTATTAACTATATTAAGATGTTTTAAACTACTCACTCCCCGACAGATTCTCCCACAGTTTTGGACCGAATACTCGAAAAGAAACGCTTTCCGCCAAAAAGAATAGCAGGTTTTGCCAGCCTGACGCTGCTATTGGTCATATTTGTTTATATATACATGAACAGCGCCGGCGAGTCGCGCCTGAACATAGATACCGACCGTGTTACGGTTTCTGCCGTTTCGTACGGGCCGTTTCAGGAGTACATACCCATAAACGGCACCGTGGTACCCATTCAGACACTGTACCTCGACGCGATCGAGGGCGGGCGTATAGACCGCATCCTGGTAGAGGGCGGGTCTATGGTGAATGAGGGCGATACCCTGCTGGTTCTGAGCAACAGCAACCTGCAGCTGGATGTGTTCAACCGGGAAGCCCAGATACTGGAGCAGATCCACAACCTGCAGAACCGGCAGCTCAGCCTGCAGCAGGAGCGTTTGAGGCTGCGCGAGATGATGGTCGAAATGCGTTATAACCTTCAGAGGGCCGCGCGGCAGTTCGAGCAGAACAAGGAACTGCGCGACCGGAACATGGTCTCCGACGAAGAATTCAGGCAGGCGCAGGAAAATTTCTTCAGCACACGCGAACGTATGGGTATAGTGCGTGAAACCTTCGTGATCGACTCTGTTCAGACCGAAAACCAGCTCCGTTTCATCAAAAGTTCTCTGAACCGTATGCAGACCAATCTTGAGATGGTTCAGAAAAGCATGGACTATCTTGTTCTTAAGGCTCCCATCTCAGGTCAGCTCACCTCCCTTAACGCTGAAATCGGGGAGTCGAAAAACAGGGGCCAGCGCATGGGCCAGATCGATGTGCTCGAAGGCTACAAGGTAAAAGTGGGCATCGATGAGCACTACATTGCCCGCATAACCCTCGGGCAGCGGGCTGAATTCGATTTTGCCGGGCGCACCTACAACCTGGAAATCACCAGGATCTATCCGGAAGTAAACGACGGCCGTTTTGAGGTCGATATGGAATTTGTTGAAGATATTGCCCCCGAAGGAATCAGGCGCGGACAGACCGTGCGCCTGCGCCTGGAACTCAGCGACATTGCCGATGCCGTTCTTCTGGCGCGCGGCAGTTTTTTCCAGAAAACAGGCGGCAGCTGGGTATATGTTCTCGATGAAGAAGGGCAGACCGCGTACCGCCGCGATGTGCGCCTTGGGCGGCAGAATCCGCAGTTTTTTGAAGTGATCGACGGCCTGCAGCCGGGTGAGCGTGTTATTACTTCATCCTACGATATATTTGGCGAGAACGAAAGACTCGTTTTGAAGTAGAAGGTAGTCCGGTTTTGACCTTTGATCAGCTCATGCAGCCAATCGGAATAAAACAGATTTAAATACATGCAGGTTATGGTGGCAGATGAACCGCGATCGGATACCTGTAACCTGATGCCAGCCCGGATACCGGAATTATGATAAAAACCGTAAACCTGAAAAAACGTTACACCACCGACGAGATCGAAACCACGGCCCTCAATAATGTGAGTGTGGAAATCGGTGCCGGTGAATTTGTTGCCGTTATGGGTCCGTCGGGCTGCGGCAAATCGACCCTGCTCAACATAATCGGTCTGCTCGACGACGTGTCGGACGGCCGCTATCTGTTTGGCGATGTGGATGTTACGGCATTCTCGGAACGGCAGCGCGCCGCTCTGAGAAAACAGAACATCGGGTTCGTATTTCAGAATTTTAACCTGATCGACGAACTCACGGTTTTCGAAAATGTAGAACTGCCGCTGCTCTACCAGGGTACATCATCCCCTGAAAGGAAAAGGAGGGTCGGCGAGGTACTCGAACGGATGCAGATTACCCACCGGCGCAACCACTTTCCGCAGCAGCTATCGGGCGGGCAACAGCAGCGTGTGGCCATAAGCCGGGCAGTGATCGGTAATCCCAAGCTGATACTTGCCGATGAGCCCACGGGTAACCTGGATTCCAAAAACGGCGAAGAGGTCATGAAACTGCTCAGCGGGCTCAATGAGGCGGGAACCACCATAGTGATGGTTACCCACTCGCTGATCGACTCAAAATATGCCCGCCGGATCATCCACCTGTTGGACGGCGAGGTGGTATCGGGCGATGAAGTGGAAAAACGGGTACATCAGGCTGAAGAAGCCGGGCCAGCATCCTGATCTTTATACTTTACCGGTGGAGCGGTTTTGTATTTTTTGTCCACACTCCCCAGTAAAAATCCGTAAGGCTTCAGCCCCTCAACTTCGTCGAAAAGAATTTTCAGGATGGCGAGGGCGGGTATGAACAGGATCATGCCCACCAGGCCCCAGATCTGGCCGCCTACCAGTAATGCGACGATTGTGCTGAGCGGGTTCATACTGACTTTATTGCCAATAATAACCGGTGTAATCAGGTTGCCTTCGAACAGCTGAATGATGTACGATCCCAAAATTACCGCAAAGGGAATCCAGAGGGAATCCATGGTCAGCAAGGAGTAAGCTGCCGGCAGTATCGAACCCAATATCGGGCCGAGGAAGGGGATTACATTCAACAGGGCTGAGAAGACACCAAACAGAACCGCATGTTTAATACCGAGGCTCAATAACAGGATCACATTCAGTACGGCAATAATACAGATTACAAAGAAGAGCCCTGTGATGTAGCTTTGCACAACATTTTTAACTTTTTCCACAAGTGACCTGATGCGATCCTTGTCACCGCCGGAGAATGCTTTCACCATAAAAACCCCGATAAAATCCCGGTAAATCAGGAACAGATAGATGAATATGGGGATGAGAAAATACATCGTCAATCCGCCAACGGTTGACAATACCCGCAGGGTTGCCGATGATAAGTCGATATCCACTAAATTAGCCAAACCGAAATCCATCTGCTCAACCCGCGGTTTTATAAATTCAGGCGAATAACGGATTAACGATGCGTGGGTGTCATCCCCCAGTTGTTCAATACGTTCCTGTATGTCGGGCAGCTCGTCACCAAAACTCCGGATCTCATTGGTAAACATGAACCCGATTGACGACAGGATGAAGGTGATAAAGATCATACCCAGCAATGCAGCTATGCTGCGGGGAATTCTTTTGGATTCAAGAACGTCGCAGGGCGGGATAAGTAAAACGGCAAAAAATGCGGACAATAACAGCGGTACCAAAATCCCCTTGGCTACAATCATGCCATATATGGTCATGATAATACCGGCCAGAATCACGGTGGCCTTGACGTATAAAGGGTACGTATTTTTTGTGCTCATGGCGGTTTTTAATTTTGGATATAAAATAGGTTAACCGCTGTAGTTCCACAAAACCGGAAGCAGGATATTTTCCGGACGATGAGGTGGTTTCTGGGTTTTTACTCTATATTCCTGCCTGTATGGATGTGCAGTTTTTCCGGGAACATCGGAGGCCTGTCGGTGTCTAATTCAGTCGCAATATGCTTTTACAGTGTATCAGTCTGGTTAATGTCGTGCAGAAGTCCGAATGGGGCCGGGTTTAATGATGAATAGAATATTAGTGAGTGTCATGGTAATTGTTACGGGCAGGTGGTAGTAAAAAAAGGATGCTGAGCAACTATCTGAAAATAGCTTTTCGCAATCTGCTGAGGAATGCCGGGTATTCTGTGATAAATATCCTGGGCCTTACCATTGGTGTTGTGTGTACCCTGCTCATCCTTATTTATGTGTTTGATGAGCTCAGTTACGACAGGTACCATCCACAGAGCGATCTGGTTTACCGTGTTGTTCAGGAATCGAAGGTCGACGGGGTCGGGGAACCCTCTGCGGCCCAGCCGTTCCCCCTCAGGGATGCGCTGCTGAACGACTATCCCGATCTTGTGGAATCTGCCGTACGGTTTTTCAACCTGAGGGCGTACAAGCTAACGCTCAGCTACAATAATGAGTATCATTTCAATGAGCGCCGGTTTTTCTTTACTGATCCGGAGGTATTCAGGGTGTTCGGTTTCCGCCTTGAGGAGGGCGACGAGAGAACCGCCCTGGCGAACCCCAACAGCCTGGTAATGACCCGTGAGACAGCGCGGAAATACTTTGGTGATGTCCAGCCGATAGGGCAGATACTCAGGTTCGAGGGACGTTTAGAGATGCAAGTGACCGGGATCATGGAGGAGTTTCCTGAAAACACCCATTTCCAGGCCGACATCCTGGCTTCGATGGCAACGTTGAACAATCTGTACGCGAACGGCATACCAACCGACTGGTTTTTCAATCCCTGCTGGACCTATATCAAACTGACCGGTGAAGATGCTGCCGGGAACCTGATGGCCCAGATGGATATTCTGACCGACAAATACTACCCCGAATCTTTCAAGACTGATATGACCCTGGGCATGCAGCCGCTGCACGACATCCGGCTGCACTCGCGGTTCAACAATGAAATAGCACCGACCAGCAACATCCTGTTCATCTACATATTCTCCATCATTGCGGTATTTGTGCTGCTCATTGCCTGCATCAATTTCATGAACCTTGCCACAGCGAGGGCATCCAGAAGGGCGATGGAGGTGGGCATGCGGAAAGTGCTGGGTGCAGAAAAAAGGCAGCTTGTGGGCCAGTTTCTAGGCGAAAGTTTCCTGGTGAGTTTTGTTGCTGTGCTACTGGCAGTAGTGCTGATGCAGCTGGTACTGCCCTCATTCAACAGTTTCACCGACAAGGAGCTCACGTTCAACCCGCTGAATGAGCCGGTTCTCACCGCATTGCTGGCCGGCATTGTGATCCTGGTCGGCTTTGTTTCGGGCCTCTATCCGGCCCTGTTCCTCTCGTCGTTCAATCCGGTTAACACGCTGAAGGGCGGTTTCCGGTCGGGCAGGGGCAATTCCCTGCTCCGGCAGGGGCTGGTTGTGGTGCAGTTCAGCATATCCATCATCATGCTTACCGGTACCGTGGTGGTGTGGAACCAGCTCAATTACATGCGCAATGCGGAGCTTGGCTTTGAAAAAGATCATGTGGTGGTGATTCAGTCGCACCTTACCGCCGCAATCTGGAATTACGACAATCTGAAACAGGCTCTGATGGATCATTCATCGGTACTGAGTGTTACGGGCAGCGAAACCGTGATCGGTGCCAAATACCAGGTCGACGAATACATGCCGGTGGGCACGGGGAATCCGGAGGAGCAGCTTTTCCATACGATCATGGTGCACCACGATTTTGCGGAGACCTTCGGGCTGAACATCATCGTCGGGCGCGGGTTTTCCGACCGTTTTGCCACCGATCAGTCGGAGGCGGTAATGGTGAACCAGACCCTGATGGAGCAGATGGGCTGGACACCGGAAAACGCCATAGGCAGGGCATTCCGGAAGTATTCGGATGAACAGCTTGTAATCGGCGTATTTGAGGATTTCAACTACACCGGCCTGCAGGA
>JAIVHB010000250.1 GCA_020201275.1 Rhodothermaceae bacterium | reverse complement strand
TTGTTCCTTGTGCTCAAAGGCCACTGGCTGTTTTTGCTGCTTGCAGCGGAAGCCGTGGTGCTGCATCTGGCCGGTAACCGCTTCAAGTACAATTCCCTGAAATACGCGGCACATACGCTGTTCGGGATTGTCGCGCTGTGGCTGTTCATCCGGCTTGAAGACCAGGCAGGTGAACTGCCGTTTTTCAACCCCAAAGCCCTGTCCGACCTGGGTGTGATGGCCATGGCCGCCATTGTCAGCCTGCGATTCACATCTGCAAGGGCACGCAATGTGTACCTGTTTGCCGCCCACATCGCCCTGCTGATGCTGACCTACCGCGAACTGGCCGTGCTGGAACACGGACTGGCGTTCATCAGCCTGGCCTGGGGTGTCTATGCTATCGGCATCCTCATCGCCGGACTGCAGATGCGCAATACCCTGGTGCGGCAGGCCGGCCTGGGAACCCTGTTGCTGGTGGTGGCCAAACTTTTCCTGATGGATCTGGCCACGGTAGATGCCATTTGGCGCATTCTCCTGTTCCTGGGTTTTGGAGGTATCCTCCTGTTGCTCAGCTACTTCTTCCGCCCATTATGGAAAAGCGCGGAAGCCGAAACCTTATAGTTTTACTCGTTTTGCATTACAGTTCCCTGAGCATACCTGTAGCCTTCGACAGGCCGGTTATTGGTTATCCGGGCATATAAAATCCCTGTTGTCCGGCAACTAAATTTAAGCGTTCTTTAGATATGTTCGGACTCAAAACCTATGAAATTAAGCAGATAATAACCGTCCTGGAAGAATTTCTGGAAGTGGAGGAGGCGGTACTTTTTGGCACTCGGGCCATGGGCAGATACAGGCGGAACAGTGAAGTGGATATCGCTCTGAAGGGCCGGCTTGTGAACGGGGAAGTGACTGCCAGGGTACGTGAAGCGCTTAACGGATTGCCGGGCATCCCCTTCCGGTTTGATGTGGTCTGCTATTCTGACCTTGAGAATCCGGTGCTTGTAGAACATATCGGTCGGGTTGGCCAGGTTCTTTACAAAAAGAAATTCGCAGGATTCCGGCTGGACCCCGATTCGGATTATATTCACTGATTATTTTATAACCACTTATCTAAAGAAAAACCCGTTCTTCAGCGGCAGACATCCGCATCGACTGCCCGGAACTCAGAAGGGGTCTGTACATTCGAAACGGCCTGATTGAATAAGTTAAACCCCGAAAAACCGGTAAATAAGAAATCCGTATCTTTATGATCAAAAATCCTATATAAAATCAGCTTTACGACAGCAAATGGGTGGAACCCGGCTCGTTATCAGGCTGGAATGATCCCGAAGAATGCTCAATATCACTGAAAAAGAAGAGAGAAAACACCTTACCTACGTAATCGAAAAACTGGATGCCGCCCTTGCAGAGATTGATGAAAATGTAAATCGCTATTCCAGGGAGCTTGTGGAGCAGAAAACCTATCTCTACGAGAATAAAAACGGGATGGATGCGGCTGAAAAAGGGTCATTCCGCCAGTCGATAAATTTCAATGCCATTACCGGGGAGGCAGCCGTAGCGCTTAAGAACCGCCTGCGCAAACTTATGATTTCCCCCTATTTCGGGCGAATCGATTTTCTGGAGGATGGCTCCGAAAAACCCGCGCCGGTGTACATAGGCATACACTCCTTTTTTGATGAGGCAGGAAACGAAAATCTGATCCACGACTGGCGTGCCCCGATTGCCGGTATGTTTTATGATTTTGAGTTGGGAGAAGCGTCATTCGAAGCCCCGTCGGGTGAAAAAACGGGCGAAATTGTAAGGAAACGGCAATACCGAATCCGGAATGGCGAAATGGAGCTGATGCTCGAAAGCGAGCTGAATATACGCGACGACATCCTGCAGCAAGAGCTCAGCCGTGCGGCCGACGACAAGATGAAGAATATAGTGGCCACGATTCAGCGCGATCAGAACAGTATCATCCGGAATGAAACCTCGCGCGTGCTGATCATTCAGGGGGTTGCGGGATCAGGAAAAACCTCCATTGCACTGCACCGTATCGCATTTTTACTCTACCGTTATAAAGAGTCGCTCACCTCTCGCGACATCCTTATTATTTCACCCAACAAGGTATTTGCCGATTATATCTCGAATGTTCTTCCCGAGCTTGGCGAGGAGACCATTCCCGAGATGGGCATTGAAGCTCTTGCCATGCGTATTCTGGAGGGCAAATTCAAATTTCAGAGCTTTTACGAGCAGGTTACCCGCCTGCTTGAGAAACCGGATCCGGCATATATCGGGCGGATGCGCTACAAATCGACGAATGAATTTCTGAACCGGCTAAAAAGTTATATCTCCTGGCTTGAGCGGGAGAATTTTGCAGAGGCAGATATACCTGTCCGGAGAAGGTTGGTGCCCGCACGCTTTGTACAGCAGCGGTTTATCTCGTATCAGCATCTGCCCATGTTTCGCCGCATAACCGATGTTGCGCGTGATGTGGCGAACAAGGTGCGCAATGAGTTCGGGTACGACCTTACCGCCGCTGAGCGGAATAAAATCCGCTCGGAGGTTAACAGGATGTTCAGGTCGACGAGCCTGAGAACGTTATACAGGGATTTTTATACCTGGGACGGACATCCGGAGCTCTTTAAATATGCCTCGAAAACCACTCTTGAGTATGCCGATGTGTTCCCCGTCATATACATGAAAATTCATCTGGAAGGTGTAGACAGCTTCAGCGGGGTCAAGCATTTGCTTGTGGATGAAATGCAGGATTACACGCCGGTACAATATGCCGTTCTCGACCGGCTGTTCTATTGTAAAAAAACCATTCTGGGGGATGCAAATCAATCTGTAAACCCCTACAGTTCTACCAACTCACAGGAAATACAAAAGGTGTTTGCGGATTCTGACGCGGTAAAACTGGTGAAAAGTTATCGTTCCACGCTGCAGATCACGAAGTTTGCACAGCGGATATCCCGGAATGAGGATCTGGAAGCCATCGACCGACCTGGAGAGGAACCGAAAATTGTACATTTCAAAAGCAGCAGAGATGAAGCCGGGGGCATCCGCAGGCAGATCAGCGAATTCAACGAAAGCGGATACCGTTCGCTGGGTATTATCTGTAAAACCCGGAAACAGGCAGATGCACTCCATGCGTCAC
>JAIVHB010000180.1 GCA_020201275.1 Rhodothermaceae bacterium | reverse complement strand
CGTGGCATTCCCTGGCTGCCCATGATGAACTGGGG
Source organism: Rhodothermaceae bacterium (assembly GCA_020201275.1). GTDB lineage: Bacteria > Bacteroidota > Rhodothermia > Balneolales > Cyclonatronaceae > RECM01. The sequence continues at coordinate 11,317 of JAIVHB010000180.1, read as the reverse complement.
TAGAAATGTAAGATTGAAACCGAAGAAAAGAATTACGCCGGCCACCTTAGCCCAGAATTCATTGTACATTTTGCCGGTGATTTTCGGCCACCAGAAATGCAGTCCGCCCAGGAAAGCGAATACAGTGCCACCCATCATCACGTAGTGAAAGTGGGCCACTACATAGTAGGTATCGTGCAGGTGCACATTAATACCGATCGCCCCCAGCATAATACCTGTTACCCCGCCGATCGTGAACAGGAACAGGAAATAGAGTGCATACAGCATCGGCGATGCCAGCGAAATTGAACCGCGGTACATGGTGGCCACCCAGTTCAGGATTTTGATACCGGTGGGGATTCCCACGAAGAACGTAAGGAAAGAGAAAACGATTACCGAAAGCTCCGACTGGCCCGATACAAACATGTGGTGGCCCCAGACCAGCGATCCGATAAAGGCAATGGCCAGCGATGAAAGTGCAATGGGCCAGTATCCGAAAATGGTTTTCTTGGAAAATGTGGCAATCAGTTCAGAAATAATCCCGAATGCCGGTACGATCATGATGTAAACGGCAGGGTGGGAGTAAAACCAGAAAAAGTGCTGGTATAGCACAGGATCACCACCCATTGCAGGGTCGAAAATCCCGATGCCGAGGGCCCGTTCCATAATAAGCAGCAGAAGGGTGATGGCCAGAACCGGAGTTGCCAGTACCTGAATGATACTCGTCGCATAGATCGACCAGCAGAACAGTGGCAGCTTGCCCCAGCTGAGACCCGGTGCCCGAAGTTTATGCAGGGTTACGATAAAATTGAGACCGGTCAGGATGGATGAGAAGCCCATGATAAACACCCCGAGCGTCATCCATATTACGGCTGTTCCGGTTGAGGTACTGTAGGGGGTATAGAACGTCCAGCCTGTATCAATGGGATTCAGCCCGGTTGAAATCAGGGTGAAAATAGCACCGATGGAGTAGATGTAGAAACTGGCCAGGTTCAGCCTCGGGAAGGCCACATCCTTGGCGCCGATCATCATTGGCAGCAGAAAGTTGCCGAGTGCCGCGGGGATTGACGGAATAATGAAAAGGAATACCATTACCGCCCCGTGCAGGGTGAAAATACGGTTGTAGGTGTCGGCATCCATGAAATTCTGTGCAGGGCTTAGCAGTTCCAGGCGCAGGGTTATCGCCAGCATTCCTCCCACAAAGAAGAAGAATATGACCGATGCCAGGTACATCAGCCCGATCTTTTTGTGGTCTACGGTGGTCATCCAGTTCCAGATACCGGTTTTCGCCTTAAGGTAGTTGTGGCTGAATTCCTCGGATGATGAAAACTGCTGAATTTTCAACGTATTGCCGTTTGTTGCCGTTGTTGCCATAGTTGTTTACTCACTCAATTCTTTTATGTATTCAATTACGCCTTCGATCTGCCTGTCGCTCAGTATGCCTGAATAGGTAGGCATGATGTTCTGATAACCAACATTTACCTTTGCTCCGGGCTGGAGAATGGATTCGCGGATGTAGCCTTCATCAGCAACGCCCGTTGTACCGTCGATGAAATTTCTTTCACGCATCCACAGTCCCTGAAATGTGGGACCGATTCCCGTGGCACCGTCTACGGAGTGGCATCCCATACAGCCTTCCGACCGCCAGACCAACTGTCCGACTTCGGCCAGCGGCATGCTGTCGATATCTTTGGATGCTTCTTCTTCAAGCCATGCATTGAACTCTTCTTCATCAAGGGCATAGACCATGCCCATCATGTCGGAATGACCAACACCGCAATATTCCGTGCAGAAGATGATATGTGAACCCGGCCCCTTGGTCTGGAACCACTGTTGGGTATATCTGTTGGGAACCACATCCTGCTTGATGCGGAAATCGGGAACAAAGAAGGAGTGGATTACATCGCTGGACTGCATTATCAGCTTAACGGGCTTATTGGCGGGCACGTAAAGGTCGTTGGTACTGCGAACGCCGTTCGGGTAGGTGAATTCCCAGTTAAATGAGTAGGCCCTCACATAGACCTCATAGGCATCGTCGGGTACGGCACGAAGGGTGTTGTAACTACTGAAACCCCAGGCAAATACGATCATAATGAGAATGAGGGGGATAACTGTCCATGTAACCTCAAGGGTATTGTTATGGGTTATCAGCGGAGTGGTATCCTCGTCGGACCGCCGGCGATACTTGATAGCGAAATAGATGAGACTCGTAATGTTTACGAAATGGAAAAGGGCATCCACTTCGTGCGCGAAAGTCGATTCCTGGGGTGGTAATAATAAACGGGCTATGTAATCCATTCGGTAAGTGAGAAGTGGTTATTTATCTATGCTTGTTTGCTTGTTTTTTTGCGTTCTCTTATCCAGAAGATTCCGATGAACAGACCGAGGCCGATTACAGTAATCACGCCACCCACCTTCATGATATTCATGGCATAGGGTACATAGGAACCGGAATCGGGATCGTATGTGTAACAAAAGAGCAATACGCGCTCAAGTGTTGAGCCGATTTTCCCCTCGGCAGCGTCGAATAACGCATTTCTTACATCAAGTTCGTGGTAGTCCATACCGTAGAGGTAGCGGGATACCATGCCATCAGGGCTCAGAAATATGATGGCGGATGCGTGCAGGTATTCCTGGCTACTTTCATCCCACTTGTAATAGAAACCCACAGCATCGGTGAGCCGCTTGACTTCGGATTTTTCACCCACAAAGAAATGCCATCCGTCGGCGGCGCCTTCTCTGTTCAGAAAGTTGACGTAGGCGGTTTTATTTTCCTTTGCCAATTCCCAGGTTTCATCATAGGCCATGCTTACGGTGAGCACGTCAAACTCCTTACCGGCAGTCCACCTTAGTTCCTTCATGGTATCGGTAAGCGAGTTCATGATGAAATTGCACATGCTCGGGCATTCGTAATAGACAAGGTTCAGTATGAACGGTTTGCCGCGGTTCAGGTAGTCGCCGAGCATTACGAGTTCACCGTCCTGGTTTGTAAGCTGGACATCTGCGGGAATGTAATCACCGAGTTTTTCGGTTATTCCGACGTCACTAAGCGCCTCTGGCAGTTGATTTGTCTGTGAAAAACCCGCAGAGGCGCTACCCAGCAGTATAACCGCGGAAATCAGGAACGCCTTCAGGGTATAAATATTCATGGTATTACTCAGTTGTTGTATTCGTCAAGTATAAGCGTAAAAGCGCTGTCTACGGGTATATGGTATTTCCCGGCTTCATCATCGATCACACCAAAGCTTCCGAGCCGTTCACTGGCCTGGGTTTTCAGCCGGGTGATCTCTGTGTATTCGCTGGCTACCGAGGTTTCAAAAGACCTCTTGAAATAGAAATAGCTGAACAGTTCGGCCGCAATCACAATCAGAACAATTACGGTAGCAATACCGATTACACTCCAGAAGGTAATGTACTTCAGGTTTAGCTTGTCGGGCATTACGCCCTCGTTCAGCGCTTCGGAGAAATCTTTATCATCATACGGCGACTGATCACCGGTGGCCTTCATATTCTGGTCGATGTTCTGTCTGTCTTTTTCAGAACTCATATTGGTAAACGATTAAAATCAGTGTTTATTTAACGACTCGAGGAATTTCGGGTCATTCTTCGGTACCATGCTGTGTTTCTGGAACTGAAAGAAGAAAAATCCAAGCAAAATACCCCCAAGCCCTAAAAGGGTTGTGATATCAAGCCAGTGCATGTTGAAGCCGTGGTAATGCAATGTGGGCATTACAATCCAGTGCATCTCAAAGAAATGTATAACAACGATGATGACCGATGAAATTCCCAGAAGGGTAAAGTTACTTTTTGCCGCCTTGCTCAGCAGGAGCAGAAACGGAGCGGCAAACCGGACAATGATGAGAGAATAGGAGATTACGCTCCAGTTACCCTCAAGCCTGTGATAGTACCAAAGGGTCTCTTCGGGGATGTTGGCGTAGTAGATCAGGAAAAACTGGCTGAAGGCAATATAGGCGTAGAATACCGTGAACCCGAACATCAGTTTTCCGGCATCGCCTATGTGTACCCTGGTAATGGTGTTGAGCAGCAGACCACGGCCTCTAAGGAACAGGCCCAGCAATATGAGCATTGCGAAGAAGGCCTGGAAACTCATCGCAAAGTAGTAAACACCGAACATGGTAGAGAACCAGTGGAAATCGAGCGACATAAGCCAGTCGAAGGAGGCAAAGGCCACTGTAAGTGAAAACAGCAGTATGCCCGGGGCGCTGATTTTTCGCTGCAGGGTTTCAATGCCCCAGTCGGCATTCTCATCCATTTTCACTGAATTTTTGTAGAGCCTGTAACCCAGGAACGACCAGACCGAAAAATAGATGAACTGCCGGATGATAAAGAAGGGCTGGTTCAGATAGGGCTCTTTGTGCTGCGCCAGATAGTCGGTGGCCAGAATCTCGGGGTTGGTCCACTTGTACAGGTACTCCATCCCAAATAGAATGGGGATGAACATGATGGCTACAATAAACAGCTGATAGGAGAATGTCTCGGGAATTCTTCTGAGCGTAACACCCCACGATGAACGGGTTATGTGGTGCAGCATCACAAAGAAGAGTGAAGCCAGTGAAAAGCTGGCCAGGTAACTGAAGCTTGTGAGATAGGAAAAGTGAAACTGCTTTGAGTCCACAAAGAATCCGATGAAACTGGCGATAAGTCCCAGTGCACCAATACCGAACAATACCCTTAGGATGCCGGTGTTCTGCGGGAAAGTCAGATCGTCAACAGGTTTGGTCTTTGCCATGATGTGGTTCTCTAAAAAGGTTATTCAGCGGTATTTGCCTGGGCAAAATCGGTGGTGATGTTCAGTTTTCTCAGATCGTCGTCGGTCGCGTTCTGGCTGCGCTGCAACGCCCTGATGTAGGCCACGATCGCCCAGCGGTCTTCGACCGGAATCTGATGCCGGTAGGAGGGCATTGAGCGTACACCGTTGTAAATGGCGCTGTAAAGCTCACCGTCGGGCATATCAAGAATTCGTTCTTCGTGGAAGGATGGTGGTGGTACGTAGCCCCGGCCAATGATAATACCATCGCCGGAACCGGTGCCTCCGTGGCATGGGGTGCAGAAAATTTCATAGCGTTCCTGCCCTCGGTGCAGGAAGGAGCGGTCGAGGGAGACCGGGATGGTTGCGACAAATGAACTGTCGTCGTCGATCCCTTCAAAGTACGTGGCATTGTCGCGAAGCAGGCCTCTGGCAACAGTTCCTTCAACAGGGGCCCTCATGGAGCGACTGTCTTCAAAAAATGGATTGGCCTCAAGCGGCTTGAATTTCTCCTGCCAGTCCATATTCGGATTGAGATGGATTGGAGGGGCCTGCGAGGGCTGCCCGCGGCAGGCCGACAGGGCAGCCGCCACCATCAGAAAAGCGATCAGTTTAAAAATCGGAGTAGTACGCATGGTATGTGTTAATTACCTGTCTTCCAGGGTGAAAATGTGCTCAATATGAATAGCTCCGGCATCCTCAAGAAGTTTTTTGGTCTTGTCTTCATCGAAAAAGTCGTCGGAGGCTTCTATGCAGATAAAAAAGCCGTCGTCGGTCACTTTTTCAAAACGTTGTGAACTAAACAGCGGATTGTTGTGCCTGGGCATATTGTTCATGAAAAACATGCCGAATACGGCACCAAAGGCCGACAGAAGTACGGTGAGTTCGAATGTTACCGGTATGAATGCCGGAATGTTCATAAAGGGTTTACCGCTAATGTTGATCGGATAGGCAATGGAGCTGGTCCAGATCTGAAGGGCGAGTGCTCCCAAAAAGCCCAGTATAGCATGGAATAGAACAATGTAACCCAGTTTCGACTCCTTAAGACCCATGGCCTCATCCATTCCATGGATAGGGAAGGGGCTGTAGGCATCGTATTTCTGATATCCGGCGCGGTTCACCAGCTTGGCGGCGCGAATCAGCTTGGCGGGGTTGCTGTACTCGGCCAGCATCCCGTATACTTTTCTTGGTTGTTGTTCGGCTTTACTCATGGTAATTGCGGTCAGGCGTTTAAATCCGGTTTTTTGGCAAATTCATTGGCGGTTACAGGCTCGTCACCGTTTTCGTCGTAATAGTGCGGATCGGCCTGCGGCATCACCATTTTAATCTCGGCAATGGCCACCATCGGCATGAAGCGCAGGAAGAGCAAAAAGTTGGTGAAGAAAAGGCCGAATGTACCAACATAGGTAAGTACGTCGACCCAGGTCGGTGAGTAGTAACCCCAGGCGCCGGGCAGATAGTCCTGTGCCAGGGAGGAAACTGTAATCACAAAGCGTTCGAACCACATTCCGATATTTACAACAATGGAAAGAATAAAGGATGCAGTTACACTGCGCCTCAACTTTTTTGACCAGAAGAACTGCGGACTGAATACATTGCAGAGGAACATCATCCAGTAAGCCCATGAATAGGGACCCAGGGCGCGGTTGATAAACGCGAATTTTTCGTATTCCACACCCCCGTACCAGGCGATGAAAAACTCCATCACATAGGCAAAACCGACCATGGTACCCGTAACAAGAATTATCATGTTCATCTTTTCGATGTGGTTAACCGTCATGATGTCTTCGAGGCCGTAAATCTTCCGCGCAATGATCATCAGGGTCATTACCATGGCAAAACCCGAAAAAATGGCACCGGCAACAAAGTAGGGCGGGAAAATGGTAGTGTGCCATCCGGGTATGATCGACACGGCAAAGTCGAACGATACGATTGTGTGAACGGAAAGAACCAGGGGAGTGGCAAGGCCGGCAAGGATGAGGTACGATTTCTCGTAATTCTGCCACTGCCTGTTGCCTCCGGTCCAGCCGAGAGCAAAAAAACCGTAAATAAATCGTCCAAATTTGCTTTTCACGCGGTCGCGCAGGGTGGCGAAATCGGGAACGAGACCCACATACCAGAACAGCAGCGATACCGTGAAGTATGTCGATACAGCGAACACATCCCACAGAAGCGGACTGTTGAAATTCGGCCACATCTGCATCTGGTTGGGGATGGGAAACATCCAGTAGACAACCCATATACGCCCCACGTGGATTGCGGGGAAGATACCGGCACACATAACAGCAAAGATCGTCATGGCTTCGGCAAACCGGTTGATGGCTGTACGCCAGCCCTGCCGGAACAGGAAAAGGATGGCTGAAATCAGCGTTCCGGCGTGACCAATACCGACCCACCATACGAAATTGATGATGGCCCATCCCCATCCTACGGGATTATTGAGGCCCCATATACCGGTGCCTTCCCAGACCAGATAGGCGATCATGCCCAGCAGCATGGCAAGCAGCAGGTTTGACACCCCGAAGGCGATGTACCACCACATAGGGGTGGGCTTTTCCACAATGTCGCCGATCAGGGCGGTGATACTGCTGAAAGTATGGTTACCCTGAACCAGAGGCTGTTCCGGTACGTATTCGTATTTCTTACTCATCAGGTTATTATGGTTTGATAATCACGCCCTGCTATGGGTCAGACCAGTTTTGGGTTCGGGTTTCTGAGTTTGGCAAGGTAGGAAGTACGCGGCCTTACGTTCAGCTCTTCGAGCAGCATGTAGTTGCGGTTGTTCCGCTTGGTACGCGATACAATGCTGTTGCTGTCGGTAAGGTCGCCAAAGGTGATGGCACCGGCAGGGCAGGCCTGCTGGCACGCGGTTTTCACTGAACCGTCGGCCGGTTTGATCGAATTACCGGTTTCACGTTTGGTGTCGATCTTCGCACGGCTGATGCGCTGCACGCAATAGGTGCATTTTTCCATCACACCACGGAAACGGATCGATACATCCGGGTTCATGGCCATCTGTATGATCTCGGGATCGCTGCCGGTGGTGAGGAACTCTTTCGGATAATTGAAGAAGTTGAATCGGCGCACCTTGTAGGGGCAGTTGTTGGCACAGTACCGGGTTCCGATGCAACGGTTATAGGTCATCTGGTTCAGACCGTCGTCGCTGTGCGCAGTGGCAGCCACCGGGCAAACCTGTTCGCACGGGGCCTGCTCGCAGTGCATACAGGGTACTGGCTGCTGAACAACCTGCGGATTGTCGGTATCCCCGTTGAAGTAACGGTCAATGCGGATCCAGTGCATCTCGCGGCCGCGTTTCACTTCGCGTTTGCCCACAACCGGAATATTGTTTTCGGCCTGACAGGCGATGGTACAGACGCCACACCCCGTGCAGGTGTTCAGGTCGATTGCCATGCCCCATTGAGGCTCATATTTGGGATACTGCGGGCCGTCGAAAAGGTTGATTGCGTGTTCTTCACCCTCAGGTATGCCGGGCACTTTTACCATATCATCGGCAAAATTCGGATTGGTCCGGTACTCCTCAAGGCTTGCCTCGCGAATGAGCGGGCGACCCTCCATGCTGTGATGATCCTGAGTGGCCGCAATAGTATAGAGGCGGCCGGTATTGTTCACCGTCACGCTACTTATGCTCAGCATATTGGCTGTAGTGCGGAAAGCGTAAAGATTTACCCCGATTCCGTCGGCTACACGGCCAATGGACTTGCGCCCGTAGCCCTGGTAGACAGTGATACTGTCGTCGGCATGGCCTGGCAGAATCCAAACAGGGATTTCGAATGTGCTGCCGCCGGCCTCGATACGCGCAACGGGTTCTTCTTTGCTGTCGAATTTAGAACCCCTGAAACCAAGTCTTTCTGCTGTTGCCGGACTCATGAGGGCCACATTGTCCCATGTGATTTTGGTGACAGGGTCGGGCAGTTCCTGAAGCCAGGGGTTGTTTGCCCAGCGGCCGTCGAATAATTTGGGATCGGTCTTGAATACCAACTCGATACCGTCGCCGGATGATGCATTGCCTGCGGCCTCACGGGTGGTTGCATCAAAATTGCCGTTTAGGGCGGGCGTTACAGCTTCGAAGCCTGAATTTTCGAGCAGGCCATCGTGAAGCACTTTGTTCCAGCCGCGGTCGAAATTGCCGGAAATGGCTCCGCTCCAGGTTTCACGTACAAGCTCATGGCCGGTTTTGTCTTCACCATATATGATGGTCGCGAGGAATTCGATCTCGCTTCTGCCGCCGAAAAGCGGCTGAATCATCGGCTGTATAACCGACTGTACGCCGGTATAGGAGTATCCGTCGCCCCACTGTTCCAGATAGTGGGCCCGGTTGATGTGCCAGCCGGCATTTTTAGATGTTTCATCGTAGTAACCCGACAGATGGATTACCGCAGCCGCCTGACTGATGGCATCGTCGAAGCCGAGATCGGCCGGTGCTGTGTACGATGGATTTGTACCGATTATTACAACTGTGTCATAGGCACCGTTCCCGATTTCACGCACCATCCGGGCAAATGCTTCCCTGTTATCACCTGGTTGGGTAAACGGCAGATCATATAAGGAAACCGTTTCATTCACATTGCCCAGGGCACGGTTGATGGCGGCTACAACAGCGTGCAGTTCCGTTGCATGGTCGGTGCCTGCGGTAAGGATAGACATGCCGCGGTTGTTGAGCAGTTCCTCGGCGAGAACTGCCACCCAGCTGTGTTGCGAGAATTTGTTGCTGTAACCGCTGAAGGCGCTCAGGCCGGTAACGCTTTCAGCCAGTCTTGCGGCCAGCGCGTATCCGAACAGGGCGATCTCGCCTGATTTGATGCGCAGGCGGTGGTCGGCCATCGTTCCGGTAACCGTATAGTTACTCTCAACCACATAGAGGCGGTTCATGGAATCGCCGGTCGACTCCACATTCCTCGACTCGCTGAAGCGCCGTGTCGATTCCACACTGTTGGGCGCTGTAAGAATAAAATCGTTGTCGAGAGAAACGGTAACAGCAGCCTTGTCGTAGTGGTAAACAGGCCGGAGCTTGCGGCCGAATGCCAGTTCGGAGCCGTAGAGCAGATTATCGTCGCCGAAGGGCTATGTATCTGAAAAATGGTCATTGGTGAAGGCAACAAAATCGGCCCATTCTGCCTTTTCGCCGTTCATGCGCGGATACCGCGAGCGGTCCATGTCGTACAGGTCGAGGATGGACGCCTGTTCATGTAATCCCGAAGCACCGTTCCCCGAGGGATGAAGTTCATTGCCTTCCACCTTGGTGGGCCTGCCCTCGTTGGTTTCAACAACAAGGCCGGTCACATAGTCCTGGAAGGGAGCAGCGGTTGCGTAATACAAAGGTATGCCGGGTACAAGGTCTTCAGGCTGCCTGCTGAAGGGCAGAATTTTCTGAACCGGCTTGCGGCATGCAGCCAGCCCTGCCAGTGCCACCGAAGCCCCCATGATCTGCAGGAAATTTCTGCGGGAGATGTTGTCGTTCATCTCCGATCCGTTTTCGGGGAATTCCCTGTGCAGGAAATTTTTGTACTCCTCGTTCTGTGCGAGTTGGTTTAAACTTCTCCAGTAGGTGTTGTTTGTATCCTTGCTCATGTATTGACTGAGATTCGTAGGCGTAAAAGGGTAGGGTGCGTTTACCGGTGGCAGGCGTTGCAGTAAATGGGCGGATTGAGATTTTTCTTCTCGATTACCATCCGGGCAAATTCAAACTGGTTCTCATCGGGGGTCCAGGCCATGTTGGTTACCTCCTCAACCGGCCTTATGTGCGGTTCCGGGTTGTTATGGCAGTCGAGGCACCATCCCATGCTGAGCGGTTCTACCTGCATTACAACCTCCATACGATCTATACGGCCGTGGCAGCTTGCACATCCCACACCAACATTTACGTGGGCACTGTGGTTGAAATAGGTGTAATCGGGCAGACGATGGATGTGAACCCATTCAATCGATTTGCCTGTTTCCCAGCTTTCATAAAGCGGTACCAGTTTCTCACTATCGGGCAGGATCTGGCTGTGGCAATTCATGCAGGTTTGTGTGGATGGAACCGAAGCCACGGCCGATACGGTTACCGAGGTATGACAGTACTGGCAATCGATGCCCAGTATACCGGCATGCAGTTTGTGACTGTAATCGATCGGTTGAACAGGTGCGTAACCCACGTCTATATGTTTGGGAGAACCGTAGTACCAGAAACCAAGAATTATAGCCAGAATTGTCAGTATGAGACCAAGAAGTACAGATCTTGGTGCTTTATTTGCCCATTCCGGGTAAAGTTGAGCCATTCTATAAAATGTTTATAAATGAGTTACACAAAAAGCATCTTTTGCTGCAGTAAAAACAGGCCAAAAATACGCCAAACGGGTTAAATCACGGTCTCGACATGTTTAATTTAGATGTTGTCTAAATTAATTCGGCCTGCATCAGTTCCTCTTCGTGGAATGCAGGCTAAAATAAGACATAGCTTTGATAAAATCCCCATAAATAATGGGAATAATGATAAGGCACTGACCCCTGATATATGCTAAATAGAAGCATCAGATAACGTTACAGTTAGCCTTTTTTTTAATAAAAAAT
>JAIVHB010000048.1 GCA_020201275.1 Rhodothermaceae bacterium | reverse complement strand
ACTACAATGCCCTCATCGGCCTGATGCGCGAGTATGCCGGCAGCATCATGTTCTGTTCCGACGACAAGCACCCCGACGATCTGCTCGAGGGCCACATCAATGTACTGGCTGCACGAACCCTCAAGCTTGGCTATAATCTGTACGATGTACTTCACTCCTGCTGTGTACTTCCGGTTCAGCACTACAATCTGAACGTCGGACTGCTGCAAAAGGGTGATCCGGCCGATTTCATTGTTACGGACAATCCGGAAACCATGCATGTGCTTCAAACCTGGATTGACGGTGAATGTGTCTATGACAACGGCAAGGTGATGTTTACTACGGGTAAAATCGCTCCAATTAACCGGTTCAATGCCCGGAACTGTGAGCCATCCGATTTCGATGTGAATGCCGACATGCTTGAACAGCCTGTTATCGTTGCCTACGATGGTGAGCTTATTACCGGCCGCCGCATGGAAAAACTGCATTCAGAAAACGGGAAAGTGCTGGCTGATCCTGAAAGGGATATCCTGAAAATTGCGGTTGTGAACCGTTATATGAAGGCTGCGCCGGCAGCAGCATTCATTAAAAATTTCGGGATCCGTGACGGTGCCATCGCCTCATCGGTTGCCCACGACAGCCATAACATTATTGTTGTAGGCAGTTCAGATGAGTATATGAGCCGTGCTGTCAATTTGATTATGAGAGCTAAAGGCGGCATATCGGCCGTAACAAACGGTTCTTCCGAAATTCTTCCACTTCCGGTAGCCGGCATCATGAGCGACCGTCCGGGCGAGGAGGTTGCGACGGCTTTCAAAAAACTGAACCGTATGGCCCGCGAAATGGGATCGGATCTCAAATCGCCCTACATGCTGATCTCCTTTATGGCACTGCTGGTTATACCCAGCCTGAAGATCAGCGATCTCGGGTTGTTTGATGCCGATCAGTTCAGGCTGTTGAATGCTCAGGCTTAAAAAGCTGACAAGCTAAATACCTGCCTGAATTCAAGGGTTATTTCACATCCCGCGACATGTCCTCCAGCGTTCTGCCCTTTGTCTCTTTGACAAAGTTCCGTACGAAGATATAGGCAACAACGCCGAAGAAGGCATAGATGCCGTAAGAAGGGCCAAGTCCTATCGATACAAGGAACAGCGGGAAGGTCATGGTGATGATGAAATTGGATCCCCACTGAACGAGTCCGCACACGGCCAGTGCGGCACCGCGGAACTGGTTGGGGAACATCTCACCGAGCATCACCCACATAACCGGGCCCCATGATAAGGCGAAGAAGGCGATGTAACCGTTAGCGGCAAGCAGTGCATACAGGCCGAAATTGCCTTCCAGCTGCAGAACGCCAGACTCGCCAACCGCGGCCGTTCCGAAAATCAGAGCAAGTAACCCCAGCATAAAGGCCTGCCCGAGAGATCCGATGAGCAGTAGCGGTCTGCGACCCAACTTGTCGATGAGTGCGATGGCCACGAAGGTGAACAGCACGTTAACCGTACCGCTAATCACATTTGTAAGAAGGGCATCGGCTTCGGTAAAGCCTGCCGCCTGCCATAGCGTGGCACCGTAGTAGAATACGACGTTGATACCGGTGAACTGCTGCAGCGATGCCAGCCCGATACCCACCCAAACAATAGGGTGAAGTTTTCCGGTGTATTTACTGATGATGTCGGAAAGGCGGGGGCGGTGATCCTTTTCCAGGGTCGACTGAATGTCGGCCACTTTGGCGTCGGCATCAGCATGCGGTGAAAGGCTGAGTAAAACCTGCCGGGCCTGATCGTACCGGCCGGCTGCAACCAGGTAGCGCGGCGATTCCGGAATGAAGAAAAGAAGACCGAAAAAGAGGGTTGCCGGGATTATCTCCATCCAGTACATCCACCTCCACGCATTAAAGCCGGCCCACAGGGTTTCGGATGCCCCACCCGACAGTCCGGCAATGACATAATTACTCAGAAATGCCGCGAACAGGCCGATCACGATCATCAGCTGTTGCAGCGTGGTCAGCCGGCCGCGGATGTTTGCTGGGGCGATCTCACTGATGTAGGCCGGAGCAAGAATACTGGCACCACCAACGGCCAGACCGCCGAGCACACGGAAAATTACAAACTGAAAAGAGCTGCCAGAAATACCCGATCCCCAGGCGCTGATGATGAATGTGACGGCGGTAATGAGCAGCACCGCTTTACGGCCGAATTTATCGGCCAGGGTTCCGGCGAAAAAGGCGCCGACCGCACAACCCAGAAGCATGGATGCCACATTGAAACCGGTACCCGCGGCATCCGAATTGAAAGCGATCTGCAGGGCATCGACTGTGCCATTTATAACACCGCTGTCGAACCCGAATAGGAACCCGCCCAGTGCGGCGACTACAGAAAGGAAGATAACGCGTGGTAGATTGTCTTTACCACTCATGTCCTGATTTATCGAATTATTCATGACCCCGGATATCTGGTTTGGATATTAATGATATAGCGAATGTATAGGAAAAAAACGGTTGATGCCAGAGCGTATAATAGACCAGCCATCATTATTTCATACTTGATTACAGCTCTATCAAATATGAAGCAATCAGGTCTCACAACCGGGATATGACTCACAATCATATTCCATCAGTCATGTTCCATGAGATTACAGTTCAAATGTTGCCGATGTGCGACCCAAACATATAAAACTATTACATTCAGGAATCCCGGCGCGGAACCGGAACATCTTTAGCTCACTCATCACGGTAGATATCCGCATTTGATGGAAGACCCCAGATTTCATACAATCTAACCAGGCTGACACGGGTTGGTGCGGTATCGAGGCCCTTGTCAATGAGGCTCTGATATCCTTTTAACATGACTTCCTCGGCTTCGGAATATCGGCCCAGGTTCGTCAGGCAGTCGCCAAGCCCGACCAGCTGGCGGGCTATACTGGGGTGGTCTTCCGGGAGTGCATTTTTCAGTATCTCAAGTGAAACCCGGTAGACCTGTTCAGCTTCTTCCGAGTTCCCGCTATCCCGGAGAGCGGCAGCGAGATTACCGGAGAGAATTCCCACAGCCGGGTGTTCCGGACCCTGCACAGCACGTACTATATCACGCGCCTCACGGTACAGATCTATAGATTCAGGTATTCTGCCAGTATTTTTCATCAACATGGCCAGGTTGTTTATGGCAATACCCACCGGCATGCTTGTTTCTCCATGTACCTTTTTACGGAGTGCCAGGGATTTTCTGTGATAAAATTCCGCTTCCTCATGCTTGCCCAAATCAGAGAGAATAGTAGCGAGATTGTTAATGCTTGTAAGCACTTCGGGGTGTTCCTCGCCGTACATTTCCATTCTCGTTTCAAGGGCGCTGCGAACCAGTTCGGCGGCTTTCTCGTTGTCGCCCGTATCGGCGAGCAGTAACCCATAATTATTTTCCGATGTTGCCACAACCGGATGCCGGGCACCCAATACCCTTCTGTTGATAAGCAGGGCCTTCTCATGCAATCCCCTGGCATCGGCCAGATTGCCTTTTCTTTGCAGAATCGTAGCAAGATTCAACATCGATCCTGCAGTTTTGTGACCATCCTCACCGGACTCATTTATCCTGATCTCGAGGGCAGATCTGTACAGGTTCTCGGCCTGATCGTAATCGCCCCTGTCGTTGATCAGATTGGCAAGAGACGTATAACCCGACACCAGGTGTTCAGGGTCCTGATCAGGATAGAGCAGCATCATGTTAAGGGCTGCCCTCAGGTAGTCCTCTGCCGGTTCATAATCACCCTGCCTGTGGTAGACAATACCCAGATCCTTCATGGTTACCGCAACTTGGGGGTGATGATCACCATAACCCGATTTCCGAAGCTCAAGCGCTTCTTCGAGAAGTGAGCGGGCCTGCTCGTTCATTCCCAGCTTTTCATGAACGTTGCCCAGTGCATTCAACATCCTGGCTTTAACCAGGGGTTGTTCACCCAGTTCACTTCTCACCTGCTCGGTACTCATCCTGACAAAATCACGCAGCCGCAGTGTATCGGCCCGGTTGGTACCGTAAGCCGGATTGGCGGCCGACAACAACTCTTCGAGAAATGCAGAAACTTGCGCAGCCTTATCCCTTTCGAAATTGGCAATATCCCGCTCTGCCGCCGTGCGGGACTGTAAGTGGATGAGACCTGCTGTAAAAAAGATCAACATGAGCAGCGCCGCTACACCTGCGATTACACCGGTACGGTGCCGTTGCACAAACTTGCGGGTACGGTAACCCATGTCGTACGGACGTGCGGTTACCGGCATGCCATCCAGGTGGCGCTGCAAGTCGTCGGCGAGCTGATCCGGTGATGAATAGCGGCTTTCCGGCTCGAAACGCAGCGCTTTCAGGATGATATTGTCAAGGTCGCCCGAAAGACTTTTTCGCAGCTGGTCGGGTGTTGCATTACGGGCTTGTGCCAGTTCCACAGGAGATACCGGTTTGTTCTCCGACTCCTCTGTGGTGTTGTTACCGGTTTGTACCACTCGGCGGCTTGGGAGAATTATATGCTCATAATCGGCGACGACTTTCGACAAGCTTCTGGTGATTTCATACGGCCTGCATCCTGCCATGAGTTCATAAAGTACAACACCCAGAGAAAAAACATCGCCCGAGGTTGTTACCAGAACTCCCTCCAGCTGTTCCGGAGCCGCATAACCCGCCGAAATGAATTGGGATCCCGGTCTCGTATGGAAAACTGTCAGGTCTGGATTCTCGTCATCCATCAGTTTTGCAATTCCAAAATCAAGTAATTTCACTGTTCCTTCTGGGGTAACAAGGATATTGGATGGTTTCAGATCACGGTGCACAATCAGTTTCTTGTGGGCATATGCGGCAGCCCTGCATACCGTTATAAAGAGCTTCACCCTTTCTTTAACCGATAGCTTGTGCTGATTACAGTACTGATCAACAGGCACACCATCCACATATTCCATCACAAAATAGGGCCGGCCATTTTCACTGATACCGCCATCATAGAGCCTTGCAATATTACTGTGTTCCAGGGAAGCCAGAATCTGGCGCTCATTACGGAATCGCCGAAGGATGTCGTCGGTATCCATACCCCGCCTGACCAGCTTGAGTGCAACGAGCTTGCTGAAACTGTCGTCCGCTCTTTTTGCAAGGTACACATTACCCATTCCACCCCGCCCCAAAACGGACACAATTTCATACGGACCAACCCTGTAACCGGGTATTACTTCACTATCGGATAATTGGCCCATTTGCTGTATCAGTTCCGGTAAAAGCGGTGCAGCATACGTCGTAACAGATTCCCCCAGAATCTTTCCCGCCTCTTCATGTACGTTAAGCAGTGAGTGAATATCGTTCAGCAATTCCGTATCTGACCCACATATACTGCCAAGATACCGTGTCCTGCTCTCCTCGGGCTGATCAAGTACCGATTGCAGCATTTGATCGAGCAGCTGCCATCTTTTCTGAGATATCTCTTTCATAGTTACGAATCGTCAGGGGTTTTGCCAAGCATATTGCCATAGTGGGCATATACCATATCCGATATACAATTGGTAGAAAAATCCTGCCAACCGCCGGACTTTAAATAATGAGTTCATACCTGTATTATCGTAAAATGCGGATGGAAAAGGCCATCGACTGATAAAAAATCAGTTTTCGGCTTTCATAACCCAAAATATCCATGTCCGGGCACGCTGCCAGTCACGTTTAATTGTGCGTACCGA
Organism: Rhodothermaceae bacterium; assembly: GCA_020201275.1. Taxonomy (GTDB): domain Bacteria; phylum Bacteroidota; class Rhodothermia; order Balneolales; family Cyclonatronaceae; genus RECM01. Next base: position 2,144 of record JAIVHB010000048.1, on the reverse strand, counting down.
CCTTCCTTCCATCTCAGCAATTTCCTCATAGGTAAGCCCACCGAAAAAGCGGAGTTCAACCAGCCGGCCCAAATTTTCGTCATAGGCAACGAGTTTTGTAAGTGCCTCATCCAGTTGGATGAGATCTGCCGAACGCTCTTCCATTTGCAATTTCATGGGATCGAGCGTGACATCATTTTCATGGCCGCCTCTTTTTCGGGCTGATCGCGACCGGGCATAGTCGACCAGCACATAGCGCATGGCTCTGGAGGCCAGTGAAAAAAAATGGGTACGGTCCTGAATCTGCAGGGAGGTATTACCTACCAGTTTCACATAGGCTTCATGTACCAGAGCCGTGGTATTAAGGGTGTTACCATACTTGTTCTGCCCCAACTGATTGTGGGCAATTATTCTGAGTGAATCGTATACCTCTTCAAAAACCTCATTCATAGCCTTCTCATCACCGTTTCTGGAGTCATTAAGCCGCTGTGTTATGTCAGATTGATTACTCAAAAGGAATGGATTTGAAAAGGAGATCGGATTATATGCAAAGTAAAAATGTAAAGAATGGACAATTAGAGCGTTTAGACGTCAGAGCGGTTAGTAACTGATGAAAAAAGATCCTTTAGCTCACATATCTGTCATTAAAGGAAGTAATATGCTTACATGATTAATCCGAAACTACACTTTAGTGATAAATCACACAAATAATTATTGCTATGAACAGGTCGCATCGCGTCAACAGGATAAACGTCATATTGACGTGAATAACCTGCCGGACCGGCCCCGATCCAGGCAGCACTGTGTAAATCCTCTTCAACGTATTTTCTATTGTCCAGCATGGGAATAAATATTAATATTCAAAACCACTTAACACTAACCAAACCCAACCTAAATGAGTCTGATGCAGGATTTCAAAAAGTTCGCACTGCGCGGCAATGTACTCGACCTGGCCGTAGCCGTTGTTATTGGCGCCGCATTCGGCCGAATTGTAACGTCTTTTGTTAATGATGTATTGATGCCTCCCATTGGCCTGCTGCTGGGCGGTATCGATTTCAGTGAATTCATTTTTACACTAAAAGACGCCACCGAAGAAGCCGCCGCTGTTACCATCAACTACGGAGCATTTATTCAACACCTGATAGATTTCACCATTGTCGCTTTTGCAATCTTCATGGTCATCAAAGTGTTTGAAAAAGCTAAGAGAAAAGAAGAAGCGAAACCCGAGCCCATTGCCGTGATCCCGGAACAGGAAAAACTTCTGGCCGAGATCAGAGACTTGCTCAAAGTCGGTAAATAGCACAAGTTCGAACCATTCTGATTCAAATTTTCAACATGATGCGGGATTCCGGTTATAGACCGGAATCCCGTTTTTAATTTACTGACAGGGATTTTACAGACTACTTTAAGTAAACATAAGAACCATTTGTTCAATGATTATCCCTTAAAATCAATGGCTATTTTTGGTTCGTATTCCAGACAGGAAAACAAAGAACTTAGGGCGATATTACTTCTCGAAGATATGCATCAAAAAATAAAACGATATACTAATGATTTTGATTTCGATCATTTTATTTCAGATGATAAAACTATTGATGCTGTTATCTGAAATTTTGAAATAATTGGTGAAGCAGCAAATCGTTTTGATTCAGATATAAAAGAAAAATTCCCTGAAGTTGAATGGAATAGAATCAGGGGACTCAGAAATAGAATCGTTCACGAATATTTCGGGTTGATTACGAAATAGGGTGAACAATCACAGAATCTTATCTTGACGAAATAATTGATCGGCTTGAAACGATTATTAATGAATTAAATGCATCTTAGCCCTGTCAAGATGTATGCGTAAAAGCACTGCAGCACCACAAACGTAAACGAGCCGGCGGCAATCACCTATCCGCTGCACCGAATTTACTTCAGAAGTGTCATCTTGATCACGTTGGAGTACCGGTTGTTCTGTACTATGCGGGCCATATAAATGCCGGAGGTGAGATTTAATGCATTAAAGCGGACCTCAAATGCACCTGCTCTCCCGTGATTGTGTGTCTCTCTCCAGACCTCCTGACCCATCAGATTGTACACGGTAACAACGGCTTCGCCCGGCGAATCCACCGAATAGCGGATGGTGGTTTCCGGATTGAACGGGTTCGGGTAGTTTTCCATGA
>JAIVHB010000121.1 GCA_020201275.1 Rhodothermaceae bacterium | reverse complement strand
ATACTTTGTCGCCAGCATTAATGCTGGCATCGGTTACATTTACAGTGTTTTGTCCGTACGCACCGGTTATACCCAGCAGTAGCAGCAGTAATTGCACTTTTACTATTCTCAGTTTCATTTTTTTATTTTTGGTTGATTGGTATGGTTAAAAAACCGTGTTACATCTCAAAGGCTGTACTTGACACCAAAAGAAAATGTGGTGCCCGTTTTGTACTGCTGGTAGAGATATTCATTGCCCTTGAATCGCTGTGAATACGTCACTTTCGGGTTCAGAATGTTGCTGGCGCTCAGTGATACTGATATGTTCCTGCCAAAGCTTTTACTGACGTTCGCATTCAGCGTGTTGTAGGCACGTTCATAAACATTTGGCGTGGAACCCTGTGCCACCCTGCTGAGCCTGTCACCAAACCGGTTGAAGCTGATGTTGGTGGAAAACGCATGACGCGGATTGTACCAGGCAAGATCCAGGTTAACCACATACGGCGATTGGCCGGTCAAAGGCCTTTTCTCGGGTGGATTGACCTGTGTCTGCCGCATTAGTACAAGTTCAGCTTCCGGAATGGTTACTTCCGACTGAATCCAGGCATAATTGGCAATGATTTCAACATTTTTCAATGCCTCGAACACAAAACCCAGATTCTTTCGAATTTCAAATTCTGCACCAAAAACAACTCCCTCATCCACATTCTGGATTGATTCGGCCTTTTCTGAAATGTCGAATCGCAGTACGCGCTCAATGGGGTTGTCCAGCTGTTTGTAAAAGACACTGGCCGATATCATTTCAAGCGAACTGGGGTACCACTCCCATCTCAGGTCATAATTTCGGATCAGCGTTCTCTCCAGTGTTCCGTTGCCTCTGAAAAGATTATCGCCCACAAAATCGAACGACACATAAGGTGACATCTCACGAAATGTGGGTCGGGCGAGTGTTCGACTGTATGATGCCCTGAAAGATGAATTATCGGAGATGGACATTCTCAGGTTTACGGATGGCAGAAGATCGTCCTTGCTTACTCTTGCGAAACGATCGGTATCAAGCAATGTTGAATCCCGGCTTGTAGATCTGAGCTCCGTCGATTCATAACGCAAGCCAGTGGCCAGATTCAGAAAACGGGTGATATTAACATCGAACATTGCGTATGCCGCCCTGATATCCTGGGAGGCATCATAGCTGCTTCGATCCGAGGTTGCTGAAACCACATAGTTACCGATCTGAGCCCTGTTCGCATTATCGTAACCCAGAACACCAAGGCTGTTCAGATACTCCGCTTCAGTTTTGAACTGGTTCAGGCTGAAATTCCTGCCCTGCTGATAGTCGTAACGGCGTTCCCTGAAATCACGCTCTGTGTTTTCATATAAAGCACCCATCTTGTATGTCAGGGACCGGTTGCCCAGGCTTATGGGTACGGTAATATCTGCTGTGGCTGTTTTTTTGGTTTCGTTCAGGTCGCGGAAAAGGCGGGCCGGGCGCGGAAATTGCGAGTTTGGGTTCCCCAGCAAGGTATCAGCAACAGCACCTGATGCATCCCGAATATATCTTGCTTCCGATGCTATTACCCTGAAGTCAGGCTGTTCCTGTCCGTTAGATTGAATACCGGTATTCCATTCGAATTTGGCGTTATTCAGGAAACTGAAGCTGTGGCTACCTGACAATTGATGCGTAGCCAGATCACGATCAATGAACTGGTTTACCCTTGATCTGAACTCTATGTCTTCCGAATTAAATTGTTCCCAGAAACCGAACAAATACCTGCCGGTATTCTCACCACTTTGGGTTTGCAGATAGGAGTAATTTAATTTGTTGTTGTTTCCGATAATCAGCCCAACAGATCCGAGCAGCCCCCAGTCAACGGTTTGGCTGCCTCTTGTATCACTCAGGTCAATATTCTGGTTCAATACTTCGGATTCTTCGAACTGCCCAAGCAACTCGAAACGACCATTTCTACCATTGGTGTAATAACTGTTGCTTAGGCTGTAGGAATCCAGTTCTGATGCCAATTCCGGGTTGAGTCTTGCCTGTGTGGCGCTCGGATATGAATTCGTAGGTCGGTTTAACAGCAGGGAAGGTTCACTCCTCAGTCCATTTTCCATGCCGAACCAGTCGAGATCTCCTTTTTCGCCCAGCAGCAGGCTGTTCATTGACGACTCGGTGTTGTACCCGTTTTTGAGAGAGAGCGTCACGTACAATCTGTCCGGTATTCCCTTTGTGGTAACATCAATCAGCCCTCCCGAGAAATTACCGGGCTTGTCGGGTGTAAAAGTTTTGAGCGTTACAATATTGTCGAGAAGGTGCGACGGGAACAGGTCAAGCTGAAAGGCTTTTTTATCCGGATTGCTGGTAGGCAGTTCCAGTCCGTTCAACTGCGTGTTTGTGTAACGGTCGCCAAGGCCCCGAACATAGACATATTTGCCACCGATTACGGTTGCCCCTGTCACTTTTTTCATGGCATCGGCAGCATCACCTGCACCGGACCTGGAAATACCTTCGGCTGATATGGCATCAGCAAAAGCGATCGACTTCTGACGGTGCCTGAGCATCGAAGCATCCGTATTCTGTACTCTGCCGGCCGAAATGACCAGCTCTGACAATTCGGTACCATTTTCCTTCAGTACAATATCAAGCCGCACCACGTCATTAACCCCGACCTCAATTTCATTGATGATCAGTGTTTCGTACGACACATAGGATATGGTAACGGAATACATGCCCGGCGTGAGCCTTGGCAGGATAAATTCGCCATCCAGGTTAGTGGATACGCCCGAAGTTGTACCGGTAAGCACAACTGTTGCACCAATCAGGGGTTGACCTGAGGATCCGTCAACGACGATTCCGGTTATTCTGCCTCTTTCCGTATCTCCCGATTGCGCTATCGTAACTTCTGTATATAAAAGCACAAGCAGGGCAGGCAGAATGCAAACTGCTATACTTTTAATTGTATTATTCACGGTATATGATGGTTTTGCTGTTCACGTTTAGAAAACAGCAAAAATTTACCGGCACCGTGTTAACGGAATATTATGGCAATGTTACCCGCGGTAACATTCAGAAATCAAGGCCATTCAGGAACCCTGAATTTGCCGGTGAATCGAGGTATACCGGCGATATTCATGGACCAATCAGGGTATATTATTTTATTGTTACCATTCGGTGTTATCAACGTAGAACATGCCCATCTCTGAAAATCCCGGCATCAACTCCCCACCCCCGAGGTATCCCCAATAAATGTTAGAGTTTGCTAATAAACAGAGCCTGCGGGACCTTTTCGTGCAGCCGTCGGTATCAGATGGTAAATAACAACATGTCACTATGGAAGATATAATTTACTGGATACTGCTGGCTGTACTCATCATCATGTTCAACATATCGACAGAGGTATGGAAAGACTATCTGAAGAACGGATGATGCCTTCGGAATTTCACAGCTTCCAATTTGATCTCTTTCAATTTCGATTTTTATAAGTGACAGTGCCATCGGCAGGCATCTGTCACTTTTTTTACCGTGATAGGTCTGCTGATAACCGAGCCCAACTGTGGGCATCACATCAATCAACCAGATAACGCTTCAGCCAGTCGTGTACCTCT
>JAIVHB010000179.1 GCA_020201275.1 Rhodothermaceae bacterium | reverse complement strand
AATAGCTGTTATGATATCATTGGAGAAAATCAGGGATGTGGCCGTTGATGTGGCCCGGGCGGGCGGGGAAGTTTCGCTGCGCCACTTCGGCAGGCACATTGATGTGGAATTCAAAGACGACCATTCGCCGGTTACCATGGCCGACCGAAATGCCGAAACCGCGATGCGTGAAGTGATCGCATCTGCTTTTCCTTCACACGGTATTCTGGGCGAGGAACATGGTGCCACAAATCCGGATAGCAACGTGCAATGGATACTCGATCCGATCGACGGCACACAATCGTTTATTCACGGTATTCCCCTCTATACCACACTCGTCGGGGTAATAGTCGACGGATCGCCTGTAGCCGGCGTGATCTATGCGCCGGTTTCCAATGAAATGTGTGTGGGAGTAAAGGGGATGGGGGCTGCTCTGAACGGAGATGCCTGCCGCGTACGGACCTGCCAATCGCTTGATGAGGCCACATTCCTTACATCCGACGTGCAGCATTTCGGCCTGTACGGTTATGACAGTGAACTGGCACAGCTTCTGAAAAAAGTGCGCGTTCACCGAACCTGGGGCGATGCCTACGGACACATGATGGTGGCCTGCGGGCGGGCCGACCTGATGGTCGATCCGGTTCTGAACCTGTGGGATGCCGCCGCGCTGATAAACGTGGTACAGGAATCGGGGGGGATTTTCACCGACCTTAAGGGCAATGCAACACCCGGCGGCGGCAACGGTTTCAGCTGTGTAAAAGAGATACACGAACAGGTTTTAACCCTCTTTAACCCATCAACGGATTGATCATGCTTCGAATAGTTTCAATAGCTCTATTTCTGATAACCTTTTTTGTTCTGCTGCCGGCTGATGTTACGCTTGGGCAGCAGAGCGTTTACAGCGCCTGGCCTGATCAGCAGGTGCGCTTCCATCAGGCTGACGTGGATGTGAACGTGAACAGAAATGCGACACAGATCAGCGGCACGGTGCGGTATGAGATTTCCCCATTTACCGCCGATACCCCTTACATCCTGCTTCAGGCCAGGAATATGACGGTTTCCGCGGCTGAGCTCGACGGCGATCCCATCGGTTTTGAGATGACAGAACACGGTATCCGATTCGATACTGATGGCAGACTGGAGACCGGCAGGCGGTATGAGCTGACCGTCAGTTACGAAGCGATGCCCGGATACGGTATCCATGTGAATGAACGCGGTACGGTATGGACGTCGAACATGCCAGAAACGACTTCTGCCTGGGTTCCCGTGTTTGACAGTCCGTTTCTGGCTATGCCAGTCGATTTTTCATTTACCATTCCCGCCGGACTTGAACTGGTGTCGGTGGGTGAATTTTCAGGTTCTGAGCCGATGGATGAGGGTATGCAGCGCATCCGTTGGGCCAGCACAGCGCCGGTAGCGGTATCCGGGTGGAATTTTGCTTTTGGGGACCTCCGGTATCAGGAGGCCATTGCCGGGATCAAGCCGGTGCGTGTCTATTCCGAGCCCGGCACCCTGAATGCGGATGAGATGAACCTGTTGCTGCGCCATGTATCCGAAGCGATGGGGCGCACACAGCGGTCTCTGAACATGGAATTTCCGTTTGATGGCCTGAATGTGCTGGTGCTGGCCGACCACCGTTGGGACGAAAAGTCGTTCGCGCCTGGCTATGGTTACCTTTTTCAGCTAGGCACAGAGCCTACGATGCGGCTACGGCAACCGTGCATCAGGCCTATTCCGGATATCTTTACCGCGAGCTGCGTAATGAAGACGGAATGCTGAAGCTGTCGGATTTCCCGGCATATGTAGGTGATGAGCACAGTTTTTATGGTCCCGCAGTCTGGAACCGTGTGATGAAGGCGTGGGAGAACGAAACGGGCGATCTCATTTTTGACCTTTTCCGCCAGACGTACCGTGATGCGGCCCGGCTGCCGGCCGGCGTCTACGACCTGAACGCCTACAACCGGTTCTGGTACGACCAGTTCGGCACAACCTTCAGCGGCGTTAACCTCGATGCTGATGTTATTGCGGATGCCGCACCGGCTTACGAGATTGAGATTACCGAATCGGAGAGCGACGGCACGGTAACGTTTGCTGTGACACCCATTCAGAATGTGCCCGATACGGTGGTTACCATCACCATGCATCTGAACAGGCCGGATGGTGTTGAGGATGCCGGATTTGAGCTGGAACCGTCCGGCTCAGTAATTACCAGATCGGTTGATCCGTCGCTTCAGAACATTACCTTCACCGCTGATGCCTCCATTGAGCTGGTTATCTACAAGCCCTTCCGGTTCTGGCTGCATCAATTGCGCCGCAGTGAGGATGCGGCCGAACGCGCGGCCGCGGCAGAGGTGATGGCCTTTTTTACTGATGATCCCGACCTGCAGCTGGCACTGAACGATATCATCCGCAATGAAGAGGATCCCGAGGTAAGGGCGGGGCTTGTCCGTGCCATGGCGGCCCTCACCGGTGGGGCATCGGGTACGGAGCAGATGTTCATGAACTTTCTCCGCGAGGAACCGCTTACTATCAAACTGGCCGCACTGGAGGCCCTTTCAGGGTATTCCGGAAACGAAGAGGTTCAGCGCATGACAGGCCGTACCGTTCAGACCGCGACCGACCCGGATGTTGCAATCGCCGCACTAAAAAGCCTCCGGCTGATTAGTGCCGAAGCCGATTTCCGCGATTTTGTACGCAGACTGATGACCTCCGACCGTCAGCCGGCCGTTAAAGCCGCCGCGCTTGAAGAACTGTTCATGGCCGTCGACCCGCAGGAAGCGGTTGCACTAACAGATCCCTACCTGAGCGGCTCACAGCCCTACGCCGTGCGGCAGACCGCATTCAACCTGATCACTGCCAATGCAGCACCTGAAAAAACAGAATCGGTTATCCGCGCGTTTATACTCGACCGCGATCCCCGAATTCGCCACATCACCTTTAAGGCTGCATCCGTACATCTGAATGATACCGCCTACCGCGAACTGCTCCAAACCCGACGACCCACCGAACCCGATCCCCGGGTATGGAACAGGTGAACAGTAGAACAAGAAACGGGGAAGTGAAGCGGCGGGAAATTCGTCATACTGAGCCACTAATTACGCCCCTTCGGGGGCTACACAATTAAATAGGTGACACCGATGGTGCTGTTAGCATGCTTTGAATTAGGGAACAATTGAACAATAGAACATTTGAACGGCGAAGTGATTTGGAAGTATGTCACCGGTAGCCACTAATCTTGCCCAAAAGCGGGGCAACACTATTCCGGAAGTGACATAGTTGCACCCTGTAGAAATGATATAAATCGGTAAATCGGAAGCCTCCCAGGTTCGTGCAAAAAAACGCAATGCTCAGGCACTGCACACCCTGTCCCCCTGTTCCCCAGTTCTATTGTTCTATTGTTCTATTGTTCTACTGTTCCCTATTCCCTACTCACTATACCTTACCCAACGGGCCAGTTCACGGAACCCTGCTTTTTTCCCGTACATCAGCATACCTACACGATAAATGCGTGCGCTCAGCCACATTAGCAGCATGAAGGTGAGGGCCATCAGCACGATAGAGCCCAGGATCTGCCACAGAGGTACATCCAGCACCGCCATTCGTACAGGCATGAGCATGGGCGTAAACAGGGGGAACATGGAACTGACCACCGACAGGGTGGAATCGGGATCGGATGCCACATGGTTGATCAACAGCATGGCGATAATTATGGGAATGGAAATGGGAAGGGTGAGCTGCTGGCTGTCGGTCTCCGACTCCACCGCCGAACCGACCGCCGCGAACAGGGCGCTGTAGATGAGATAGCCCAGCAGGAAAAAGACGAGCAGGCCGACCCAGAGTTCAATGCCGATATCCGGAATACTGAAGCTGACACCACTTGCCGCGGCCTCTTCAAGCGCTTCGCCGGTGGCAGCATCAGGAGTGGTTCCCAGCATGAGCATCCCGGCCACGCTGCCGATGCCCGAAATGGCAATGATCCAGATGAGAAACTGGGTCATGCCGAGGGCGCCCACGCCAATCACTTTGCCAAGAAGCAGCTCCAGCGGTTTGACTGCCGATGTGATCACCTCGATAATACGGCTCGATTTTTCCTCGATCACACTACGCATGATAATGGCGCCGTAGATGAACATGGCGGCATAGATAACGATCCCGAATACCAGGCCCACTATGAACAGTGCGGTAGTGTCGGTCTCTTCCTCGCCGGTTTCGGTAAGCTTGCTGGTCTGAAGTCCAACCCGCTTGCCGAAAATTTCGCGGACTTCGGGATTTACATCCGACCGGTCGAGCAGTTCATCTCTCACGGCCGACTGAATGTCGGACCGTATTCCCTGGATGAACATCAGGCCGCCGGCCCCGCCGTACACCAGTTCGGGAGATCCGGTATTGGTGATCACCGATTCGCTGATGTAGACATACGCATCCACTTTTCTCGCCATCACCTCCCCGCGGAGTTCATCCATTTCGGTGGTATCGGGGATGCGGTACAAACCGGGATTGGCTTCAACCAGGCGGTGATCGATGGTTCCGGTCTCATCCACCACATAAACGATGCGCTCCCGCTCGGAGCTCAGCGATGAAACGGCAATGGGAATGAGGAACAGCATCAGAAAACCGACAGGGGCCAGGATGGTGGTTATGATAAAGGTTTTGCTCTTCAGCCGGCTGAAATACTCACGCTTGAATACCAGGAAAAATTTGTTGAAGTCCATAGAAGTCAGCTTTTTGGTACGTTGTCGGTTCCGACACTTGAGATAAATATTTCGTTGAGTGAGGGCTGAACGAATTCGTATTTCGTAACCCGTACGTGCTGCAATGCGGCCTTCAGAATCTCCTGTTCATCGATGCCGTTTAGCAGGCGGATTTCGGCGAAATTGACCGATTTATTGTTAATGCGAATACCCTCAATCCTTTCCAGGAAGGAGCCGTCGCCTTCGAACTCCAGGTTCACGGTATTGCGGCCGAATGAGCGTTTTATCGAGCTCAGATTACCCTCCAGGATAACCTTGCCCCGGTTGAAAAGGCAGATGTCGCTGCATCCCCTTGGAGAGTTCGCTTACTTCCTTGTCAATCCACCCGTAGGCATCGAAGCGTTCAAGCCAGAACTTGAGTGATGCTCTGGCATCGTTCAGCTTCATCCCCTTGAGCCGTGCCAGGTAGATGAGCTGTTCGCCCACCTTCATCTTTTTGTACAACCCCCGTTCTTCGGGCAGGTAGCCGATGATCTCCTGGGTTTGCCTTCCGGCCTTTACGCCGTTGATGGTAATCACACCCTGGTCGGGGATGGTGATGTAATTGATCATCCTGATGGTGGTGGTTTTTCCGGCACCGTTAGGGCCCAGAATCCCGTAGATACATCCCGGCCTCACATCAAAGCTCACATTATCGACCGCTTTGAACTCCCCGAAGACTTTACTTACGTTTTCAATATGGATAGCCTGCATGGTTCAATAGATAGTTTAAAATGGAGTTAAATATAGTAAGGAAAATGTCATTTTCTGCCTTTTGATTTTGCAATTAGCCGTCTATGAAGTATTATCAATAAGTACTTTTACGCATATAGAAAGTTTTGAAAAACCAATTATCATCATGCTTGTAATTCACACAAGCCTGGAGTGTTATCCAGTGGCAAAAACCGGCGGACTGGGAGATGTTGTGGGATCCCTTCCCAAATATCTGAACAGGAAAAATGTAAACGCCTGGGTTGTAATGCCAAAATACGACAACGAATGGGCCAACAGCCGCTCCTACGATGTGGTTCATGAGGGGGCTACGTACCTCGGATCACAAAAGTTTCATTACCGTTTGCTTCGTGAAAAGCAGGAAGAACTCGGCTTTCCGCTGTATATGGTCGATATACCCGGCCGCACTGACCGGCCCGGCATCTATGTGGATCCCGTGAGCGGATATCCGTACTGGGATGAATTTGAGAGGTATGTCAGTTTTCAGCTCGCTGTACTCGACTGGTTTAAATCATTTCCCAAAAAACCGGATGTAATTCACTGTCACGATCACCACACGGCCCTCATCCCTTTTCTGATCAACTCATGTTACATTTACTCCGATCTGATCTCCACGCCAACCGTGCTTACCATCCACAACGGTGAGTACCATGGGTCCTATGATATGGGCAAGGCTGCCCTTTTGCCGAAGATAAAACCGGAGAAATTCGGTTTTCTGGAGTGGGGTAACCGGCTGAATTCGCTGGCCAGCGGCATCCGCAACTGCTGGAAGCTTACCACAGTGTCGACCGGCTACCTCAGGGAACTGCAGACCGACAGCTCCGGCCTTGAGACACTGATGCAGCACGAGGCCCAAAAATCGGTCGGGATCATCAACGGAATCGACGACCAGGTATGGGATCCGGCTACCGATCCGCTCATCGCCCACAATTTTAGCGCAAAAACCGTTGAAAAGGGTAAAAAACTGAACAAAGAGGTGCTCTGTAAAGAGTTTGGCCTGAACCCGAAACTGCCCGTTTTCTCTTATATAGGCCGGCTGGCCAAAGAGAAGGGGGCCGACCTGCTTCCCGATCTGATCACGTCGTTTCTGGAAGCGGGCAACGAGGCCAATTTCATCGTGCTCGGAACGGGTGATCCCTATCTTCACCATGTGTTTAACCATCTCAAGGGGAGGTTTGTGGGGTATTTCAACACCTCCCTGCAATACAACGAAAAACTGGCCCATCAGATTTACGCAGGATCCGATTTTCTGCTGATGCCCTCGAGGGTGGAGCCCTGCGGACTCAACCAGATGTACGCCCTTAAATACGGCACCATTCCGATTGTACGGCGTACCGGTGGTCTGAACGATACGGTTGTTGATGTGGGTGAGCCGGAGGGGTATGGGGTCTGTTTCAACCAATTCAGCCTTGAAGACGCCTGGCATGCCGTGAGCCGTGCCCACTCCATGTATAAAATTAAAGATCACATGAAGATTTTCCGGAACAGGGCGGTTGCACTCGATTTTTCGTGGGATAAATCAGCAGATAAATACATCGAATTATATCAATCATTAAATATTTAGAGATTATGACTGTGATGGACAAAACCGTAGCCGTAATCCTTGGCGGGGGCCAGGGGTCAAGATTATTTCCGCTCACAAAAAGCAGGTCGAAGCCTGCGGTACCCATCGGCGGGAAATACCGGCTCGTAGACATACCCATTTCGAACTGCCTCAACTCAGATGTGAGAAAAATATTCGTACTCACACAGTTCAACTCCGCGTCGCTGAACCGGCATATCAAGAACACCTACCACTTCGACGTGTTCAGCCCCGGCTTCGTCGATATTCTGGCAGCTGAGCAGACCCCCGGAAGCTCCAAGTGGTACCAGGGTACAGCCGATGCCGTTCGGCAGTCGTTTCACCACCTGGAAAACCATGAGTACGATCACCTGCTGGTTTTATCGGGCGACCAGTTATACCAGATGGACTATGAAGAGATGATGCACAATCACCTGGCAAAAGGTGCCGACATCTCCATAGCAAACATTCCTGTAAATGCCGATGATGCAACCAGCTTTGGCATCCTCAAGACTGATGATAAGGGAAATATCAGCAGTTTTGTTGAAAAACCGCCGTTACAGGAGCTTGAAAACTGGCCTTCGGAGGTTCCGGATGAACTGAAAAAAGCCGGCCGCGTGTACCTGGCATCAATGGGAATATACATCTTCAACAAAAAGGCCATATACGATTTATTTGAATCCCTTCCGGAATCTACAGACTTCGGCAAGGAGATTATTCCGGCCGCGATCGAATCAAAGTACAAGGTGGCATCCTTTCTGTACGACGGATACTGGACCGACATCGGAACGATCAAGTCCTTTTTTGAAGCCAACCTTGATCTGACCAAGCAGCTTCCCGACTTCAATCTGTACGATAATAAAAGGGTGATATTCACCCGGGCACGCCTTCTGCCTGCATCCAAAGTAACAGGAACCACGCTTGAGCGCAGCATCATCGCGGAGGGATCCATCATTGAAGCCAGCCGGATTGAACACACCCTTATCGGGATTCGCTCGAGGATCGGTGTGGGTACCACCATAGTGGATTCGATCATCATGGGTAACGACTATTTTGCCTCCATCGAAGACCTGAAACGTCCCGAAGGCCGTCCGGCCATGGGTATCGGTGAGCGGTGCTACATTCGGAATGCCATTATCGACAAGAATGTGCGCATCGGTAACGACGTACGGATCAATGGCGGCACACACCTCGAAGAGGGCAATTACGAGAATTACTCGGTTGTTGACGGCATCGTGGTTGTACCGAAAGGGGTCACCCTCGAAGACGGGTTTGTGGTGTAGACGAGAGGCAAGACGCAAGACACAAGAATCAGACCGGGATGCTGATTTGGGGTGGATGGCCTGCGACGGATGGTCTCGGGATTGTTTTTGAGGTGGGCGAGATTATGTATGGTGCCCCAGGAAGCCGCGAAGATTATTCCGATTATTTCCCCGTGGATGAAAATGAAGTCATGATCCGGGCCGATATCAAAATTACCGGTGAAACAACGATAAGGGGTTGGGGTACCCGATTACCGGAGATTGAATTTCTGCGGATGGAACGGATGTGACGTAACCTGTATTGAATGCCCGTCTATGATTTGAATTGGCAGGTTTATCCAGCTCCGGTTTTCAATCAACGGCGCTTTGAATTTCACGGAGTTTCTGAAGCGCCCTGTCCCTGAGGTTTTCGAAGCGCTGTGCATCCAGATCGCCTATGGTGTATTTGAGGTAAAGCCAGACCAGGTAGGTGGCCATCACATCCTCGTAGCAGTAGTGTTCAATTTTGGAGAGTTCGTTCTGGTTGAACATCTCAAGCACCACATTTCCCTCGCCGATCTGCTTGAAGGGGATGCCGATGAGCAGGCCGATATGTTTCAGCTTGGGCCATGAACTGGCGCCGTAGTTGCTGAATTCATCCACCAGGTCGATATTTTCGCGGCTGAAGCGGTACCGGATTTCGTGGCGGTTCAGCCGTGCCGGCAGCTGCAGGCCGTGCTTCATGGCCCGGTAGGTGATAACCGGCAGGTCAAACCCGCGGCCGTTGTGATGGATCAGCCCGAAATCCTTGTAGGTATTCAGGGCATCGATCAGTTTGAGCAGGCCCTCTTTTTCGTCGGTCCCGTTCCAGGAGAGTTTCTGCCGCGGCTCACCGAGGTTGTCGATCCACAGGCCGACCCACGATACGATGCGGTGGTACATGGGTGGCAGGAAACCTGTTTTGTTGCGCGCCAGCTCCTCGCCGGCCTGCTCGAGCAGCAGAGCATCGTCGTCGCTGGGTTCGTTTATTACCCGGCGCACAAACTCGAAATCGGGTACGGTTTCCAGATCAAATACAAAAAACATAGGGCTGTTTGGCTGATGATGTGTTGCAGGTAAACATACATAAAAAGAGGGTCACCGGCACGGGGAGTTTCGTATTCAGAGGCCGTGTACCCCGGCTCAGTCAATAATACCCATGAAACGGATCACGAACAGGATAAACAGCGCGGCGGTGATGGAAAGCAGTGGTCCCGGTGAAAACTGGATATACTTGTAGCGGATCATGTGCGGGAAGAACCAGAATTCCAGGATCAGTATAAGGCCGATCAAATAGAGCAGGCGGGTGGAATAGATAAACGACCAGGCCCACGAGGCGAACTTGCCAAGGCTTATGAAGATGCCCTCGGGACGTTCCCATATCTGGGTGATGAGCCCGATGGGGTCGACCCCCGATACGATCATGTGCATCATTATCAGGGCCAGCAGCGACAGAAAATAGACCGTTCTGAACCGTGTACGGTACTCATCCTTCACTTCAGGGGCCGGAGTAGCTTTTGGCCTCAGGGTATCTTTTCTAATTTTTTTCGCCATAGTTCAGATGGTAATAACTGAAGCTGAATATAGTGAATTGTCCGGATAACGGTGCCTGAATTGGTGGCCGCTTCATTAGCCTACTTTATATGATTTGTTTACTTCCCAATCTCAAAAGTAACCGTTTAATGTAATGCCAGGCGCACGAATCCGGCATCTAAACACATATATCTGTTCGTAACAGATGTGCCATCCTGTTGTTAATATTTTAAAAACCCGGCTATTTCACTATACTCAAACGGGTTTCAAAATTACTGGCTTCAATAGTATGGGTAACAGGATCCTGTTTCGGTTGGTCAGAACCCGAAGCACGGCAACCATCACAAGGTAACAATATGGGCAAAGAATCCGGTCGCAGTCGGTCAGAACCGGATGTTTTGAATAAGGAGGTAAGCACATGCGTATCAATGGCCATGCTCACATTTTCAGTCTCAATTCGGTACTCAGCAAATATGCGATCCGGATTGTCGTAACCCGGATTAATGAAAAGGGGCTTCCCGCCTTCGTGGGAGACACGGTTGAGAAACTGCTGAACGACCAGATGAAGCATCCCGAAAACCTGACCGAGGATGAACTGCTCGACCGCTTTATCGGATATATAGCCGGTTCGTCGGCCGTGAAGAAAATCATCCCCAAGCAGTTCAACCTGCCGTTTGGCATACAGTTGCCCGGAAGCAAAAAGAGGGCACGCAGACTAAAAAGGGCAGCCCTGCAGGCCACACTCGACCGGCTGTCGTCAAATTTCGACAAGGGCGCCGAGGCGGACGCCACCATCAGGGATGTGTTCCAGACCCTGCGCATCGCCATGCTGCCGTCGGCCACCCACGTGGCTGAACGGCTGTTCGAAGAGGCTTCGCCCGACGAGATCATGGTCGCGCTGATGATGGACATCACCTCCGAACAGACGGCCGCGGCCGACCAGGTTTTATACCTCCGTCAGATGAAGGAGACCGCGGCGGCGGCTGTCGCCTATCCAGGCCGCATCATCCCCTTTGTGGCGGTAAATACCCGGCGCGACAACTATTACGAACTGATGTGCCGGGGCATTGAGGAGCACGGATTTGCCGGCATCAAGCTCTACCCGTCGCTGGGCATTGAGGTCATATCCGACCGGATGAAGCGGGTGTTCGACTACTGTCACGACAACGACCTCCCCATTCTGCTGCACTGCAATCAGGGCGGATTCAAGGAGAACGACGCTTCGGTCGAATTTGGCAATCCCGCACATTGGAGGGATATTTTGAAAGAGCGGCCAAACCTGAGGGTCTGTTTCGCCCACGCCGGCGGCACCGACCAGGGGCCTATGAAGAAGAACGGTCCCGTGAAGGGCGACTGGACCCACACGGTTCAGGAGCTGATTAATAAGTACGATCAGGTGTACATGGATATATCCTACCATACCGATCAGATGCTGAATGAGGAGCACGAAAAAAACTACCTGAAATGGCTGAAAACGGTGCTGAAAGATGATAAGCTGAAAAGGCGTGTCATTTTCGGCACCGACGGATGGCTGCTCCGCCTCAACCTGCCCGATTCACTCTACATGAACTGGTTTGAGAACCGGCTCACCGAGGCCGAAATGAAACTCATCTACGAAAAGGCCCCGGCCGAATACCTGGGGCTGCCCGTGAACGGACTGAAAACGATGCGCGGCAACATCCGGAACCTGGTCGAATATCTCGACGCGCAGCCATCGGTGGGCGGGCAGCCGGCCGAATGGCTGATCAGCGCCTCGAAGTCGTCGTACGCGATCCGGCGCCGGAACGCGGGATGGTCGCCAAACAACCACATCCACCTGCTGGCCAGGGCGTTCTTCCGGAGCAGTTACATGACTGCCCCGCAGAAAGCACTCGATTTTGAGGAGGCGGGCGATCTGCTGATGCGGCAGCTCACCTGGTGGAACCGGGAACAGGTGAGCGAGTCGGTATTCCGCAACGACCGCCGGAATGTGGCGCTCCGGCTCATCTCCCAATGCGAGGGCAGCGGCCTGCTGTATGAGGAGGGCTACACGAAGAATCTGGCCCTCGACAAAATCGCCGAATTGCTGGGCGACGAGTCGAAAACCGTGGCGGATGTCGGCATAACACTCGATTCGATGTACCGGGTGCAGGCGGAGTGAGGGGATGTTGAGGTAAGGTTAAGGTTGAGGTTAAGGTTAAGGTTAAGATTGAGGTTAAGTGTTGAGCCCGGGCTATGGATCAGGTTATAGTTCAGATTCAGATTCAGATTCAGATTTATGTCATTAATAAGGTTAAGGAGATAGAGTAGTGAACGTATCAGTTCATCGAGCCAATCTGCTGATTGTCCTCATCATTTTGCTGGTGGCGGCGCCATTGGAGCGGGCGGCGGGGCAGGAGTCGGGGTATATGATCAGTCCGGCCGCGGCGCACGGGGATGATGCCGGGATGGCGTTCGGGCTGCGCTGGGGCGTCGACCATTTCCCCGAACCGTCGGTGCGGCCCCGGCTGCGTTATCCGTCGGAGCTCTGGTACAGCCTGAACCTGAACGGGGCGGTGCTCACGAAAGCTGAAGCGAATGTGGAGCCGCTCGTCCGCGGATCGTTCGATTTCGGGTGGCGGGTGTCGCTCTCGGCCCAGTGGTCGTTTGATAGTGAGCATCCCGACCGCGACCTGCAGCAATTCGACCTGGGGTACCTGTTCGCGGGACTGCAGGGGATGGGAGAAACCGACCAGCGGTTTGATGAGGGCATTGCCGGGATGGCGGCGGTGTTGCACTACCGCGCCCTTGGCCGCTACCGGGGTATCTGGCTCCTGGTACCCGACCTCCGGGCGGGCTATGCGGTCAATGTACCGGTGATGTCGGAGCGCTACAACGCCGCGGATGCCGGTCGCGATCCCTACCGCCAGCTCGATCTGGGCGCTCTATGGACATTCCGTTCAGTGTATGCGTCGACGCCGGAGTGGTTCAACAACCTGCGGCTGGCGGCCGGCCTGAACCATTACAGGCGCTTCGGACTCGGGGAGGCGGCCGCTGGTGTAAACGGATCATCCGG
>JAIVHB010000132.1 GCA_020201275.1 Rhodothermaceae bacterium | reverse complement strand
TATGAAATCTGTTTTGTGCCAGACAACGATTACCGCCGTTTCCTGAAAGACCGTGTTGAAGGGCTTAAAGAAAAAGTGGACGGGGGCCTGTTTGTTGACAAGAACGGAAATGTGGTCGGGAAACACAAAGGATATCCTTTCTACACTATTGGCCAGAGAAGGGGGCTGCACCTGCCAATGGGAAAACCGGTATATGTAACAGACATCAACCCGGGAACAAACGTGATTACTGTAGGCGAAGAACAGGACCTTGAAAACACATACTGCACAGCCCGCCAGATAAATATGGTGAAGTACGAAAAAGTACCGCAGGAAGAGATGCCAGTTATCGGGGCAATCCGGTATAACGATGACGGTGCACCAGGATTCCTCACGCAGACAGGCGATGACCAGCTTACTATCCGGTTTGCAGATGCACGGCACGCCATAACCCCCGGCCAGGCTCTGGTATGTTATGAAAACGATGACGTGATCGCGGGCGGGTGGATTCATAAAATTAGCATGGATCAGTAACGGAGTATCGTGATACGCGTGTGCATAGAAGTTCCGCCACAATTTTACCCAAAAGCGGAATATGCCCTCAGAAATTTGCTCACCATACTGCGCCGGAAGATGGTGGTGGTTACTGCTGATGAACTTGTTACAGAAGGCGGCCTGTATTATGGTTTAAATACTGGAAGTTACCCCACAGGCAAGGTGGTACATATAACTGCATCCTCCGATGCAATCGGCTTTTTTGCCGAAAGTAAACAGATAGCGATAACCCGGATAAAAAATGTTAAGGGTGTACATGCAGAAGTGGTTCCTATATTATTCAATAATTACTCTGGCGCCGGAATACAGGAATCCGGTGAAGATATATTCCCCGATGTAATTGCATCAGCTTTTTACTTTCTGAGCGACTGGCAGAGTGGTACGGCTTCAGAGCCCGACAGTCACGGAAGATTCACATACGCAGAAAGTGTACAGAACAAGCTGGGTATAGATTTCCCGATAGTTAATGAATATGCGCTGTTGCTGGGCAAGAGGCTTGAGCTTGCAGGAATAAGGACGGAAAACATGAGTTGGAAGGGGGCCGAATTCGCGCTGGGCCTTACGCACGACATTGATCGGATCAGGAAGAAAACGAAGGGGACCTGGGCCAGGGAATCGGTAGACTTTCTGCTTCTGAATAAAAACAGGAAATCGATTCCGGAACGCCTTGACCGCTGGCAGGCTTCAGTACTCGATCTGCTAACGCCTGGTGACACCTACCAGGATTCCATTATAAAATTACTGGATTTTTCTGAACGGGCCGGCATCAAACCCACATTTTTTATTCAGTCCAACATACATAAACATCCCAATGATGCAGCCAAGTACCTGGGATTACCATTTTTCGATAAAATGATAGGGAAACTAACAAAGGCTGGGGGTGAAATAGGATTTCATCCCGGATATATGGCAGGCTACCCGGGCGGGTTATTTGAAGAAGAACTCAAACAGCTGGAACAGAAGACGGGAGCCGGTATCAGATCGGTCCGTTTCCATTACTTGCGGTTTGATGCAGAACGCTTCGCGGGTGTATTATCGGAGCATTCTCTTGAGAATGATTCCTCTCTAGCCTGGGCAGAACAGGCCGGAACGCGAACCGGGTGCGTTTCTCCTCACACACTGTTCGACCGCAACAAAAACAGGGGAACGAGCGTACTTGAACTTCCAATGACGGCCATGGATGTACAGTTGCTGAACTACATGAATCTGAAAATTTCTGAGTCTGTTGATTTATTGAGAAAACAAGTAGATTTGGTTGAGCGTTACAATGGGGTTGTTGTCTGGAATTTTCACCATCACACTTACGATACAATCGAAGCACCCGGATGGCACCGGTTGTTCGAACAGTCACTTAATTATGCAATTGAAAGGAAACCCTATAATGAAACATTTAAAGGCATTTCTGAAGTCTGGTCTGCGATATAGTCTTCTGATAGTACTGGTTAGCTCCCTGTTGCCTGTCCATAATGCGATGAGCCAGGAGTATTTTGAGGGGACACTTGTTTTTAAAGGCTATGAACTGGAAAACGGCCAGATGCAGGAATCGGGTTCTTTTACGCTGGTCTGCAATAAAGACAGGATGCGTATCTATACTGATGGCGACAAAACGTCTACAGACATGCTCCCCGGTGTTGAATCTGATCAGATTCTAATTCGTCACGACATGAAAGATTTTGTTGTTTTCACAAGTGAAACCGAAGCGATAAGCATAACAAAAACCGATATTGAAGGTATTTTTGGAATGTTCAAAGCCTTTATGAGCAATGAGGAACCGGAAACTACGCCGGAACTAGCCGGTGAGTTGAAAAAAACAGGAAAATCGGAAACCTTTAACGGGTTTAAGGCCAGCCAGTGGATTTACATTAATGATGAAAACGAAGAGATACATCTGTGGATGTCGGAAAGTATGAAGCTTAACTGGGGCATATTTAAGGAACCATGGTTTTCTGATGTATCATCTGATTTCTCCGGGCCGTTCGGAAAAATAATTGATGACGGTTATGTTCCGCTCAAAGTTGAAGCATATAAAGGTGGTGAGTTAACTATGGTGCTTGAAACTGAAAAAATCACCAAACAAAAAATATCGAACAGCGACCTGGATGTACCTGCTGGTGTTAAGCTTAAAACACTTCAACAGATGATGATGGAGCAGTTCCAGGGTCGGAATTAATTAATGATGTTTGAATATCGGTTTTTGTCAGGCAGGGTAATCCTGTTTTTTGTTGCTGTCATGATGGTTTCCTGTTCTGCATCCAAAAAGGTTGTTGAGCAGGAAACCTACTTGTTTACAGGGTTTGATCACTGGAATTACTCCATGGCAGACTTCATTGAAAATGATGATGTTATTGCAGCGATAATCGAACCATACAAAAGTGATATTCAGGATCAGCTGAATACGGTTCTCACAAGGAGTACCGCTATTATTGAAAGAGGACAACCCGAAGGGCCGCTGGGTAACCTTACTGCAGATATTCTCCGGAACCGGGCCACCCGCGAAATGAACGAAACAGTTCATATTGCCATACTGAACAATGGGGGCCTGAGAGTACCCTTGCCGGCAGGGCCGGTCAATATTGGCCATATTTTCGAATTGATGCCATTCGAGAACCATATCACCATTCTGAAACTTACAGGTGATCAAGTGATAACTCTGGCCGATGAAATCGCTGCAGCAGGCGGCGAACCTGTTAGTGGTATCCGATTCAGGATTAATAATGGCAAGGCTGAAGATGTACTGGTGGGGAACAAATCTGCCGATCCCGATGCAAACTATTGGGTAGCGACCAATAACTGGCTTGCGGATGGTGGGGGTGATATGCCAACCCTATGGTCACCGCAGGAACGACGGGACATGCAGATTTTGATCAGAGACGCTTTTATCGAGTATTTGAAGTTTATGCCAGCTATAGAACCGGTAACTGATTCGAGAATCCGATAAAATGAACAGAAAATATTTTTTAAAATCCCTGGGTACAATAGGCCTTGGCGCAGGTTTTATGGGTTTCAGGCCGCTTGAATCATTTGCAGCCCGAGTACCCGATAAAAGACTCGTAATACTTCACACAAACGATACCCATGCACGGATTGATCCCTTTCCCGACGGATCTCGTTATGAAGGATTGGGTGGGATTGCCAGGAGAGCCACGCTGATTAAGCAACTGAAATCTTCTGCACCTGGTACAACTTTGTTACTTGATGCCGGCGATGTTTTTCAGGGTACACCTTATTTTAATTTCTACGGTGGAGCCCTTGATTTAAAACTGATGTCGGAAATGGGTTATGATGCAAGTACCATCGGCAACCATGAGTTCGATAATGGCGTAGAGGGTTTCTCTAAAGTAGCAGATCAGGCCGGTTTCCCGTTTGTAAACTCAAACTATGACTTTGGCGAATCATCGATGGCACCATTTATACGACCTAACCTGGTTAGAAAAATAAATGGGTTAACTGTCGGCATATTTGGATTGGGTGTCTCTTTTGAAAATCTGGTACTGCCCCATCTGCATAAGGGTGTTGTTTACAGTGATCCGGTAATGAGAGCAAACCAAATGGTTCACGTACTTCGGAAGGGCTACGATTGCGATCTGGTTATCTGCCTTAGCCATCTCGGGTACCGTTATTCGGACGGACGCGTTAGCGACAGGGTAGTCGCTCAGGAGATAGACGGTATTGATCTTATTATCGGCGGACACACCCACACATTTCTCGATGAACCTGAAGTATTTGACAAACCTGATGGAAGGTCTACTATTGTTACACAGGTAGGATTTGCCGGGATAGTTCTCGGAAGTGTGACATACGAATTTGACCGTCAGAACAGGATCAGCACAGCCTATGCCGCGAATACCAGCATAGATAAATCGATCAATGTAAGTTAATGGTTAAAGTATGCCGGCGTGGTGCTTTCTGCGATCATTCAAATGATATGCCTGATAGGCTATGAATGCTATAAATGCAAATGGCAGAAATAATCCAAAACCGAAAGTAGCCCAGCCAAGTATAAGTCCTGCCCATAGAATCAGCGGACTCAGCAGAAGAATAATAACACCAAGTCCGTAATGCCCTTTGTAAATATGTCCCAGGCCAGGAATTACACTTTGTATGGCCGCTATCCGATTCCGGCGTTCTTCAATTGATATTTTGCCGTTGCTCATTTGCCCTCCTTTATTGAGTGGCTCTGTTCGTGCAATATAATATTCATTAAAGACTTTAGAAATATGCGAGTAATACACCGTACAAGTTAGAATTAATCAAAGTAATAGCAGCACAGTATATTTTTGCTATTTTACAAGTTGAAGATGGTAATATGTTGAGAAAAAAAATAAAAAATGTAAGGATCAGTCATTTTTGTACTCCTTATTATCACACTAATAACATCAATTAACAGGATCGATTATGGCATCATTAAATAAAGTTATGATCATAGGTCATCTGGGAGCAGATCCTGATGTACGCTACTCACAAAACAACACGGCCATTGCTACACTCAGCGTGGCTACGAATGAACGATATAAGGATCAGAATGGCGATTGGCAGGAAAGTACTGAATGGCACAGAATTGTTGCGTTCGGAAGAGTTGCTGAAATTTGCCAGGAGTATCTCAAAAAAGGTTCCAAAATATATATTGAAGGATCTTTACAGACCCGTTCATGGGAAGACAAAGACGGTGTCAAGAAATATACTACCGAGATAAAAGCAAGAACACTGTTTATGCTTGACGGTAAAGGTGAAAGCAACATGATGGAAACATCAGCTTCCGGCGCCGCTGCTGTAAATGATAATTCTGATAGCGATGATTTGCCATTTTAAGCAAATCTTTAGTACAGGCGGCTTCGGCCGCCATTTTTTTTGTTTCTAACTCAATTATACAGCTTGATGCAAATTTGATATCTGTGTAGTTTTGACCAACCCAATAACCAAACCTGCTGATTGGAAACCTTAAGTTACAGTTCTTCCATTTCGCTTATTAATCTGATAGAATCTGCTGGGGATATCGCTTCTGTTCCCGGTGTTGGGCTTGACCCGGCCAGTGTTCTCACTCAATTACTTGTAATATTAACCGGTTTGATTTTGTCGGCTATGTTTTCAAGTAGTGAGGTTGCTTATTTTTCACTAGCCAGTTCATTTCACAGAGAACGGATTGAAGCGGAAAATCAGATTCAAAGTTGGGCACGGGTTATATCGATGCTTGAAAAACCCCGCAGGCTTCTGGTTACTATTCTGATCGGGAACACATTTGCGAATATTCTGACCGCAGTTTTCGCTGCGGTGCTGACAGGTGCAGTCATTTCATATTTCGGGCTTCCTGAATTGCTAATCTATACTATTGAAGTTTTGGTACTGACTTTTACTATTGCTATTCTGACCGAGATAACACCAAAAATTCTGGCCATGAAAGATCCGATGAAGGTGGCCTTGAAACTCAGCAGATTTCTGTATTTCTGGTTTATAGTGCTGTTACCAGTAACCAGTATGATTACTTTTTTCACTAAGAAAATTGAAAAAAGTCTTCCTGCACCCTTTAACCCGATTTCATCTCACGATATCATGACAATAGCAGAAATGGGGGAAATACAGGGAACACTACGCGGTGATGAAAGAGAGATCATTGAAAATGTGATAGAGTTCGGCAATACAACCGTTAAAGAGATAATGACATCCAGAGTAAATATTGTTGCGGTTTCAACCGAGGATACGATGGAGGATGTTTTGACGGTAATCAGGGAAAAGAGTATATCCAGAATGCCATTGTATGAGGGTAACCTGGATCATATTGCTGGCATTATTCATTCCAAGGATCTTTTACCCTATATCAGTACAAGCAATAAAGACACCTCCATAAACTGGAAAGTGAATGCCAGGAGGGCCTTTTTTATACCTGCAACAAAGAAGATCGACGATCTGCTTAAAGACTTTCAGCGTGAGAAAACCCATATCGCCATTGTAGTTGATGAATACGGTGGCACGGAGGGTATGGTCACGCTCGATGATGTTCTCGAGGAAATCATTGGTGATTTGCAGGAAGAAAACGGCAATGCAGAATTGTTATATACACGAAGAAAGGACGGAGACTATATATTTGACGCCCAGATCGACCTCGATGATATGGCTGATATTCTTGGCATGGAACTGACTACCGATCAGGATGAATACGAAACATTGGGCGGGCTTATTTACCATCTTACCGAAAGAATACCGGAGACTGGTGAAAAGGCCAGATTTCGTGATCTTGAACTCACTGTGGCCAAGGTAGATAATAACAGAGTAAAAAAAGTCAGGGTTCACGTGATAGAAGAGGGCGATCATTATCAGAAAGATCGTCCTGATACAGAATCAGACACGGAATCGGACAACGACCAGGCAGAAAAATGATTCACCTCAAAATCAGCATAAAATATGATCTCCCGATATTCAAGAGACGAAATGACAGCTATCTGGACCGAAGAGAATCAGTTTCAGAGCTGGCTTGAGGTTGAACTTGCCGCTTGTTATGCCTGGAGTAAACTTGGCCATATTCCTGAAGAAGATGTAGATATTCTCTACAGAGATGCACGGTTTGAAATCAACCGTATCAGGGAAATAGAAGAGGTGACCCGTCATGATGTGGTAGCCTTTACAAGAGCGGTATCGGAGACATTGGGTGAGGAAAAAAAATGGATCCACTATGGTCTTACATCTACCGACGTTGTGGATACTGCCTGGGGGATTCGCCTGAAACAGGCCAACAAAATTCTGAGCACGGGCATAACACAAATGATTGATGTACTGGCCCAAAAGGCACTAAAGTACAAATATACTGTTATGATGGGGCGCACCCATGGTGTACATGCCGAGCCGACCACATTCGGCCTTAAATGTGCACTCTGGTATGCTGAAATGGTGAGAAATCTGGATCGTTTCAATCTGGCAGCCGCTGATGTGGAGTTTGGGAAACTTTCAGGTGCCGTAGGAACTTTCGCAAACATTCCGCCTGAAGTTGAAACCCTTACATGTGAACGGCTTGGGCTTCAACCTGCACCCATATCCACGCAAACGCTACAGCGCGACCGGCATGCCTACTACATGGCCACACTTGCCCTTATTGGGTCTACCATGGAGAAAATCGCGGTTGAGATCAGACATCTTCAAAAAAGTGAAACCCGTGAAGTGGAGGAGCGGTTTTTCGAGGGGCAGAAGGGCTCATCGGCCATGCCGCATAAAAGAAATCCCATTGGCTCGGAAAATATTACCGGATGTGCCAGGGTACTGCGCGGATATATGGTTACTGCTTATGAAAATATCCCGTTGTGGCATGAAAGGGATATTTCCCACTCATCCGCGGAACGTATAATTTTGCCCGATGCAACCATACTGCTTGATTATATGCTTAACAGATTTTCGAAGCTTATCGAAAATCTTGTTGTTTTTGAAGACAATATGCTCGAAAACATTAACCGAACCCACGGGCTTGTATTTTCCCAACGACTGCTGCTCAAGCTGATCGATAAGGGACAGTCACGGGAAAAAGCCTATGATATTGTACAACCTCTTGCCATGGAAGCATGGAGTAAAAAAACTGATTACAAGGCAATTATTGAAAAAAATGGCACAATGAACGGTATTCTTTCGCAGGAAGAGATCGATGATGCATTCAACCCCGAATACCATACCAGCCAGGTCGATATAATTTTCAAAAGGGTTGGATTGCAGTAAACATAGTAAGCCAGGGCTGAACCAGTCTTGACGTACATGAAACCGAAAAACTGTATTGCAATCCGTAAATACTGCATTGTAATCCCGTGGTATGAAGAGTCGCTGTTTTATCGGGTAAGAAATCCTGAAACGCCACCATCACTGCAATTTCACTCGAATCGCAATTTTAAATTGCTTTTTTTTACTTTGCCGAGAGCTGATTTGGGTAGCTCATTTACAATTTCCAGCCGGCGGGGAATCTTGTAGCCCACGAGTTGTGATTTCAGGACTCCCCGGAGTGATTTGAGTGTACAGGTAAAATCTGGGCCAGTTACAATAACTGCTGTAACAATCTGGCCCCACTCATCATCGGCAAGCCCGATTACGGCTGCATCCGAAATACCGGGTATTTGCAAAAGGGCATTTTCGACTTCAAAAGGATCAACATTTTCACCTCCGGTTACTATTCTGTCTTCCCGCCTTGATTCGACAAAGAGATTCCCCTTGTTGTCGGTGTAACCATAATCCCCTGTGTTAAACCATCCGCCGGTGAAAAATGTATTTTCGTTTTCATTCAGGTATCCGTCAAAAACCTGTGGCCCCCTGAGGCAGATGAATCCTGACTGCCCGTTATCCAACTGCTTACCCCGATCATCACAAATAATCAATTCATTGGGTGGAATTACGCTGCCGGTACTGCCTTCAGCTGACGCGCCATCATCCCGGGTGGCAACGATCTGTGCACAGGTCTCCGTCATTCCGTAACTGAATATGGCCGGTACATGACCCGCAGCCTTTTCCCTGAGTGTATCGGGAACACGACCGCCTCCGATTAGTGCGAAACGGAAGGCTTCATGGGTTTTAAATCCCGGGTATTCAATAAGCCTCGATAGTTGTGTGGGTACCAGGGAAACTGCTTTAACATTATGGTCGCTGCTGAGAATATCTGCTATCCCGGCAACGTCAAAACCGGATACATTGTATACACCAGAACCGTAAATAACAGATCTGAGTATGATGGATATCCCTCCTATGTGATGCAGGGGAAGGCAGTGCAGCCACAGGTCACCAGGATTAAGCTGATTACTGAATGAACTCGATCTGGCCGCTGATATCATCTGACCTCGTTTTAACGGTACTGCTTTGGGTTTACCCGAGGTACCTGATGTAAAAAAAATTCCGAACAATCTGTCATTATCCGGTCTAGCCGGTTCAACCGGCTGAATGGCTGGGGTAAAATGGTTAATGTTTACGAACCGGGTGCCAAAATCCCCGGGCAAATCCAAGTTATCTGAATCACAAAACATTGTCTGAACACCTGTAAGGGTGATCAGATCAGTGAGTTCTGCGGCCGTCGTGGATAGTGGGAATGGTACCACTGTCAAGCCGTTTATCCATGCTGAGGCAATAATCATAATGGCGATCTCCTTGTTTGACGTCATTATGCCGATGGGTTCGCCGGGATCGTTTACTATTTGCTGGATTCGTGCTGCGTGACAATATAGATCGTGATAGGTGAAAAACTTCTCTCCCGATTTGAGAAATAGAGAAGACGGGTCTGATATGAATGTGCCTTTAATCATGGTACATCAAACCGTTGCTGGTATGTGAATGTCATAGCTGCATCCTGATAACTGATTTAGGCATCATATATTGAACTCCCAAACAGATTTTAAATTTTTCAACTTTTCAGAATCCGGCTGTATGGTATTCAGCATAACGGAATCGAAACAGAGATGACCTTTTTTGAAAAGGTTTGAGTCGTCGGCGATATCGTATTCAAAGAGATCACCGGTGGCAAGGCCCATTGCCAGTCCGTTATCTATCATGGATGCCAGAGCATAAACCCAGGATCTCCCAATGGCACTCTCAAGGGCAGTTGTAACCACAACCTGGATTTCGGAATTTTGAGCCATCTCACAAATGTGCAAAAAATCGGATATATTTCCGATCAATGATGGCTTGAGAATTAGAAAATCGGCCAGTTTTCCTTCGGTGAGTCTCCGCGCACTCCCGATATCCCTGACTGATTCGTCGGCCGCAACAGGCACTCCCGTTGTTGTTTTGATCCTGGATAACTCTTCGAAAATGCCTCCTTGTACGGGCTCTTCACAATACTCGGGATTGAATTGCTTCCAGTCGGCCAGAATTGATAATGCGGTTTCCAAAGACCAGCCGCGGTTGGCATCAAGCCTGATACTGATATCAGGGTATTTATTGCAAACAGATGTAAGAATTGATTCTTCCAGTGCTCTGTCGAGGCCAACCTTGAATTTAAAAGTGCGGTAACCCTCATTGTAATAGTGATTAACCTTATTGAGCGCCATCTGTTTATCTCCGATACCGATAGCAGTGTTTACAGGAATATTCCGTGGGGTGGGTGAAAAGGTTTTCAGTGTTGTTTCGGGAGAGAATTTCATTTCACCAGTCCGGCCGATTTTCCATAAGATACAATCCACAGCAAACGACAGCGATGGGATGCCGTCTATGAGATTTTTCCCCTTTGAAATGCTCTCTATTAATTTTTCCGATGCCTGTATAATGTCTGATACCGATTCCGAAGAGAATCCTGGCAGGGGAGAAGCTTCAGCCCAGACTGAAATACGATCTTGATCGAGACAATGAATCAGAAGGCCTTCCCGTACCGGAAAAAATGCGTTTGCCGTTTTAAGCGGAGTTCTGAATGGTAAGCTGTATTGATAAAGACTTATTTTCAAGTCGGCGGATTTAACCTGAGATGATTCCTGCTGCAAACAAGATACTGAACAGTAGCAGATGAACTGCCGTTTGCCCCAACAATTTGTTCAGTTCGGATTTGCTGGAGTTCATCCATATTTTGTACGTCAGATATATCGTGAGAGGCAGGAGCAGCAATGGCAGTAAAATGATATTTTCGTACCCTAACCGGAACCTGAAATGAGGAGGGATGGTAAAGGCAAGAGCCATAAGTAACAAATATTCGAATTTCAGAAAACGGTCACCGAATATAACGCCAAGTGTATTTTTACCTGTTTTTTTATCGGATTCGGAATCGCGCAGATTATTGACAACCAAAATGCTGGTTGTAAGCGCTCCGGCTGCCAGCGAAGCCCAGACTGACTCACTACTGAATTCCAGTGTGTTCACGTAGTATGTGCCTGCAACAGCTACAAAACCAAAGAAGATGAATACAAAGATATCGCCCAATCCATTATAGGCCAGCGGGTAAGGACCTCCTGTGTAAGCTATGCCAAAGAGTATTGAGAAGACCCCGATAACCAGGATAATCCAGCCGGCCATATAGACAAGGTACAGCCCTGTAACAAATGCCAGAGCCATGGTTAGCCAGGTCGCATTTCGCATGGTTTCAGGCTGAATAATACCCGAAGCCGTTGCCCTGGCAAAGCCGATACGTTCGGGTGTATCGGCTCCTTTTTTGAAGTCGTAGAAATCGTTGGCGAAATTTGTACCAATCTGGATAAGCAGGGCACAAATTAGTGCTATGGTGGTTAAGGGAAAGCTGAATTCTGAATCGGAATAAGCCAGTGATGCGCCGATCAGTACAGGGGCGAAAGCTGCTGGAAGTGTACGCAGTCGTGCGGCTTCTATCCAGGCTTTGGTAGTTATGTTCATCAATTATAGTTCGTTTGAGTAACGGCAGCCAAAGTTAGCAAAAAAAGTTTCAAAGCCGGAATGGTCATTTGGCCGGAAAGCACCTGCCGCTGAAAGCGCTTTTTTCGTACAGTACACTAAAAATGTTAATATATTGTGGAACGCTAATATGATAAAGTAAGCTGAAAATAAATTTTGAACTAAATTAATATGGCATTTAGCTAAAAAAGCATTATTATTGATGGCAGATTTGGTAACCTGAAATAAATAGAATACATAGATCATGAGTAAATCATTCAGACGTTTTGACACCCTTGCCGCGGTCAAGGACAGCAGTTTTGCAACAAACGGTAAAGCGGCGGCAATTCCGGCCGACGTAAGCAAGATTTTCGGAGAGAATGCCCTGCATTTAACTGAATTGAAAGCCCGCCTTCCAAAAGCTATCTGGAGGGAGCTCAAAAAAACGATAACCGACAATGCGCCACTAAATGAAGATGTAGCAGATTCGGTGGCTGTTGTAATGAAAGACTGGGCAGTTGAGCGAGGGGCTACTCACTATACCCACTGGTTTCAGCCCCTCACCGGTCAGACGGCCGAAAAGCACGACAGCTTCATAACACCAAACCAGGGTGGAGGAGCTGTCGCCGAATTTTCCGGGAAAGAACTAATTCAGGGCGAACCGGATGCATCCAGTTTTCCGAGTGGCGGACTTCGTCCCACGTTTGAGGCCAGAGGCTATACAGCCTGGGATCCTACATCTGCTGCATTCATTGTTGAGAACGACAACGGTACAGTACTCTGCATACCAACAGCATTTGCTTCATGGACCGGAGAAGCCCTCGACAATAAAACACCTTTATTGAGATCCGTTGAGGCAGTGAGCCAGCAAGGTGTGAGGGCGCTGCAAATGTTCGGCTATGATAATGTAAAACGTGTTGTATCCACCACTGGTTTTGAACAGGAGTATTTTCTGATCGACCAGGAGTTCTTTTATCGAAGACCTGATCTTGTTGTAAGTAACAGAACGCTCGTAGGTGCCAAACCTCCGAAAGGGCAGGATCTTGAGGATCACTATTTTGGATCAATTCCAGACCGTATTCTGGCATACATGATGGAAGCGGAGAAAGAACTCTATCGCCTAGGTGTTCCTGTTAAAACCAGGCATAATGAAGTTGCTCCCAGTCAGTTTGAGATCGCACCTATTTTTGAAACCTGTAATATTGCTGCCGATCACCAGCAGCTCACGATGATTATACTCAAGAGGATTGCCCGCAAATACGGCCTTGTCTGTCTTCTTCACGAAAAGCCGTTTGCCGGTGTTAACGGTAGCGGCAAGCATACAAACTGGTCGCTGGCAACAAACAGTGGAATGAACCTGCTGGAACCAGGAGATGACCCGCACAGTAATATGGTCTTTCTGTATTTTTGTACGGCAGCCATTAAAGCCGTTCACAAACATCAGGACCTGTTGCGCATATCTATTGCCAGCGCGGGTAATGATCACAGGTTGGGTGCAAATGAAGCACCGCCGGCCATCATTTCCATTTTCCTGGGTGAACAGCTTGAAGACATCTACAAGCAGATACAGAATGGCGGGGCGAAAAGCTCTAAAAAGGGCGGTCTTCTCGGTCTTGGCAGCCCTGTTCTGCCGCATCTGCCCATGCATGCAGGAGACCGTAACCGCACATCGCCCTTTGCGTTCACCGGAAACAAATTCGAATTCCGGGCTGTGGGATCTGCACAGTCGGTGTCATTCCCTGTTACCGTACTGAATACGATAATGGCTGAAGCACTTGATGAAATGAACGGACAACTCGAGAGTGCACTTGCATCAGGTCAGGACATTGAAACGGCGCTTGCCGCCATTCTCAAATCGACCATGAAAGAAAGCGACAAAATCATTTTCAATGGCGACGGATATTCTGATGATTGGCAGAAAGAGGCTAAAAAACGTGGCTTGCTCAATCTGCGTTCAACCATGGATACACTTCCACTGCTTAACTCAGACAAGAATGTGAAGCTGTTCGAGACCTATAAGGTACTCACGAAACGTGAAATTGATTCACGGCTTGAAATCCTGTACGACATCTACTTCAAAACAATCAATATTGAAGGTGAAACTACTGAAAACCTTGCACAAACCATGATTATTCCAGCGGCAGTTCGCTACATCAATGAACTTGCTGCGACAGTTGAGCGTGGAAAGAGCATAGGACTCAAGGTGGACGGGGCACAAACAGTGATTAAAAAAGTGAACGACGGGCTTAACAAGCTTGTAAAATCACTTGATACGCTGATTGCGGCCAATCTGGAACTTGGTGGCGACGAAATCGAGGAGAAGGCACATCACATGCACAAAAATGTGATTCCAGCCATGAACGAGGTAAGAAACGCTGCTGATGAGCTTGAAAAGCTTATCGCAGACGATTTCTGGCCGCTCCCGACTTATCGTGATATGCTTTTTGTGAAATAAATCAATGTCAAAACATGATCAGAACAACAGCCCGGTGCAGATACCATCGGGCTGTTTTTTTTGCGACCACGTTAACATTTTAGCAGGATTCCATCACTATTTTAAATTGTCCGGATGAATTGCGTTCTTCCGGATGAATTGCATACTAATGAATGATGGCCAGAATAACTGGGTTTTGCAGGTTGAACTTATACAATAATTTTCTATATGCAAACCATACTCAAATCTTTCAGGATATCTGACTGGAAGTTTCTGGCCGTTCAGCTTTTATTTCTTACCACATTTGGCCTGGCAGCAATGGCGAAATTTCAGAATCCGCTAATGCCGGATAGTTTTGTAGAACAGTTCAGGCATACATGGTTGATAAACATGCCGGGCGGCCTGTTCACACCCTACTATCTGCTGGCACTTGGTGAATCTTTGATATTCATAGTATTTCTGATAAGCCTGGTGAGGCTAGAATTTGTAAGTGGCCGGAGTAAACTTTTTTTAAAGTACGGTCTGATACTCAGCTTGTTCATTTTTGTTATTCTTGCTTATGGACTGCGGCTAACATCTCAGTTTCAGGGAACGGCGAATGCGTTTTTCTATTTTGGTACAACGCTCCTGGCCCTTTGGATTGTCGAAAAAGAGGAGAAATATCGGGCATAATCGGTGGATTCGCGTTAAATTGTCCCCTGACAATTATTTATTGATAATCTTTCTGTGTAACGCATTCCATCAACGACTGCATAACGTATTCATCAACGCATGAAAAAACTCCTGCTATATACTTTTCTTACGGTAACGTTTCTTTTCTTCAGCTTTCCTGTTCACTCTCAAACACTTCAGGAGAAAATTGGTCAGATGCTCATGGTAGGCATGCCAAACAGCGGCTCGGTTAAGGATACTCTCATTGCCGATATCCATGATCGAAATCTGGGAGGTGTCATCCTGTTTGCCTACAATCTTTACAATCCGGTACAGATACGTAATCTGACAGATGAACTGCAGGGACATGCCAATACCGGCTTGTTTATTTCAGTAGATCAGGAGGGAGGTATAGTTGCACGGCTCGACGAAAAGAACGGTTATGCCGAGACCTATTCAGCCTATGAGCTTGGTTATATATTCAATTCTGAAGATTCAACCCGCGCGATGGCCCGGATGATGTCGCACTGGCTGCTTGATGCGGGTTTTAATATGAATCTCGCCCCGGTTGTAGATGTGAATGTTAACCCGAACAGCCCGGCCATAGCCCGGCTTAAGCGAAGTTTCTCAAATGATGAATACCGGGTTTTTGAACATTCCTCCTGGTTTATTGATGAGTTCAATCGACTGCGTATTGCGACAGCACTCAAACACTTTCCCGGGCATGGCAGCGCAGTTGTCGACTCCCATTTTGGTTTTACCGACATCACCAATACCTGGCAGCATCGTGAGCTGGATGTATACCGCTGGCTCATTCAGGACGGTTACAGTGATGCCATTATGACCGGGCATCTGTTCAAGCGTGACTGGGATACGGTTTACCCGGCCTCCCTGTCGCATTACGCCATAACAACTATACTCCGCGACAGCCTTGGCTTCAAGGGTGTAGTTATTACAGACGAGCTGTTTATGAGAGCCCTGGGTGATAATTATGGATTTGATGAGACCATTGTGGCAACCATCAATGCGGGTACCGACATCCTGTTATTCAATACGAATATTTACAATGACATGTCACTGACCCGCTATGTTATTGCGTTGGTAACATCCAAAATAGATGACGGTATAATTGAAGAATCCACCATTGATGCCGCCTATGACCGAATAATGGCACTGAAAGCCAACCGTGTATTCACTTCAGCCATTGTTGATGAGAGATCCGCTGAAAAACCCGGATCATTTCAGATTTCAAACTATCCGAACCCATTTAATCCTTCAACCACCATAATGGTATCTTTAACGGAGTCACAGGAGATTAATATATTGATAACCAATGCATTAGGACAGGTGGTTAAGAATATTTCAAGCGATTATCTAAGGGCGGGTGTGCATAGCTATCGGTTTGATGCAGGCAGTCTTGCCTCCGGGGTTTATTTCGTTCATGTTCGCAGTGGTTCAACGGTAAAAACACATCCCATGATTCTTGTTAAATAATGGAGCTTGCCGATAGCTCCACCCGATTATGGTAAGAATTCCAGACGGGGCAGTGCCTTAAATAATTAGTTTTAAGTGAGAAGGGTATGGTATGGTGTGGTATCGGATTACATGACGTAGTAATGACGTAGTACTGAATTATCAATAAAAAGCGCTTTTCCGCTACTGTAGTAATTGTATTGGGTTTGTATAGCTTGCTTAATATTCAGGAACAATCCATATTGTTGGTAAGCGAATTAAAAAGGGTACACGCCTGAGCCTGAATAGCGAACAGCCAGCATATGTTGAATAATTGTGATTTTAAAGAGAGCCCCATTACGGTAATGCATATCTCAGAAAGTACTACATCGATATCTTATGTTGTGAGATTAGAGTCAAGAGATATGGCCATAAAATTACTTCAGAATCTCCACGATTACAGCAGTATCTCAAAGATTTCATGCCTGGTTTGTCTTGCTTTATTTCTGTCAGCCTGCCAGACAGAACACACGAATCACGAATCATTATCGGATAGTTTGAATATTGTAAGTCAATCCGATGAAGTGTATGTGAATTCGGGTAAAAGAATACAGCCATCAAAAGAAACGGCCGGCAAAAATGATGACGAAACGATTCATGGAATTCCGGCTTCCTTTATCGATGATCTGAAATTTCGGACATTCACCTATTTCTGGGAGGTGTATGATACTCTCACCTGGCAAACCGATGACCGGTACCCGACCAGGTCGTTCACAAGTATAGCAGCAACCGGTTTTGCACTACCATCGTACATAACCGGTATCCATAACGGATATATTACCAGAGAGCAGGGCTCAGAAAGGGTATACAATGTACTCGAATGGCTTTGGGAGTCCCCCCAGGGTAGTGAGCAATCAGCTGCAGCCGGATATCGCGGTTTTTATTACCATTTCCTGAATTATGGTACTGGTACACGCTACAGGCAGGTTGAACTTTCGACAATTGATACAGCTTTGCTTATGGCCGGCGTGCTGACCGCGCAAAGTTATTTTGATGATGATTCAGAACAGGAACAGCGAATAAGAGATCTGGCCGATAAACTATACCGGCGGGTTGAATGGAACTGGGCGATGGATAACAAACCAACTATGTCGATGGGCTGGTATCCGGAATCCGGTTTTATCGCGTCGCAGTGGAAAGGCTATGATGAATCGATGATCCTGCTCATACTCGCACTTGGATCTCCCGATCACCCTGTTCCCGACGAGGCATGGAGTACATGGACATCAACCAACGAATGGGCAGATTTCTATGGTTTTGAACATGTGAATTTCGGCCCGTTGTTCGGGCATCAGTATTCGCATATGTTTATCGATTTCAGACAAATTCAGGATGATTATATACGCAGCAAGAATATTGATTACTTTGAGAATTCCCGGCGTGCCACGCTGGCAAACCGCGCCTATTGTATTGATAATCCCAATGGGTTTAATGGTTACAGCGAGAGCATCTGGGGCCTTACCGCCTGCGATGGTCCGGCCTACGAGGCTCGCATTGTTGACGGAAATACTGTTCAGTTCCGTACCTATTCTGCACGCGGGGCGGCAGCCGACTATATTGAGGATGATGGCACCATTTCGCCAACAGCTGCAGGCGGGTCCATTCCATTTGCCCCGGAAGAAACCC
The DNA here is from genome assembly GCA_020201275.1 of Rhodothermaceae bacterium. GTDB lineage: Bacteria > Bacteroidota > Rhodothermia > Balneolales > Cyclonatronaceae > RECM01. Next base: position 5,660 of record JAIVHB010000132.1, on the reverse strand, counting down.
TTGCTGCCCTATATGAAATGAAAAATCTGTTCGGAGAAAATATCTATTCCGACTACGGGTTTCTCGACTCGTTCAATCTTACTTATAATGAAGAGGGCTGGTTTAATACCGATTATATCGCAATAAACCAGGGACCTATTCTGATTCAACTTGAGAACCATCAAACCGGCCTTATTTGGGATATTCTCAAAACGAACCCCTATATACGCGAGGGGCTGTTAAAGGCAGGATTTTCGGGAGGATGGCTTGATGAAAATTGATCGCTCACCTAAACAACAACACTTATGAAACTATCAGTTAATTTAGCAGATCGCAGTCTTGCTGCAGTAAAAGGCACTGCCTTGAGCAGTTTACAGATTTTGCGATGGTCCGTAATCACTCTATCGCTGTGCCTTATGCTTACTGCCGAGGGATTTGCGCAACAGGAAGTGCGCGGAACAGTGGTTGAAGCCGGTACAGGTGAAACGCTGCCCGGAGTAAACGTGCGTGTTAAGGATACTACAAGGGGCACAACTACAGATACGGACGGGAGGTTCAGCATTCGGCTTGACGCTGAACAGACGATACTTGTGTTTTCATATATCGGATTCGAACCGCTTGAGATGGATATGCAGGGAATCGATGATGATATTGTTATTGAATTGCAACCTGTAGTAACAATGATGGATGAGCTGGTAGTAATTGGCTACGGTGCTGTAAGGAAGCGTGACATCACCGGGGCTGTGAGCCAGATCAGGTCGGATGATATCCGTAAAATGACCAGCCTGAATGCAGATCAGGCTCTGCAGGGCAAGGTAAGCGGGGTACTTGTTACAACAACATCGGGAGCACCGGGAGCGGGAGCAACCGTAAGAATTCGCGGGGTTGGTACATTCAATAATTCATCACCGATTTATGTGGTTGACGGGGTTATTCTGGATGACATTTCATTTCTTAACCCTGCCGACATCTCATCGATGGAAGTATTAAAGGATGCATCCGCTACAGCTATTTACGGCTCACGGGGCGCGAACGGTGTAATACTTGTTCAGACTCGTTCCGGATCAGGCTTTATGGATGGCCCGGTTGTTACGATTTCAGTAGAAGGCGGAATTCAGCAACTCGAGCGGAAAATCGACCTGCTCAGCGGGCGTGAATTTGCCATCATATCGAACGAAATTCGGCCTGGAACCTACAATAATGTTGACGCTGTGCCCAATACCGACTGGCAGGATCTCATTTTCGATGTTGCACCTATACAGAACCATCAGGTATCGGTTGCCGGTGCGGGCGACTGGTCAGACTATTATGTAAGCCTTGGCTATTTCAATCAGTCGGGGATTATCGACAGATCGCAATTTGAGCGGATCACACTAAAACTGAATAATAATTACCGGCTCGGTCAGAATTTTAAACTCGGCAATAATCTGACCATTGCTCCTTACCGCCAGCGGGTGTCTCCGAACGTTACATTTGCAGCTTACCGGGCACAACCCGTTCTGCTTCCATACTATGACGACGGCAGCTATGGTGCTGTATTTAATGTTGGCAACCCGCTTGCCGACCTTGCTAATTCCAATAATCACAATTCCGGTGTTCGGGTGGTTGGGAATGTTTTTGCTGAGGCGATGGTAGTCAATTCACTACTTCTGAGAACCAGTTTTGGTACAGATGCCGCCCTTAACCGTGGTCAGGGCTTTACGCCGGCTTTTACCGTTTTCAATCCCGACGGTACGGCTTCCCAGCAGACTAACACCTATAGCGACATCTTCAAAAGTGAGGGAATCAATTACACATGGCTATGGGAGAATACGGTCAATTTTATTAACAGCTTCGGCAGACACAATCTGAATGCTGTCGGCGGTTTTACCATGCAGCAGAGCCGGTCGGAAAGGCTTCAGGTAGCCGGTCAGAATGTGCTTCGCGACGGGCGTGACTTCTGGTATGTACGACCGGGTTACGTGATCGATGAAGCCAATAACATCAATATGCTTTCATCGATATTCAATGGTGTTGATCCCGGGTTATACTACAATATGATCTCATTTCTGGGCCGGGTTGTCTATTCCTATGACGATACCTATCTGACTACTGTCACCCTGCGGCGGGATGGTTCATCCAAATTTTCCAGTGATAATCAGTGGGGCTACTTTCCCTCATTTGCAGTAGGGTGGAATATAGACCGTGAATCGTTCATGGAATCTGTAGGGTTGATCAACGACCTGAAACTTCGTTTCAGCTGGGGGATGATCGGGAACGAGAAAATTAGCTATTATGACCGTTTTTCGGGTATAAATGCTGGTCTGCTGGCGGTATTCGGTAATCCTGATGCGGCTTATGTGGCAGCCAGTTATGGCCGCTCTGGTAACCCTGACCTGAAATGGGAAACCACTACACAGACCGATGTCGGGATCGAGATGAGCATACTCGACCGGCGGCTTACATTTGAAGCCGACTATTACAACCGTGTAACTGACGACATCCTGATTGAGCTGGCAACACCGGGACACCTCGGAAACGGACAGGGCCAGCGGATCCGTTATAATGCGGCCTCTATACTGAACCGCGGCTTTGAATTTGCCCTAACCTGGCAGGACCAACTGGGCGAGGTTGGTTATACCGTTGGTTTGCTTGGAAATACCATTCATAATGAAGTACTGGCTATAGGTGGCAGCAGCGGTATCGATTCACTTCTCATCGGCGGATTCCTTGCCAATGGCCAGCCGGTTACGTTATCGCGTGTGGGCAAGCCCATCGGTGCCTATTATGGATTTAAAACCGACGGTGTCTTCCAGAACCAGGCCGAACTGGATGCCTATCCGAATATGGCCCTTGCCGGTGTAGGCGATCTCAGGTTTGTAGATATGAACGGAGACGGTGTTATTAACGGACAGGACCGGACCTATCTTGGTTCACCCATACCGAAATTCGTTTATGGTTTTAATTTCGACCTTAATTACAAAAACTGGGATTTTTCTGCGGGTTTTCAGGGACAGTACGGCAACAAAATCTTTAATGGTAAAAACGCGGTACGCCCCGATCCATACAATTTCGAAAAACATGTGTGGGACCGCTGGACTGGTGAAGGAACAAGTACCACAGAACCCAGGCCTTCGTTTGGCGGCTATAATTTCCTGCCATCCGACCGGTTTATCCAGGATGGTTCATTCGTGAGGCTCAGAACCCTGATCATCGGTTACAGTCTGCCCGGTACCATGCTTAGCAGCCTGGGGATTACAAGGGCAAGGATTTATGTGAAGGGCAACAATCTGCTTACCTGGACAAAATATACCGGATATACACCCGAGATCGGAAGTTTTGATGTACTGTCAAACGGAATCGACAGTGGCGTTTATCCGATTCCAAGGGTAATCACTTTAGGTTTTAACACAACATTCTGAGGTCAATATTATGAATACAAAGAAAATAATCATCAGTACGATTTTGGTTCTGCTAATGTTGGGTTGTGACAACTTCCTGAGTGTAAATCCGCAGGGCGAGTTAACCCAGGAGGCTTTCCCGACTACGGCTGCCGATGCGTTACAGTCGACCAATGGGGTGTATGCCACTTTACGAAGCTGGAATTACCACAGCGGTGGTTTCCCCATCCTCGAGTTCATGTCGGACGATGCCCATAAAGGAAGCAATCCGAACGATGGCGCCGGTACGCAGGGTCCGTATGAAAATTTCACATTTACCCCGACACAAGACGGTTTGGATCGCTGGTGGGCTGGGTTGTACCAGGGCATTCGCAGGGCCAATGTGGTTATCGAAAAGGTACCTGCCATTGAGATGAATGCAAACCTGAAAACCCGGTATCTGGGTGAAGCCCGTTTCCTTCGCGGACTCTACTATTTTGATCTGGTAAGAGCATTCGGCGGTGTTCCTTTGGTTACCGCTGAGCCTGCCCAAGGCTACTGCTGCCGAAATTTATGACCAGGTGGAACTTGACCTTCAGTTTGCCATCGACAATCTGCCTGAGAAGAGTGCCTATAGTTCCGAGGATCTTGGTCGGGCTACAAAAGGTGCCGCCAGATCATTGGTGGCGAAAGTCCACCTGTTCAGGGGTGATTTTGCTGCCGCAGAAACACTTGCCCTGCAGGTTGTCACCTCAAATCTGTACGATCTTGAGCCGGTGTTCACCGATGCAAACGGCAAGAACGGTGAACACGGTGTTGAATCGGTATTCGAAATCGGAGCCGTGGAATCTGAAAGCGTTGAAGGGAACCAATATGCCAATACCCAGGGTGTGAGGGGAACGCCGAACCGGGGCTGGGGCTTCAACAGGCCATCCATCGATCTGCGTAATGCCTTTGAACCGGGCGATCCACGCCGGAGCGGTACCATTATCGAGTTGGGTGACGTTATTGATGGTATAACCATTCTTGGTGATGCCAGCACACCCGATGTTACCACAGATGCTGATGGCAATATCATCGAGATTGAAAGCTACAACAGAAAAGTCTGGATTCCCGGCCTTTCAACCGATACCCAATTCGGTCATAATCGCCGCCTGATCCGATTTTCAGATGTACTGCTGATGGCTGCAGAAGCGCTTAACGAAAACAACAAGCCGCAGGAAGCCCTGATTCACCTCAACAGGGTGAGGGAAAGGGCAAGGCAGGGTAATGCTATACTTCCCGACATTACAACTACAAACAAAGACGAATTGAGAGATATTATTCTGGATGAACGCCGAACCGAGCTTGCTCTCGAAGGCCACCGTTTCTGGGATCTTGTAAGAACCGGAAAAGCGCCTGAAATTTTGGGTCCGGCCGGTTTCATTACGGGAAAACATGAATTGCTGCCCATCCCTCAGAATGAAATCGATCTCTCTCAGGGTACACTTCAGCAAAATGCTAACTGGTAAACGCCATATTTCACAAACAAGTCAACTAAAACAATCAAGAAAGCTATGAAAACAATAAAAACAGCATTAATACTCATTATTGTCATGTCAACAATGGCACTAATGTTTAATGCCTGCAGTGATGACAGCGGGCCTAAAGAACTGAACATCATATCGATGCTGGTTGGTGACGCCGACCTGAATGCCGCGGTATCGCCCTCAAATATACCTGTAGATGCAGCCATCGTGATCACCTTCAACTCTGCTATAAACCAGGCTACGGCAAATCCATCCACCATAACGCTCACTCAGAATTACGATGGTGCCAATGTGCCGCTAGATATATTGGTTGACGGTGCAACCCTGACCGTTACGCCGCAGGAGAATATGGGAACAGGAACCCTTTACCAGCTTGATCTCAGGGCTGGTCTGCTGAATACCGACGATCAACCTCTTGCTCAGACAAGCCGTACGTTTACCACGGCAGGTACGTTCAGTCCTGCAGGAGCAATTGCTCACTGGACTTTTGAGGGTACGGCAGAAGATGTGGCAGGCAACTACAACCCGGCTTCAACAGGTGTTGTGGATGTAACTTATGAGGCGGGCCGAAATGCAGCAGCAGGTACTGCCGCCACCTTTAACGGTACAACCAGCATTATCGAGATTCCAAACGGCGACGAACTCATCACTACTGAAAATTTCACCCTGAATTTCTGGGTCAAAACCAATTCACAGGGAATAGACCGCGGCCATTTTGTAATAGGGCTTGGAGCATTCTTCGGTCTGCAATATGAGATTTTTGGTGACTATGCCGGTGCCAAATTCGCCATGC
>JAIVHB010000047.1 GCA_020201275.1 Rhodothermaceae bacterium | reverse complement strand
ACTTTATCGGGGTGCCGGCCGCCTCGCCCGCTACCCCCGGGCATTGCTCTATACCGCCCTCGTCAGCCTGCTGCTCAAATCCCTGTTTCATGCCGTGGCCTCCATCCCGGGTGTTGGTGAAGGCCTGACCGGTACCCATCTCCTCGCAATCGGTTTTGTACACCTGCTTTTACTCGGTTTTGCCAGCACAGGCATTCTTTGGCTTATACTCACGCACATGTTGCCTTTGCCATGGAATAAAACCATACGGGCCGGTTCCCTGATACTGATAACGGGGGCTGCAGGTATGATCGGGCTGCTTTTTGTATTCGGGATGTATCAGTATTTGCTTGTACCCCTATTCCTGCCTGTACAATGGCTGCTTTTCGGAACGGGGCTGGTTGTGCTGGCCGGCGGATGTTTGATTTTGTTCGCACTGCCTGCCGGGTCAGCCACATCAACGCAGCCATTGCCTGCAGGATCCGGCAGTAGCGTGCCTGAATACCGAAACGCAGCTCCGGCTGACTGTCTGCCGGAATAATTGTGAGATAGCAAAATTGGTACTAATAATAGAACTATATTCATATCATTGCCAGCATCCAATTCCGGTTTTACCGGGTAGGTGGGGGGATTCCACCCATGCAGTGCAATTTCAAATAAACATCAAATGAAAGTTACACTACGCGAAATTTCCGAATCCACCGGATACTCTCTTTCGACCGTATCACGGGTACTCAGGGGTTCCGATAAATACAGTGCAGAAACCGTTCAGTCTGTTCTGGAGTCTGCAAAAAAACTGAAGTACCCGCTTCAACGCATCCATGCCACCAGCTATAACAGGCCTTACTCGAATGTTTCACTGATAACCAATTTCAAGGAAGGTGAATTCTATTCATCCTTTTACTACGGTTACATAAAAGCTATCCTGAATACCGATTATAAAGTTTCGCTAATCAGTCTGCCTGATCCACGGGCAATGTTGAAAGAGTGTATAAACATGCTGTACGATCAGCATTTCAGGGGCGCAATACTCTTTATACCTGAATTCACAAACGAAGATTATGACACGTTACTGGAATATATTCCATCCGATTTTTCCGTTGTTTCGAATGCACTGATCGAAAATCCGGTGCTCCCAACCATAACCTTCGACGGATACAGCGCCGGACATAACGTTGCCGCACATTTCCACAGCAAGGGGTACAGAACGGCCGGTATTGTGAAAGGACCGAACATCAAGGCGGAGGCCCGATACCGGCATAACGGGTTCAGGGATTATGTAACCCGGAACAAGGGCATCGATCTCATATTTGAATCGGAGGGTGATTTTACCTACGAGGCCGGATGCAGGGCATTCGATAAATACATGGCCACCGTAAACAAACCCAGAAGTGTATTTCTGACCAACGACCTCATGTGCCACGGATTTCTGGAATCTGCCAAACATGCCGGTTTATCGGTCCCCGGGGATGTGGCACTGGCCGGGTACGACGATCTGCCCATGTGTGTTCATTCCCACCCGACACTCACATCCGTAAAAACGGACTTCCGCAGGCTTGCCCAGACCACCCTGCAGGTTTTGAATAAACAACAACATACTACCCAAAGCCAAATCGGGATATTAAGCCTGGTACCTGTTAAGATAACGGCAAGAGAGTCGTCGTGAACGGAAGAATAGTGTTTCGTCATACTTCGAATTAGGGAACAGTAGAACATGTGAACAATTGAACAGCGAAGTGATTTGGGAGTATGTCACCGGTAGCCACAATTTCCGCCCCTTCAGGGCTACACTATATTGAAGGTGACACAGATGGTGCTGTTAGCATGCTTTGAATTAGGGAACAGTCGAACATGTGAACAATAGAACGGCGAAGTGATTTGGAAGTATGTCACCGGTAGCCCCTGATTTTGCCCAATGCGGGCAACACTATTCTGGCGGTGACATAGTTGCATCCTGTAGAAATGTTATAAATCGGTACATCGGTACGTCGTTGAATCTTATGAATCGATAAATCAAAAACGTGCATATCAAACCGCGATTATTCCACCTCAAAAAGATTGTATAAAAAAGATGTCAGAGGTAGCGATACCCGGGCCAATAACCGGGCGAACCAGCTGTAATGCCGGTTGGGGAAACTAATTCTCATATTTGCTTGCAGCTCTGCAGATTATTGCATTCTTACCTGTTTTTTTTTGCATATTCAGAACGCCCAACATGATCCGGATATATACCTGAGTGGTAGCCTGAGCGGCAACCGGGTTAGCAAAAAAGGAGGCGGATACCGACTTGCCAAAAACCTGATGTATTAAACCCAGAACCTGTAATGTCAATGGAAGATACAGATAATAAAAAAAACGAGAATTCAACATATACCACAGCCCTGATCATCGTTACCTCCCTTTTCTTCATGTGGGGGTTCATCACAGTGCTTGTTGATGCGCTCATACCCCGGTTAAGGGATGTATTTGAGCTCACCTATTTTCAGGCCGGCATGGTTCAGTTTGCCTTTTTCACTGCCTATGCCGTGATTTCAATCCCGGGCGGTTACCTTATATCGAAGGTAGGCTACAAGTGGGGTGTCGTAATCGGGCTTCTTACTATGGGCTTTGCGTGTGTCCTTTTTTATCCCGCTGCAGGTCTCAGGGTATTCACACTTTTCCTGCTGGCACTCTTCATTCTCGCCGGCGGTATTACCATACTGCAGGTAGCGGCAAACCCCTATGTTGCCGCGCTCGGTCCGGCAAAATTTGCTTCCAGCCGCCTGAACCTTTCTCAGGCGTTTAACTCGCTGGGTACAACGCTTGCACCGCTTGTAAGCGCCGCGTTCATCCTTGATGCCGCTGTGATGAGCTCCGCACAGATATCCGGGATGTCGGCTCCCGAGCGCGACCTCTACATGGCCGGGGAAGCCGCCGCCGTTCAGGGTCCATTCCTGATCCTGGCCGCGGTACTTGTACTTCTCGCCATCGTTTTTGCGCTGTTCAGGCTGCCTTCTATCCTCGAAACCGATCACGACAAATCAGGCAGTTACAGAGAGGCCGTCAAATACCGGCACCTCATGCTGGGCGCGCTTGCCATTTTTGTGTATGTGGGGGCTGAGGTAACCATCGGCAGTTACCTGGTCAATTACTTCCTGAATATGGATGCCCGTACCTTCATACTCGGAAGCGGCATCATGAGCAGCATCGCGGCCACCATAACCGGTGGCGACATTATTGAGATGACCCCATCCCGGCTTGTGGGTACATTTGTATTCTTCTACTGGGGCGGTGCCATGATCGGTCGTTTCCTTGGTTCCTATCTGCTGCGGTTTATCAAACCGGGGAACCTGCTGGCTACGTATGGCATAATAAACGTCATACTATTGACAGTTGCCATAATCTCGAGCGGCGGTGTTGCTTTCTGGTCTATCCTGAGCATTGGCCTGTTCAATTCCATCATGTTCCCGACCATCTTTACCCTGGCCATACACGGCATGGGCCAGTATACTGCCCAGGGATCCGGAATATTATGTACCGCCATTGTGGGCGGCGCCATCATTCCACCACTCTACGGGGCCCTGGCCGATATTACCGGCCTGCAACTGGCTTTCATTCTTCCGATTTTCTGTTACCTCTATATCGTATACTATGGCCGGATCGGCTCAAAACCCCATGTAATCGGAGCAGCAGCACAACCCGCATAACTCCAAAAGCGCAAAATCAATAGAATGCAGCCTCCGGCAGGCGAGCCTGCACCGGTACCGGCCAGGTGCACCACAACGGGTATGCCACCGTTTGCACTTTATTTCACTGACCTGTTGGATATTTGCAATTAATTATGCAAATTTATTGCATTAATTGCGTCTTATTTTTGCTTAAGTCATGGTGATGAACAGAATTCTGACATCAACTATCCTTCATCCAGCACCTCACATCAGATAATGAAAATAACAATGCAGGATATAGCCAATGCTACCGGCTATTCCATTTCAACGGTTTCCAGGGTGCTGAGCGGCTCGGGAAAAATAAGTGATAAAGCACACAAGAAAATTTTCAGCGCCGCCCAGAAACTCAAGTATCCAGTTTCAAGAATAAGGTCTGCAGAACGGAACAAGGGTACACTCAACATCGGCCTGATCACCGATTTCCATGAAGGTGAATTCTATGCTTCATTATTTTACGGATTTTCAAAAGCCGCGAAATCAACCGGTGTCCGCCTTTCACTCATCAGCCTGTTCGATCCCACGAGATCGCAGAAAGAGATCCTGGAATACATCAGTGAGCTGTACATCGACGGCCTGATCCTCTTTATTCCCGAGTTCTCGCGTTCCGACTATGAACAACTCGAAAAAATTCTGCCCAAAGAGCTGCCGGTTATCTCAAATGCCCTCATAGAAAACCCGGTATTTACCACAATCACGTTCGATGGCTACAGCGGGGGCCATACCGCGGCCCAGCACCTGATCGGCAGAGGATACAAAAGCTTCGGCATGATCAAGGGGCCTTTTACCAAAGCTGAATCCCGGTTCCGGTACAATGGCTTTAAAGATTACGTCACCCGCCAAAACGATACCCATCTGGTATGGGAATTTGAAGGAGATTTCAATTACAATACTGGGGTAGAGGCATTTGAAGAGTTTAAAAAGCTCGACTCCAAACCCAGGGCGGTATTCGTAAGCAACGATCTGATGTGCCACGGTTTCATGGAAGCGGCCCGCTATCAGGGTATCAAAGTGCCCGACGATCTGGCAGTTATCGGTTATGACGATCTGCCTATGTGCGTACACAGCCATCCGCTCATTTCCTCAATCAAAACCGATTTTGAAAAACTGGGCTCCGTAACCATGAATGCAATGAAAGAAAAAATATTGAATCCTGACCGCCAGCTGGGAATTCTGTCGCTCATTCCGGTCAGTCTGGCGGCCAGGAAATCGAGTTAGTGTGTCAACTTTTTATATGCCGAATTTCAGCCGCAGCCCGGTGGTGAATACAAACTGATCGAGTTCGCTCACCGTATACTTCAGTTCACCGTACCAGCCGAGCAGACCGAAGCTGTATTCTGCGCCTGTCCCCACATTTACACCATATTCTGTGGTTTTCAGGGTGCCAAACTCTTCCGTTGCCGAATTCAGACCGGCGAAAATATAGGATGAAAAATTGAACTGGTTCACAAACTGATATCCCAGGTTAATATTGAACTCATTCCATTTTTCAGTAACGCCTATGTCATCTTTTTCGAAGAACATGATATAGTCGCCGCTGAGCCGCAGGGGAAGTACAGGCAGCTGGATACCGGCCCCGAATTGCAGTCCAAGCCCCTCAAACTCGGTAGCGGCTGCCCCGCCTGCCCCAATGAATATCTGGGCACCGGCGCTGCGCACACCGGCAAAAAGTGTAAATACAACAATGATCAACGGTAGTAATTTTTTCATATGATTCCTCCTGATTAATGGTAACCGGATACGGTTCTGAGACACGCAACCGGCTGAACGGTTTCTGACTGTTTTTTTATTTGCATATCTGATACCGGATTGACAATCCGGACAGATGATTCATATTGTTTTCACAGTTTTGAAAATAGGGATTTCATAACCCTGATATTAAATAATTCCTGATTTGAACCTACTTGATCGCATAGATTTTTTATCCGGATTGAAATTAACGGTTGCCCATTTATGTTATTCATACAACGTTACAATCCTTAGAATAAAATGCACATGAAGATTATACTTATCATATCAGCTTTACTGGCTGTTACAGTATCCTCCTGCGACGCACAGCTCCGCAATCCGAACGATATGAGGATACCCGCCCACAAACTGCCGTCTGCTGAATACCAGGGCGACCTTATAGTGAAAAGCAACAGCGAATGGCAGCGTGAACTCCCGGAGCTGGCCTATTTCGTTCTCAGGGAAAAAGGGACGGAACCGGCATTTACCGGTCCGCTGAACTATAATGATGAACGGGGTGTGTACAAATGCGCGGGATGCGGCCTGCACATCTTCCACACCGATCAGAAATATGACTCACGGTCGGGGTGGCCCAGTTTCTTCGCCCCCTATAAAGACGAAAACGTTAAATTGGCCGACGACGACAGCTACAATACCCTGCGCACCGAGGTGTTGTGCCCACGCTGCGACGGCCACCTAGGGCATGTTTTCGACGACGGTCCGAACCCTACAGGGCTTCGCTACTGCGTAAATTCGGCTGCCCTGGAATTTGAAGCCCAACCGGATACACCCTGATCTGCACTGAATGGAAGGAATCGGTGCCCGGCACTTTATTCAATCGTTTCGAGAAACTGCATAAGCTTTTTCACAAACTCTTCCGGGTAGTGTACATCCGTTTCGCGATTGTCGAAAAACGGATTCATCAGAACAAGGCGGATGAGGCTGAGATCAACGGTATCGGTCACGGCATCCCATCCCGATGTAAAGTCATCGATGAAATCGTTGTAGTCGCTCCGGTTCAGGGTGGTTTTGGATACGAAAAAATCATGGTTTTCATCGGGTGAAAATGCCTCATAGATGGCCTGGGTCCGTCTGTTAACGGTGCTGAGCGCATCTCCCCTGTCGGCCACGCAGAAACAGAGCACGTTGGTTTCTGCATGGCGGTTCACCCGCAGGCGGTCTGAAGCTTCGGCAAACAGGCTCTCCAGCTTCATCCTCGACCTGATGGTCCTCTCCAGTATGATGCCGTACCCGTGCCTGTTCAACCCGATTGATCGCGCGGTAAGCCAGGTCGATACGGCACCGGCCGCACTTCGTGATCCCTCCACGGTCTGCGGGCCGCGGTCTTCCGCATCCCTGAAGTTGATATAGGGCGCATGGGTCTTTTTGTAGAAATATTCCCTTTTGCTTTTACACAGTATTGCCCCCGACGAGTAGGGCACATAGCCCAGTTTGTGAGGGTCGATGGTGATGGAATTGGCCTTGTGCATGCTTTTGAGCGCTTCGGTCATCGACTCCGAAATCAGGTCTTTTTTGTCGATGTCGAGCGTACAAAAGAAACCGCCATAGGCCGCATCGATGTGGTGCCATATGTGCAGACCGTGCCGTTCGCGCCAGGTATCGAGCACATGCTGAACCTCGTGAATGGGATCGAAATCGCCCAGTTCCGTGGTCCCTGCAATAGATACCACCATCAGAACCGGTCGTTTTTCGCCCAGAGCACGGTCGAGCGCTATTTGCAACCCGGTTATGCTGAGGCGGCCGTTGCGGTCGGTGGATACGCCGCGGAAGGCCTCCGCCCCCATCCCCATAATATCGAGGCTTTTATTCCATGAGTAGTGCTTGTTGTTCGGAACCAGAGCGACCGGACCCTCATAAGGGAAACCGAAGAGCTTTTCATATTCCCGGACGGTACGCAGCGCACCCGATTTCAGGAAATTGTAGCGCACCAGCAGATCATCGTCTACCCGGGCATCCACGCGCAGCCGGTCGTACTTCTCCCAGCCCATGTGCGCGGCTTCCATGAGGCTGATATCGCTGCCAGCGGCCCTTGCGGCAGCTCCGGCGGCCAGCCATTTGGCCATCCTGCCGCGAGCCCTGAGGCAGCTTTCAAGGTTTGCCAGCGTTCCGCCCGATGTAAAATGCCCGTTCCCCTCCTCCGGCCGGTACCTCACCATTTTCATGAGTTCATGAATGGCCTCCTCCTCTATTTCGATGCCGACACGCGAGGCCTCACCCGAAATGTTGTTGGGGTTGTGCAGCACCGTAATGATGTGGCCCAGCAGGGCCGGCATCGAGACCTCGGTAATCATGTGACCTATATACCGGGGCGAAAAGCTCGGCACTTCATTCTGAAAACGCTGCATCAGTTCATGGATGCGCGTGCTGAAATCCTCCCGTTTTGCCAGAAAACGAACCGATTCCTGGTCGGATACCGATATAGCCCGTCCGTCGCCCGGGTAGAGAAGCCGGCGCCAGGCAAACCAGTTGTCGAGTACCTGCACTACCAGTTCCCTGAGCCAGGGGGCATTTTCCGACTGCGGACCCAGGAAAAAACTTTTCAGGGCCACCTCTTCAGGGCTGCATGG
>JAIVHB010000178.1 GCA_020201275.1 Rhodothermaceae bacterium | reverse complement strand
CCCGGGGCTGCGGTACACGAAATGGTTGAAGAAGACCCCAAACCCTGATCGTACATGTCACAGCAAACCGTACTATCACAACCCCGAAAAAAAATGGCAAAACGCCACACGATCTCCCTCAAGGCCGTTTACGGTTTTAACGCACTCTCGCGCATATCCGGACTTTTCAGCGGCCGCGGTTTCAGTATCGACAGCATATCGTTCGGTGATGCAGAGGAGCCTGAAACATCACGGGTTACCATCACAACCAGCGGCGACGAGCGCATAATCGAGCAAATCACCTATCAGCTTGAAAAACTTGTGGATGTAGTCGAAGTGAAAGACCTTACCTACGTACCCCACATGGAGCGGGAGCTGGCCCTTGTGAAGGTGGGCAGCGATATGGCCAGCCGGTCTGAGATCTTGCAGATCGCCAATGTGTTCAGGGCCAAGGTTATCGACATCAGCCCCGAAAGCATGACCCTTGAAATTACCGGCAGCCGCGACAAGGTGGATGCATCCATCACCATGCTAGAACCCTACGGCCTGCGCGAAGTAGCCCGTACGGGTACCGTTGCCCTTCCCAGAGAATATCAACCCAAAGATTAAACTCCAAGATTATACCTTAGGATTAAACCCAAACAACAGAAAACCTCCGGATATGAAACTCTTTTATGACAACGATGCCAACATCAATTATCTCGACGGCAAGACTGTGGCTGTTCTCGGCTACGGAAGTCAGGGCCATGCGCATGCACTGAACCTGCGCGACAGCGGGGTCGAAGTGGTAGTTGGCCTGCGCAAAGACAGCAAGTCCTGGCACAAGGCCGAAGAAGACGGCCTTCGTGTTACAGAAACCGCCGAAGCGGCCAAACAGGCCGATATTGTGATGATTCTGATGCCCGATCAGATTCAGGCCGATGTGTACGAGCGCGATGTGCGCCCCCACATGAAAGCCGGCAACGCACTCGCATTTGCCCACGGCTTCAACATCCACTTCAACCAGATCAAGCCGAGCCCGGATGTGGACGTATTTATGGTTGCCCCGAAAGGTCCGGGTCACCTTGTGCGGCGAGTATTCACCGAAGGTCAGGGTGTGCCCTGCCTGTTCGCCGTTTATCAGGATGCAAGCGGCGCGGCCCGCGATATCGCCATGGGCTACGCGAAGGCCATTGGCGGCACCCGTGCCGGCATCATCGAAACAAACTTCCGCGAGGAGACCGAAACGGATCTGTTCGGTGAGCAGGCCGTACTCTGCGGTGGCGTAACCGAACTTATTAAATACGGATTCGAAACCCTTGTTGAGGCCGGTTACAAACCCGAAGTCGCCTATTTCGAATGCCTCCATGAGCTCAAGCTGATCGTTGACCTGTTCTATGAAGGCGGCATCGAAGGCATGTACTACTCCGTGAGTGAAACAGCCGAATACGGCGGGATGGTTGCCGGGCCGAAAGTTGTGGATGCAGGTACCAAAGACCGTATGAAGCAAGTACTTCACGATATTCAGAGCGGCGTATTTGCCCGTGAATTCATTCTCGAAAACAAAGCCAATCAGCCAGTGATGAATGCCCTCCGCAGGGCCCACCATGAGCACCCGATCGAGCAGGTCGGTGCCAAACTGCGCCCCATGATGAGCTGGATAAAAAACACCAAATCGAAAGATGATGCCAAAACAGTCAATACTACTGTTTGACACAACCCTGAGGGACGGAACCCAGGGCGAAGGAATCTGCTTTTCCGCCGAGGACAAGCTGAGGATCGCCCGCAGGCTCGACGCATTCGGTATTCACTACATCGAGGGCGGCTGGCCGGGCTCCAATCCGAACGATCTGCGATTCTTTGAGAAGGCGCGCCGCGAGCACTTCCGTCACGCACGCATTGTTGCATTTGGGAGCACGATGCGATCCGGAGGCCGCGTCGAGGAGGATGCCAATGTGCGCGCCCTCCTCGAAGCGGAAACCCCCGCGGTATCGGTGTTCGGAAAGAGCTGGCTGCTGCATGTGGAGCAGGCGCTGGCCATTACACCCGACGACAATTTACATCTGATCCGGCAGACGGTAGCCTACCTGAAAGCGCACGAAAGGGAAGTGATCTACGACGCAGAACACTTCTTCGACGGCTATAAGAGCAACCCCGGCTACGCTGTCGCCACGCTTAGGGCGGCTGCCGAAGCCGGAGCAGATGTACTTACACTCTGCGACACCAACGGGGGCACCCTGCCCTCCGAAGTCGCCGCAATCGTTGGCGATGTTGTATCACAGATAGACACTCCGATCGGCATCCACACCCACAACGACTGCGAACTGGCGGTGGCCAATACCATCGTCGCCGTTCAGAACGGATGCACCCTGGTTCAGGGAACCATCAACGGTTACGGCGAGCGCTGCGGCAATGCCAATCTCTGCTCGATAATTCCAAACCTGCAGCTCAAGCTCGGCTACGATACCGTTCCTGAGAAAAACATGGCTCAGCTCGCCTCACTCTCCCATTTTGTGAGTGAGCTGGCCAACATGGCACCTGCCAGCAACCATGCTTTCGTCGGCAAAAGTGCATTTGCCCATAAAGGCGGTATCCATGTGAGTGCCGTCATGAAAAATCCGGAAACCTACGAACATATCGCGCCCGGGCTGGTCGGAAACGAACGACGGGTGCTTGTGTCTGACCTGTCGGGACGCAGCAATGTACTCTACAAGGCCAAAGAGCTCGATTTCGACCTCGATGTAGATAAAGAGACGGCATCCAGCATCGTCAATCAGCTCAAGGAACTCGAAAATAACGGATACAATTATGAAGCGGCCGACGCTTCGCTCGACCTGCTCATCCGCCGGCATATGGGGAGCGATGAACCGATTTTCGGCATAGAAGGCTTCCGTCTGCTGGTCGAGAAAGACGAGGCGAACAATATGCGCTCGGAGGCTACGATACGGGTGTCGGTACGCGGCGTTACCGAACATACCGCTGCCGAGGGATTCGGCCCGGTGCACGCACTTGACATGGCCATGCGCAAAGCCCTGAGCAAATTCTTCCCTGAAATCGAAGAGATGCAGCTCAACGACTATAAAGTGAGGGTACTCAACGAACAGGAAGGCACACGGGCCCGGGTTCGTGTACTCATCGACTCCGGCTGCAAGTCGGCCACCTGGGGTACGGTCGGGGTATCCGACAACATCATTGATGCCAGCTGGCAGGCTCTGATGGATAGTTACGCTTACTACCTCCACCATCACGTGGAGAAAAACCATAAACGCATCAAACAAACAGTATCATGAAACGACAGATCCAGATTTTCGACACCACCCTGCGCGACGGAGAACAGTCGCCGGGATTCAGTATGAATGTGAAAGAAAAACTGCGTCTGGCCCTACAACTGGAAAAGCTTGGGGTTGATGTGATAGAAGCCGGTTTTCCTATCAGTTCAGAGGGTGATTTCCGTTCGGTGAAAGAGATTTCATCGGCCATAGAGACAACTACGGTGGCCGGTCTCTGCCGTGCACGGTATGTTGATATCGACCGTGCATGGGATGCGCTCCGTTTTGCGAAAAAACCCCGGATCCATACCTTTATTGCCACATCCGACATCCACATGGAGCACAAACTCAGGAAAAACCGGTCGGAAGTGCTCCGTGATGCGGTCGATGCCGTTACACACGCCCGTCAATATTGCGACGATATCGAATTTTCGGCTGAGGATGCCACCCGGAGCGATCCGGAGTTCCTTTTCGAGATATTCGAGGCCGTGATAGCGGCCGGAGCAACGGTTATCAATGTGCCGGATACGGTGGGCTACGGCCTCCCCTGGGAATTCGGCAAACTGATAGCCGACATTCGCGTGCGGGCTCCAAACATACACCAGGCGGTAATCAGTGCCCACTGCCATAACGATCTTGGATTCGGTGTAGCCAACTCGATCATGGCCGTGCTGAACGGTGCGGGCCAGGTTGAATGCACCATCAACGGGATCGGCGAGCGGGCCGGCAATGCCGCCCTTGAGGAGATCGTGATGGCCATGCGGGTAAGGCATCTTGAATTTGACTGTGATACCCGGGTCAATCAGGAAGAGCTCTACCCGACCAGCCAGATGCTCACCCGGATTACCGAAATCGGGGTACAGCCCAACAAGGCGATCGTCGGCGAAAACGCCTTTGCACATGAAGCCGGCATCCACCAGGACGGGATGCTCAAAAACCCGCTCACCTACGAAATCATGACGCCACAATCGGTGGGTGTACCGGAGAACAAACTGGTTCTCGGAAAGCACTCCGGCCGTAACGCACTGAATGAGCGCCTGAAACATCTCGGTTTCGATTTTTCACGCGACGAGCTGAACAAGGTGTACGAAAGTTTTATCCGCATAGCCGACGAAAAAAAGGTTGTGCTCGACGAAGACCTTGTGAACCTTTCAACCAATGGCGTGACGGAGCTGGGGAGCAGGTTTATTCAGCAGAATATGCAGCATTATTTGAATAAGTACTGAGACATGAGACATGGGACATCAGACATGAGACATCAGACATCAGACATGAGACATGAGACATCAGACATCAGACATGAGACATGAGACATCAGATTTTGATGCCGGGTGCGGGAAACGGATGCTTTTTTTCTTGATGTGATAGTTATATCAGACTTTTTGGAACTGGCCGGCGAACCGGTTTGGTGAATTGAGAACAGAGAACAGAGAACAGAGAACAGAGATAAAATTTTATAACATTCCATTTTAAATAATGAGTAAATCAGAGATGACTCTTACAGAAAAACTGCTTGCCCGGGCTGCGGGTAAAGAATCGGCCGCTCCCGGAGATAATATTTGGGTGGACGTGGACGTACTGCTCACCCACGACGTTTGCGGGCCACCCGCCATTGGCATCTTCAAAAAACAGTTCGGTGAGAAGGCTAAAGTGTGGGACAAAGACAAGCTGGTGATCATTCCGGATCACTACATCTTTACCAAGGATGTATACGCCAACCGGAACATCGACATCCTGCGGGAATTCGCCAAAGAGCAGGATCTCCCCCACTACTATGATGTGGGCACTGACCGGTATAAAGGAGTTTGCCATGTGGCGCTTCCCGAGGAGGGTTTTACCCGGCCGGGCGAAATCCTGTTCGGTACCGACTCCCACACCTGTACAGCCGGTGCTTTCGGTCAGTTTGCAACGGGTATCGGAAATACGGATGCCGCTTTCATAATGGGTACCGGCAAGCTTTGGGTGAAGGTACCTGAAACCATGAAATTTATATTTGAGGGCGAGATCCCATCCTATATCATGGCCAAGGATCTGATCCTGCAGATCATCGGCGATATCGGTGTTGACGGGGCGACCTACCGGGCCATGGAATTTGCCGGCGACGGCGTGATGCGTATGGATATGGAAGGCCGGATGACGCTCACCAATATGGTGATTGAGGCCGGCGGAAAGAATGGCGTTATCGAACCTGATGAGGTGACGTACAACTATGTGCGTCAGCGCACCGACAAGGAGTTTCATCCCCTCTTCAACAGTCCTGATGCGAAGTACCACAGCGTACGGGTGTACAAATCGCAGGATCTTGAGCCGATGGTGGCCAAACCTCACTCGCCCGACAACAAGGCGACTGTGAGCGAGGTGAAGGGCACGAAGCTGACCCGGGCCTACATCGGATCGTGCACGGGCGGCAAGCTGTCCGATTTTGTGGCGGCAGCCCGGATCATCGACGGTCACCAGGTTAGCCTGGATACCTATGTAGTGCCGGCCACAACCCAGATAGCCAACGAGCTCTACACCGAAAAAGTAAACGGCCGCACGCTCATCGACATCTTCGCCGGTGCCGGCTGTAAAATAGGCCGGGCATCATGTGCAGCCTGCCTCGGCGGTCCGAGCGATACCTTCGGGCGCCTACAGTCCGACGAGATCTGCATCTCGACCACCAACCGGAATTTCCCCGGCCGGATGGGATCAAAAGCGGCCCAGGTGTACCTGGCATCGCCCTACACCGTAGCGGCCTCTGCCATCACCGGAGTGATCACCGATCCGCGCGACTACCTGCCCGTAGAGACCACGGTGTGAGTAGTGCTTTGAGACTTGAATTTGCCGGATAGTAACAACCGGGTACCTGCGAGAGTCCGGAGTGAAACGGAGGACCTCGAAGAGTTCCCGGCTCGCGGGCACTCGTGCCCGCTCAGACGTCACTAAAAAGCAAAAGTACAGATGTACATTAAAACGTTCTTTTTTACAGTTCAGTCATTCAGCCCGGCACGCCGGCAACCTGATACTAAATCAACAGAAACATCCTGAAACACCAATTTATTAAACAGCCCAACAGGCCTTCGAATTGAAAAATCATATGAAAATAAAAGGTAAAGCATTCGTGCTCGGCAACGACATCGACACAGATCAGATCATCCCGGCCCAGCACCTCGTATACAGCCTTGAAAATCCCGAGGAAAAGAAATTTTACGGGCGCTATGCCCTCTCGGGTGTTCCTGATATACAATCGGGCCTGCCCAAAGGCAACATCCCCTTCACGCGTGAAGATGCCT
Organism: Rhodothermaceae bacterium; assembly: GCA_020201275.1. Taxonomy (GTDB): domain Bacteria; phylum Bacteroidota; class Rhodothermia; order Balneolales; family Cyclonatronaceae; genus RECM01. The sequence goes on along the minus strand of JAIVHB010000178.1, from coordinate 1,501 downwards.
TCGAATCGGATTTCACCATCATCATAGCCGGATCCAATTTCGGATGCGGATCTTCAAGGGAACATGCCCCGTTTGCCCTGCAGGTGGCCGGGGCCCGGGCCGTGGTAGCCGAATCGTATGCACGCATTTTCTACCGGAATGCTGTCGACGGCGGCTTTGTGGTACCCTACGAAACAGATGTGAAACTGAACGACAAAATCAGTACCGGCGATGAACTGGTCATCGACCGGGAAACGGGTTTTCTCTACAATGTTACTACCGGTGATGAATACCGGCTGCGTGATCTCGGCGATGTGGCAGAAATTATCGACGCCGGCGGAATATTTGAATATGCACGTCTAAAGAAAATGGTTTGACAATGAAAAAGAGAATAGTGAGCCTGCCCGGCGACGGAATCGGGCCGGAAGTAAATGATCAGGCAATCCGTGTGCTTAAAGCATGCGCCGGCATCGCCGGTTTTGAGGTCGAAATAGATGAACACGATATTGGCGGCATTTCCATCGACAAACACGGAGTGCCGCTCACCGAAACAGCCATAAAAGCGTGCAAGGCCGCCGATGCCGTGCTGCTCGGGGCGGTTGGCGGACCCAAATGGGATAATCTCGAGGGGCATCTCCGTCCGGAGGCAGGCTTGCTGGGCATCCGCAAAGCCCTGGGACTGTTTACCAATCTGAGGCCCGTCAAAGTATTTGACGCGCTCAGGGATGCATCCACACTCAAGCCCGAGGTGATTGCCGGAGTGGATCTGCTGGTAGTACGTGAACTAACCGGCGGGCTTTACTTCGGTCAGCCGAAAGGTCCGCGGACTGTTGACGGCCGTGAGGATGTGGTCGATACGATGGCCTATACCGAGGCCGAAGTGGAGCGTATCGCGCACGCCGCTTTCAGGCTTGCCGGATCACGGCGCAAAAAGGTGACCTCTGTGGACAAGGCCAACGTTCTGGCCACATCCCGCATGTGGCGGAGCGTGGTGGAGCGTGTGGCCGGCGATTATCCCGGCATTGAACTTGAACACATGCTGGTCGACAACTGCGCAATGCAGCTTGTGCGCAATCCGCGTCAGTTCGATGTTGTGGTTACCGAGAACATGTTCGGCGACATCCTGAGCGATGAAGCCGCCATGCTGACCGGATCAATCGGGATGCTGCCTTCGGCCAGCCTTGGCGAAAGTGGCGGGTTGTACGAACCGGTACACGGATCAGCCCCCGACATAGCGGGCCAGAACAAAGCCAATCCCCTTGCCGCCATAGCCTCGGTGGGGCTGATGCTTCGCTATTCATTTGGTGAGCACGATGTGGCCGACCTGCTCGACAAGGCTCTTGAAGGAATCCTTTCACGCGGTTGGCGATGTGCCGACATCCCCCTTCACGCAACGGTAATACTGGGAACGGAGGAGATGGGTGATGCTGTAGTCGAAGATCTGTTTGATTTCGCCAGGCTCAACAACGGGGCAAAAGAAATTGTCTGATACGCCCTTATCCCTTTGCTCCATAAATACTTT
>JAIVHB010000046.1 GCA_020201275.1 Rhodothermaceae bacterium | reverse complement strand
ACTACAATTTTCTGTGAAATGTCACTAAGTATCCATAATTCGTCGCGTCCAGGTTCATGGAACAGGCCCGAGATATCCGAAATGGCGAAACCACCCTCAAAAGCGATGTTCGTTTCACTGGTGATCACCAGACTGGTATCAAGTTCCATGATTACCATGGGATTCCTCTCATTGGCCACATAGAAATGACCCGTAAGCGTATTAAAGGCTATGCCTTCGGGCCCGTCGTTCTCGAGTTCCGGGCCGATATCCACAGATATGCGCTGCAAAACCTGCCCGATTGGGCCGAGCTGTACAATCTCCCGCATTCGCTCTTCAACAATCCAGAGTGTTCCGGATTTGGCATCGTATGTGATGCCCTCCATATCGTCTCCGCTGTAGAACAACTCAGTTATTATTTCACCTGTAAGGGATATCTGGTATATCCGGCCGCCGGATTGGTCGCTTACGGTCCACAGTCGTTGTGGGTCGGCATCGAGGGCCAGCCCCGACAGGCCTGATACTGGCAGATCGACAACCGACAGCAGCCTGATCGCATCAAGGCTGTCGGGTTGAAGTGATTTCGTTTCCGCGCTGCCTGCGGAGGCGAGCAGGCAAACCGACGTTATAATAAATGTGTAAATGACTCTGTTTACTGGCATCAGACCGGTTATGGTAATAATCAGAACTTCCGGATTTTTCGCAAAGACTGTGAAATGATACGTGATCAGCTAAACGGCAAATCCATACCCTCTCCGGAACACTTCAATTGATATGATATAACAATCAACGATAATTAAATATGTTTCATGAAATTATCCGGACGGCAGCCATACCACACCCCGGCGCTACTGTACCGGTCGGATCCGGCGGTCAGTACATCAGTGGTATTCTATGAGAGTGATATTCGAGATGATCGGTATTCCACGTGATTGGTATTCGAGATGATTGGTATTCGAGATGATTGGCATGCCATGTGATTCAACTTTGACAAAAAAGCGCTTAATGAACTCGCTCATAACCCATATATTAGCCCTATGAAAATTCAAATAAATACAGACAAAAATATTGAGGGCAGCCAAAAGCTGACTACTTACCTCACTTCACTAATAACCGATGGTCTCGGCAGGTTCAGTGACCGGATTACACGTGTGGAAGTTCATCTTTCGGATGTGAACGGAAGCAAGGGCGGCGAAGAAGACAAACGATGCATGATTGAGGCCCGTCTCGAGGGAATGCAGCCCATGGTTGTTACGGATCAGGCATTGACAAGTGAACGGGCCGTATCGGGTGCCGTTGACAAGCTGACTTCAAAACTGGATTCAAAAATCGGCCGCAAGCGGAAATACTAGACGGTGATTCCGCAAGGCAACTGCCGGGAAAGTGTTCATCTCAGCAAATGCGGGGAAGCTGTTCGCCGGTTATCAGGGGCAGTACACGTTTGCCACCGATTGCGCTGTTGAGTATGACCGTTCCGGGATGGTTTTCAGTTATTGTGCCAATTATCGCGGCGCCGGCACCGTGCTCCCAGCGCTGAAGATCCCCGAGGATGTCGGCAGCCAGACCATCATCCACAATGGTGATAAACAGGCCTTCGTTGGCCACATACATCGGGTCGAGTCCCAGCATTTCGCAGGCTCCCGCCACCTCATCCTCCACCGGGATATGCTTTTCATCCAGGTCGATACCCAGCCGTGCCTTGTCGGCTATTTCATGCAGCACCGTGGCAACCCCGCCCCTGGTAGGATCACGAAACATTCGGATTCCCCCACCATACCCGTAGAGCAACGACCGGCAGATTTCATGCAGCGGTCGCGTATCGCTGAGTATCTGTGTTTCAAACTCAAGCCCCTTCCTGATGCTCATAATGGCGATACCATGCCGTGCCAACGGTCCGCTCACAATTACCTTGTCGCCCGGCCTCACCATGGCCTCTCCCAGTTTTGCGCCGTGATGAACCCGCCCGATGCCCGTTGTATTGATGAAAATTTTATCGCCCTTGCCACGCTCCACCACTTTCGTATCACCGGTAATTACCCGCACGCCGGCTGCATCACAGGCGTTGCGGATCGACAGCAGTATCTCCCATAATTCAGTAATGGGCAGCCCCTCTTCCAGAATGAATGACAGCGATATGAAATCGGGCTGTGCACCGCACATGGCCAGGTCATTAACGGTTCCGTTGATGGCCAGGTCGCCGATGTCGCCGCCGGGAAAGAACACGGGAGAAACCACAAAGCTGTCGGTGGAAACAGCCATCCTGCCGTGGAGGTTCAAAACCGCACCGTCGCCCTGACCGGCCAGCCATTCGTTGTTGAGCAGGGGAAAGACCATGGTATCCAGAAGCCGGCGGGTCAGTTTACCCCCGCTCCCATGGCCTATGGTAATGGTGTCGAAGTCGGTCTGCGGCATCGGACAGGTAAAACGCACTACCGGTTTATTTTTGGTCATTTCGGCTCCTGATAATGATTTTGCGAGCTGAAGTGATAGTAGGCGGCACAGGCACCCTCACTGCTCACCATGGGTGCGCCAACCGGATGTTCAGGCGTGCAGGCTGTACCGAAATGCGGACATTCAACGGGCTTGATCTTGCCCTTCATCACATCCCCCGACAGGCACTCCACCGTTTCTGCCGATGGGGCCAATGATGCCCATGAAGCCAATGCCGGACCAAAACGGACATGGGCGTCATAATCACGGTATTCATCCCTCAGAAACAGCCCGCTTGCCGGAATGCTTCCGATGCCCCGCCACTCACGGTCGCGGTGTTCAAATACCGAGTGGATGAGGTCTACGGCCTGCCGGTTCCCGTCGGGCCAGACCACCCTTTTATATTGATTTTCAAGCCGGTACTCCCCCTTTTCAAGCTGTTTAACCACCATCAGAATGCCTTCGAGCAGATCGACCGGTTCGAATCCCGTAACAACCACCGGTATTTTATAGGTTTCCACCAGGGGGTAGTATTCGCTCAGCCCCATCACCGTACACACATGGCCGGCGGCGAGAAAACCGTTCACACGGGTCTCCTCATCCAGCATTATCGCCTCGATGGCGGGTGGCACCAGCACATGGGCACTCAGAATGGAGTAATTCTTCAGTCCCGCTTTCTTTGCCTGAACTACCGACAGTGCATTCGCCGGTGCAGTGGTTTCAAAACCGACTGCAAAAAAAACCACCTCCCTGTCCGGGTTTTCCCGGGCAACAGTAACCGCCTCCAGCGGGGAATACATGATCCTTATATCGGCCCCTTTTGCCCTGGCCTGAAGCAGGCTTATTCCCGATCCCGGAACACGGAGCATATCTCCGTAAGAGCAGAGGATTACGTTTTTTTCAAGGGCCAGTTCGATGGCCTGATCAATATGGCTGACCGGGGTTACACAGACCGGGCATCCCGGGCCGTGTATCATGGTAATTCCATCGGGGAGCATCTCCAGAATGCCGTGCTTCACCAGTCCGTGCGTCTGCCCGCCGCATACCTCCATGATATTCCACGGCTTCGTGGTCACCTTTCTCAGCTGCTGAAGAAGGTTCTCCACAAGGTCCGCATCACGGTATTCGGTGAGATGTTTCATTCCGGTTCCAGTTCATCCAGCTCGCCCATCTGCTGCAGATAGTTCAGTGTTTCATGGGCCAGTTCCTCATCGACCACACTCAGGGCCACACCCACATGCACAAGCACATAATCACCAACTGAGGCTTCGGGAAGGAAACAGAGGTTCACTTCTTTCAGGATGCCCCCGAAAGAGACTTTCCCCGGGCGGCTGGTGACGTCGGTTTCATTCGAAATACTAACTATTTTCCCCGGTATTGCCAGGCACATGATAACTCCCTATTGATGATAATGGGTTTCGCCGGCCACATCAGGCACGACGCTGTGTGTGAATATATGGTGGGCAATCTGTCCGAACCCGATATTTTCATCGTTCGGACTGAGATGCCGGTGGAAATACAATTCAACATCCACGGGTTTATCTTTCAGGATGTAGCCTGTGAGCAGCGCATTCTGAAAGACGCCACCGCTGAAGGCTAAATTACGGATTCCTGTTTGCCTGCTCAGTTCAACGGTCAGACGGCTCAGTCCACGGAATACCTTCGACGCTATCAGGGCTGTATCTGCCCCGTTATCCAGGTCAGTGAGCAATGTTTCCACAACCGGCTTCCATCGGATGATCCCATCCTGCACCGGGAACGGGTAGTACTCACCGATGCAATTTTCATGCCGCCGGGCCACTGTTTCCAGCCGGCCTGCCGCCTCTCCCTCATATGTGTTGTGATGGCAAATACCGAGCAGTGAAGCAATTCCATCAAACAGACGGCCCATTGAGGAGGTCATCAGTCCGTTGCCGGATGCTGAAAGGGACACATCCAGCATCTCGGACCCGTTTTCCAAAACCCTGTTGTAGTACTCCCATTCGGTCCTGTTGAAAAGGTGGCGCAGCCGCGTTCGTGCTTCCGGAAAATCCCGTAACAGCGATAGTGCCGACAGGCGCGGCTCCCGGCTCATCCTGTCGCCGGAGAGTACCGGGAAATAGTCAAGATGGGCAATACGGTCGAATCCGTCGGCCGTTTTAAGTATAACCTCACCACCCCAGATCTGGCCATCGGTGCCATAACCGGTACCATCCCAGATGAATCCCAGTACGGTTTCACTGCCCTTCAACAGACCGTTCTCGGCCAGTACCGCCGCGAAATGGGCCTCGTGGTGCTGGATTTTTTCAGGGCTGGTGTTCAGCCGGGCCGCCAAATCCCCTGCAAGCGACGTCAATGTCTGAATGCACACTGTGAATCGTAGGACTCCTGGTTGCCCAGGTACTGGCTTACAAAAAGATTTTTCCCGGATGTAACTGTGAACGAACTTTTCAGGTCGGCACCGGTGGCTAGCAGATCGCCGGGCTCACCGTCAGAATCAGGATCGTTCAGAAAAGGATTGGGATAATAACAGGGCGCCATCCCCCGGCTCCTTCTCAGTATGATCCGCTGCCCGCCGGGGGTGAAGCGTAAAACACTATCGTCCTGGGGAGCGGTAATTTCCCGGTCGTACGTGATGATAAGATCAGCCAGGTTTTTCAGATTCCGTACCGCGTCATCATCGCGGTAAATGATTGGTGATCCGGTGATGTTCGCGCTGGTGGCGATCATTGGTCTGTCCAACTCTTTCATCAGCAGATAGAAGAGCGGACTGTATGGCATCAGGATGCCGAGTGTATCGAGCCCCGGGGCAATCAGGTCCGGATGGATGCCCGTAGCCGGCGACTCACCGGCCCGGCAAAGCACCACCGGCGCTTCGGCGTTGAGCAGGGCCTGTTCTTCCTGCAGTCCGATGCGGGCATCGAGGCGGGCACTACTGACATCCGGATACATGAGGGCAAAAGGCTTGTACGGACGTTGCTTGCGGTTTCGCAGGGTATTGATGGCATCCCTGTTTGTGGCATCGGCCATCAGAAGGTAACCGCCAATGCCCTTCAGGGCGATGATCCCGCCCTGACCGATCATTTCAACCATCAGACCAATGATCTGATCACTGTTTATCTCCGGAATCAACCCCGCCGCACTATACGCATACATGGGAATTGCACATGTAGTGCAGGAATTGGTCTGACTGTGCTGACGGCGGTCGCCCGGCCGGTTATATTCATCCGCACAGTCGGGGCAGGTGGCAAGCTCATCCATGGTGGTTCGTGCCCGGTCGTAGGGCAGACTGCGGATGATGGAGTAGCGCGGACCGCAGTGCAGGCAGGTAGTAAACGGATACCGGTAACGTCGGTTGGCGGGGTCGTCCATATCGGCCCTGCATGCGCCGCACAGGGCTACATCCGGCGGCATCAGTACTTCCGGATTCCTCTCACCGGCACTGTGGCGTATCCCGAATGATGAAAAAACTTCATCGTTTACCCTGCTGATGGTGCTGCCCGATATGATGGCATGCAGCGGGGCACTTTGCACGATCTCATCATGAAAAGCAGCCGCCTCGGTTTCTGACGCGTTGAACCGGACCTCCAGTCCGGCCGGGCTGTTTATGACCCACCCCTTCAGTCCGCGGCGCCGTGCCGCGTCACACACCATCGGACGGAATCCGACTCCGGTGGTGCAGCTGAGCGGGAAGAAGATGAGCGATGGGTTGATTTTCCGGGCATTCTCCATTGCCTGTTCCAGATCGAAATTCACATAGGGCAACAGATCGGTTTTGCTTATCACACAGATCTGTGAGGTATGGAACATGTCGGGGTACTTCAGGGGTTTGTCATCGCCCTCGGTTACGCTAAAGATGACTACCCGGCCACTTTCACCCAGGTCGAACATAGCAGGGCAGACGAGGTTTCCAACATTTTCGATGAAAAGTGCACTGTTTCCCGCCGGTCTCAGCTCCTGAAGTGCATGCAGCACCATGTGGGCATCGAGGTGGCAGCCTTTCCCGGTATTGATCTGTACCGCTTTCGAACCCGCTGCCCGGATGCGGTCGGAATCCCGGCTGGTGTACTGGTCGCCTTCGATCACGTAAAAATCGAGCTGATCTTTGAGCCCCGCGATGGTTTGCTCCAGTAACGTGGTTTTACCCGACCCTGGCGAACTCACCATATTAACGGCAAAAATGTTCAGGGCATCGAAATAACCGCGGTTGCGCTGGGCCAGCAGATTGTTCTCGTGGAGGATATCGCGCTCAAGGGTAACCATGCGGTCTTCTGCCGGCGGCCGGTCAGAGTGATGTTGATCATGGCCATGAGGGTGATCGTGATGGCTTTGATGGGAATGCTCTTTGTCGTTGCCATGCCCGTGCACGTGACCGTGCTCATGGGAATGGTCATATTACCGCATCCGCAGGTTACACACATTATACTGACCTTTCAGGTTTCTGTTCAGGAATCGATGTTAATGGATTTGACCTGCAATTCCCTGCCCTGAATCACTTCAGAAAAGAAACTTCCACAGGCGGGACACGGGTCAAACAGTTCGTTCATGCCAAAGACGGTTCCGCATTCCGTACATTTTCCCTTGCCGGACACGTAGTTTGTTACCAGCCCGGCATGTTCAAGCATGGTATTGCGGACAGCCTGCTTCCAGGCAACTTCAAAAGCCATGGGTTCCACGGTACTCAATTTTCCGATGTTCAGTTCAATACGTCTAACCGCAAGGGCTCCGGCTTTTACAGCTTCGCTCTCCGCAATATCTATAATATTCAGTACAATTGAGAGCTCATGCATTCACTCGAACCAGTTTTTTTTTTCTTGCCCTGTACCAGAGTACAGCAATTGTACTCACGGCTACAACAGCTATAAAGCTGATAATATGAACCGGCTCTGTAAGAAAGTGTACCAGTGAGTTCCCCTCGGTAATTCCATGGCCGGGATGTGCCAGAACCGGCGCTGCGAAAGTCAGGGTTACCAGTATTGCCGATAGTACGGTAAGTATATCTCTTTTTTTCATATCTACGTTTAATTTAGTTGATTTACGTTTCGTTCGGGCTTCAGTTGCCGGTTAAAGAATGCGTTAAATGCCTTGTCAAGGTTCTCTTCTGCACGTTTGCACATTTCAACGCCAAGTTCCCACTCATATCCGGATATCGAAACAATGTGGGTTTCGGGAGTCTGGCCGAACAGTACATCCGAAAGGTAGAGTATTGATTCCGGGCCCTGAATATGGGATGAAAAGTGATAAGTGCCGGATGACTCACACTCCCTTATGGCAAATCCTTCGTCATGCACCTCCTCTGTCGCATCAATGAATACTACATTTCTGTACCGACAGATCAGGGCCGCATCCTCAACCTGCAGCTGATAGCGGTACTCTATGTCGAACTCAACTTGCCCGGCACCGGAGTGCAATGGCATTTTGCCGGCCGGAAATCTCTCTTTTATCCGGTCGAGGAATACCCATCCGAGGCCGTCGTCGGCCCTGCTGTCATTGCCGATACCGATCAGGAGCAGGGGTTTGCGGCCGGTTTCAGGATTGTTGTTTATGTCAGTTTTTTCTGATTTCATGAATTTTCAGGCCGGTATGGTCGTATAATTCCAGTTGCAGTGGCATTTTGCCGAGGGCCTGTGTTGCACAGCTAAGGCAGGGGTCGTAGCTGCGGATAGCCACCTCAACCTGGTTGAGCATTCCCTCGGTGATCTTGCCCTGTTCGCTGATAACATGGTCGGCCACCCACCGTACAGCATGGTTCATTGCGTCGTTGTTGTGTGTGGTTGAAACGATAAGGTTGCAGCGGGTAATCATCCCCTTTTCGTCCACTTCATAGTCATGAGTAAGCGTTCCCCGGGGTGCTTCAATCACGCCCACACCTTTCAGTCTCGGTTTGCCCTCGCGAACCAGGTCATCTTCCGAAAGGATATCGGGATCGTTGAGCAGATCGCGCATCACCTCGGCACAGTGCAGGGTTTCGATGAGCCTGGCCCAGTGCGAGTACATCGTACTGTTGTTGACCCCGTTGCCACTGAATGCAAAAAATTCCTGACGTGCTTTCTCGGCAAGCGGTGTCGGAATGGATTCACACACGTTCATCCTGGCCAGCGGCCCGACACGGTTCCATCCCTTTTCCCTGCCCACCTGTTTCAGATAGGGGAACTTCATATACGACCAGCGTGCCACTGCTTCGGAAAAATAGTCGGCATAGTCGTCGTATTTGATGTCATTCAGTGTGATGTTGCCTGTGGCGTCGATAGCACGAAGCCGGCCTTCGTAGAGTTCCATGGCCCCGTTCGGCCCCACCATTCCAAGATGCCCCGAAGGAAACGCGGCAAATGAATCGAGATAAAAACGGTTGTTGTCGTGGTAGTTGTGAATGAAGTCGACCATCCCCTTCGACCATTCGACCATAGTATCGATGTTGGGGATGTCTTTTCCGTTCATAAAATAGTCGCGCTGATCTGCAGTGAGCGCCTTGTAAACGCCGCCCGGGACCGCGAGGGTGCCGTGAATTTTTTTTCCGGCCAGGGCTTTGATTATTTCCTGCCCGAATTTGCGCATGGTGATGCCCTTAACGGCCAGATCCTTATTCTCTACGGCAACCGCCACCACATTGCGTTTTTCAGGCGGAGCGTCTGCCCCGAAAAGCAGATCGGGCGAAGCCAAGTAGAAAAAGTGGAGGGCATGCGACTGGAAAATCTGTCCGTAGTGAAGCAACTTTCTGAGTTTTGTGGCAGAGGGAGACAAATCCTCAGGGTCGAGACCCGCGATCTGGTCGACCGCTTTTGCCGCCGCCAAATGGTGGCTTACCGGGCAGATACCACACAGCCGCTGTACCAGCGCAGGAACCTGCCAGTATGGATGGCCCTGAATGAATCGCTCAAAGCCCCGGAATTCCACGATATGGAAGAAGGTGTCTTCCACCCTGCCTTTTTCGTCGAGGTGGATGGTGACCCTGCCATGGCCTTCCACCCTGGTTACCGGATCTATTGTTATTTTCCTGCTCATACTCACACCATTTTTTTAGTCATATTTAAATTCTGAATAGAGAACCGAGTACTCCTCGCCCCAGAGAATATTTTTTACTGCCTTCCAGATATGCTGCGCATCGGGCGGGCATCCGGGAATATTGTAATCTATTTTCACGATCTCGCTGCAGGCATACACTCTGTCGAGCAGTTTGGGAAGGTCCTCATCGTAGGGTACAACATTACTGCCAACTTCATTCGTTACACAATTCAGGTAAGCCTCTTCGAGGCACTCGCCCAAGGGAACCATATTCCTGAGAGACGGCAGCCCGCCCCAAATGGCACACTCACCAACAGAAACCAGCACGTCGCAGTTTTCACGAAACTTGCGGAGTGTTTCCACATTTTCATCGTTGCAACATCCTCCTTCAATGATTCCGATATCGCACCGTTTGGTAAATTCCTTGAAATCGGTGAACGGAGATTTATTGAACGAAACCAACTGTACAATGTCGAGCAATTCGGTATCGATATCGAGCAACGACATATGGCAGCCAAAGCATCCCGCCAGCGAGACAGTGCCTATAACCTTAGGTGTCTTTTTGCCGGGTTTCCTGGTCGATTTCGGTTTTTCATCGAAATCTTCCCTGTGGGATGTCTGGTCGAATTTCCGGTCGCCGAACGGTTTGGCCATACTTTCACCGCGCACAATAATTGCACCTGTCGGGCAGATGTTCATGGCGTTAACGGCCTGCTCATGGGTCAGTCGGGCTTCCTGTTCGTAATCAACACCCACATAGGTCTCATTTCCGCGGCACTGATAGTTGAACACCCGCTTTCCGTCGTCAGTGAATACCTCGACCACACAACGCAGGCATTTGATGCAGCGGTTGTGCTCCATCACCATCCTTTTCGAGTTGTAGTCGATCATCCTGTCTTTGAAAAGGTGCGGGAAACGGCTATGGGTGATACCAAGTTCGTAACCCATATGCTGCAAATCGCAGTTACCGCTCTTCTCACACGACGGGCAGATGTGGTTTCCCTCGGCGAACATCATTTCCACCAGGGCTTTCCTGGTGTCTTTAAGTTCCTCGGTGTTAACCTCCAGGGTGAGGCCCTCGGTCGCTTTTGTGGTACAGGCCGGACCAAATTTGCCATTGATTTTGCAGGTGCAGGTACGGCATGTTCCAAGCGGGGGATCTATGTGATCAAAATAGCATAGTGAAGGAATGAAGATGCCGTTTTCTTGTGCTACCGTGACCAGGTTTTTGCCCTCTTCAACCAGAAAAGACCTGCCGTCTATCGTAATGTTGACATGCTTGGCCATAACTTTAGTCCTTGTAAGATTCATATTCGTGTGTGGCCGATTCCAGGTCGAACTTGCGGTTCTGTACCTTATCGGATGGCGTTATATGATCCGTGAAATAATCGGCAAATTTATCGAGGGCAATAACCAGACTGTTATTGGCTGTTTTACCCAGGCCGCATCTGCTGGTATTACGAATGAGGAAGCTCCACTTTCTGAGGTCTTCAAGGTCATCGGCATCGGCCAGGCCGTTTTGCAGATGTTCAAGCTTGCGCTGAATAATGAAATTTCCTGCCCGGCAGGGGGTACAGATACCACAGGATTCACTTGTATAGAAATTGGCATAGTTCATCAGAATCTGAGTGATATCGCGCCGTTTGTTGAATATAGTAACAGCCCCGCCGCAACGGATGTGCTGTGTGAACATATCGCCGAACATGGCGATCGGCCGGTTCATGTCCTCAAGACCGAGTACCGTACCCGACGGGCCGCTCTCCTGTATGTACCAGGGATCGTCGGCTTCACATAAATCGAGCAGTTCCTTAAGGGTCATACCCCATTCAATCTCATAGATGCCCGGTAGCCTGCAGTCGCCTGATACACTGATCAGCTTGGTACCGGGCGATTTGGGCAGACCGTATCTGGTGTATTCCTTCACACCCATCTGAATGACCCGGGCTGCGGCACAGAATGTTTCCACATTGTTGACAACCGTTGGCAGCTGCAGATACCCTTTTTGGACCGGGAAAAACCATTTGGTACGGGGTTCACCCCGTTTGCCCTCCAGCGACTCGATCATTGCGGTCTCCTCTCCGCACACGTAGGAACCCGCTCCCATCTGAACACGGATATCGAAATGGAAACCGGAGATGCCGCCACAGTGCCGGCCAAGGAATCCCTTTTCCCGGTACAAATCGAGCGCTTTATCAATCTTCGCCTTGAGCCAGCGGTACTCACCCCTTAGGTAGATAAAACCGTATTCGGCACCAATGGTATAGCCACATGCTATCATACCTTCAATCATGGTTTCGGGTACCTCATTCATGAGCACCCTGTCTTTGAAGGTCCCCGGTTCACCCTCATCAGCGTTGCAGATCACGACCTTCGGTTTCTTTTCCTCCTCGGCGGCCGCCTGCCATTTCATCCATGTCGGATAAAAAGCACCGCCCCTTCCGGCAAGCTTGCTGTCGCGCATCACATCGATGACGCCTTCCGGGCCCATGCGGCTCAGTTTCAGCAGAGTATCGCCGGGATTGAACTCCCTGAAAAAAACACCTTCATCTTTTGTTGAAGTGTAACGTATATGCGAGTCGGGATGGTCACATATTTTAGATACCGGTACGCCCTTTTTCAGCTTCGTTATCACACTTCTGATCTTGAGTGTGTTCAGATTGGTGAACGGGTAGAAATTGATCAGTGCTGCCGGTTCCTGATCGCAAAGCCCAATGCACGGGGTAAGGAAAAGTCCGAATGTTCCGGTCGGATCGACCGATCCTGCCACGGCTCCCGTTTCATGTTCAAAAGCCTCGAGCATGCGGCGAAAACCCTTCAATTCCGAGGTCATACTGTTGTTCAGGTAAATCGTGAATTTGCCGGCAGGTGTTCTGTGAAAGAAATGGTAAAACGAAACAACACCCTCCACCTCAATCACCGAAAGATCATACTCCCTGGCAAGTGTCGATATATCCGAGTCTGAAATAAATCCCTTTGACTGCTGAAACTCCCATAATCGGTTCAGCATTTGCGTGCGGGGAGGCTCCGAAAGTACGTTTTGTGGCGTGTTAATATCGTCACTCTTCAGCGTATCGTCCTTTTTTTCACTCCCATTCTGACCGGCGTTCATTTGTGCCTTTTTCATGGTTAGCTGGATCTATACGAAGTTTATTACTTAACATAAGTAACAAGAAAATTAGCTGTTTGTCAACTATAATCTTATAGCAATAATATAATATAAATATTAATTATTTAGGCCTGTTTTGGGAAAGTTTTTTGCATAAAAAAGCGTTTTTTTTTGCTGTCGTGCACCTGCCCTTCGCATGTTTGAGCTTGTACGATACCTGTATAAACCCCCTGTTTTAGCCCTCCGGGCACCTGTTTAACACCACTCTTTTTAGTTGGCTTTTTTCAATGATCATGATACCTTAACAGGCAAACTAATACGTCTGTAAATATATGTAGCATGGAACCAAATAATCTCGAAATCGAAGGCCGCATTTTCAGTATTCTGCCCCTGCAGTCGGGCACAAGCAAAGCCGGAAACGAATGGAAGAAGCAGGATTTTGTTCTGGAAACGGAAACCCAGTACCCAAAAAAAGTCTGTATGACCATGTGGGGCGAAAAAATCGAACAGTTTAACATCAGCGAAGGCGACAAGGTCCGCGCCGCTTTCGATATTGAGAGCCGTGAGTACAACGGGCGCTGGTACACCGACGTAAAAGTGTGGAGAGTAACCAAAGTTGACGGCGGCAGCGGAGCTCCCTCGGGCAGCACCGGGGTACCCCATCCCGCTGACCAGTCGAACCCTGCTATAGATATCTCATCGGTCGACGATGATGAACTGCCGTTTTAGAAACGAATCGTTCGGTCTCACGGTTTGTTAATACGTTAAAATTGGCAATATGTCACAAACGTGTACTGTGGATAATTGCCACTGTGCCGGTTAAAAATAATATTATTGCAGGTCTGCAACACCATTTGGTCTAATTCCATAGTTAACATATCTCTGAAAGCAGCATTATGCACTCTTTCCGGAAATACTGCGCGGCCCTTTTGTTTTTTGCTCCCCTTTTACTGGTGATGATCATTCAGCTTACCACCGTCACGGAGGGTCTTGCGGCAATACCGGTCGAGCAGTCTCAAAACGACTGCAATCAAAAAACGTTCTCCGAGCTGATGGAGGAGACGAGCAAAGAAGACGACATCCACATCCGCTGCACCCCTTTCCTGTATCAATCAAATAAATTCAGAAGCGGAACAATATTGAGCACTTCACGGATCAGGATCTTGATACAGGTACCTTATCCACCTCCGGATTTGGTATAGGCTATTCTTCGACTTTCGTGCAGCATACCGCTCCTGAACTGAAAGACGATATTAAACCGGGAATTGTAATACCGGAAAAACTTCGTTCTCTGTCCAGGAAATCATATTAATGACGGGCAGGAAGGCTGCACCCTTCAGAACCGATATCTCATTTTTAACATTCTATATCTCATATCATGATGAAAAATATAAATATATCCACAAAATTTTATCTTCCGGCGATACTTCTCATCTTTGCAGCCTGTTCAGTTGAAGACAGGAATTCTCAGTCAGCAACCGCTGTGGCAGAATTAAGTGATGAAGTTCTCACCAGAGATGCCCAGCAGGCTCTGACCCCCGATGAAATCCTGAATGAACTTAGGGAGGGCAACGAGCGCTATGTCAATAACAATTTAACCCCGCGTGATTATGCCGCACAGGTAAGCAAGACTGCCGATGGCCAATACCCGAAAGCCGTTGTAATATCCTGCCTCGACAGCCGTGTGCCGGTCGAGAATGTATTTGACCAGGGCGTGGGCGACATTTTTGTTGGCCGTGTTGCCGGCAACTTTGTGAATGAAGACATGCTGGGCAGTATAGAATTTGCGACCGCCGTTGCGGGATCCAAAGTGATTCTTGTGATGGGCCACGGGCAGTGTGGCGCGGTAAAATCAGCCATTGATGATGTGCAAATGGGCAACATTACTGCGATGCTTTCAAAAATCAAACCTGCCGTGTCACAGACAGCGGAAGGTTTTGAGGGCGAAACCACCTCGTCGAACGACATCTTTGTTACCGGTGTAGTGAACAACAATGTTCTCTATACCATCGAACAAATACGTGAGCGCAGCCCGATTGTTGCTGAACTGGAGCGCAACGGTGATGTAGTGATTGCCG
The DNA here is from genome assembly GCA_020201275.1 of Rhodothermaceae bacterium. Taxonomy (GTDB): domain Bacteria; phylum Bacteroidota; class Rhodothermia; order Balneolales; family Cyclonatronaceae; genus RECM01. Next base: position 7,962 of record JAIVHB010000046.1, on the reverse strand, counting down.
GTGCCTTCTACGATCTGGAAACAGGCCGGGTAACCATGCTTGACTAATCCGGTTTATCCCTGGTTTCGTATCAGTGCGTCTGTTCGGTGCCCACTATGGATACTACGCCATATTGTGAGATCAGGCACGGAGTTGCCAAACTGATGTTCTCAATTCCATACTCACCATCCAGGTGGTAAGAGACCGTAAGAACCCTTCGCTGATTCTTCAGAATCGCACCAACGATCTGAACAAGGGCGAGTCCAACGCCGAAATTGGTTGCCCCTTTGTAGTCGATAATATGGTAGGCTGAATTCCTCACTTCCTCCTCAATGTTTTTCTTTTCCTGGGCCCAGTTATCAATTCCAAGTTGCCTGCTGTATTCATCAAGCTGAACCCCCGATATATTGGCCATCGACCAGGCAGCAAATTCGCTGTCTCCGTGCTCGCCTAAAATATAGGCGTGAATACTTCCGACATAAACATCAAAAAATTGACTGAGCAGGTATTTGAATCGCGAGCTGTCGAGTACCGTACCCGATCCGATAACGCGGCTACGGTCCCATCCGGAGCGTTCAAGAGCAATTTTTGTAAGTATATCAACGGGATTGGTAACCACCACAATCACTGCCCGCGACTTTTGCTCCGTAATCTGATCAACAATACCTTCGATAATGGCACTGTTTTTTTTGAGCAGATCCAGTCTGGTTTCCCCTTTTTTCTGAGCAGCGCCTGCAGTAATCACGATAACATCCGCATCAGCATAATCTCTTTCCGATCCTGCGTAAATCTTGCGTGTTGGGTAAAACGGAAGCCCGTGTGAAAGATCAAGCACCTGCCCTTTACAAAGTTCCTGATTCAAGTCGACCAAACAGATTTCATCAGCCGATCCGTTTTGAGCCATGGCATATGCAAATGTGGCGCCTACAGCTCCGGCTCCCACAATCACCAATTTGCGTGAACGCCAGCTTCCCTGTTCAGTTACCTTCTGTTCTTCTTTCATCCTGGGTCCTGTTTGATATTTTTGATACCGTATTTACTGTTCCTTACCTGCTACAACCGAATGCACCTCTTCTCCGTTTCAGACTCTCCGCCTCATTACATTCAGGGATGCGTATTCATATAATGAAGCGCCATTGCGGCCATCGCCCTTACACCCAGAATCAGACCGCTGTCGTCGATGTAGAAGTCGGGAGTGTGATGATCGGCCGCATCCTCTTCGGCAACATCTGAAGGTCGGCCGCCCAATGTTATGTAAAAACCGGGAACGATCTCGGCGAAAAAAGAGAAATCTTCGGCACCCATTTCTGCCTTTACATGGTGCACATTATCCGCACCGGCCACCTCTTGTAATACCGGCACCATGAAATCCGTGAGATCATGGTCATTATAGGTTACGGGGTAGGCTGTTGTAACCGGAATGGTTACCTCGGCAGTTGCGCCAAAACTGCGCGCCGTATTTTCTGCGATCCGCCTAATACTGGCATGCAGTTTCAGCCGGTCGGCAGGATCAAGGGCCCGGATGGTTCCCAGCATCTCTACCTCTTCCGGTATGATATTCGACCGCAACCCACCGCGGATCATACCGACCGTAACGATTGCCGCATTCTCTGTAAGTTGCATCTCCCGACTCACAATACTCTGCAAGGCGGTAATGATGTGCGCCGAGGCCACAATCGGGTCCGTTCCGTTCCAGGGATAAGCCCCGTGGGTCTGCTCACCGTGAACCCGGATCCTGAAATCGTCGGCACTGGCATATGTCCCGCCTGGGGTGTATGAAATGGTATTCACTTCAAGTTTGGAAGAGATATGCAGGGCAAAGGCTACATCTACATCAGGATTGCTGAGTACGCCTTCCTTTACCATCAGATCTGCGCCGCCCTCCTCACCTTCCGGCGGACCTTCCTCGGCGGGCTGGAAAACAAATTTAATTGTTCCAGGGATTTCGTCCCGGGCCTCTGCCAGCACACTGGCCACTCCCATCAGGATGGCAACATGGGTATCATGGCCACAGGCGTGCATCACCCCTGTTTCCTGCCCGTTGAAAACGGTAGTGACGCGTGATGCAAACGGCAGTTCAACCCTCTCGGTAACCGGAAGCCCGTCCATATCGGCGCGCAGCAACACAACAGGTCCAGGCTTACCGCCCTTCAGCAGTCCAACCACTCCGGTGTGTGCCACTTCCGTCTCTACCTCAATGCCCAGTGACCTGAGATGTTCTGCCACCAGGGCAGCGGTACGAAACTCCTGGTTGCCCAACTCCGGATGCTGATGGATGTCGCGCCGCCACTCGATCACCTGTTCTTCTATTTCGGCTATCAGGGATTCCAGACCATCACTTAGAACCGGACTCTGGGCGATGAGATTACTGTTGAACAGAAGGAGCAAAGAGATAAAATATATGATTCGACGGGTCATGTGGATACCTTCAGAACTTTTATACAGGTTAGGGATAAAACTCCGATTAACCTGTCTGTTCTGTTTATTATCATTACCCCTGTTTACCCCGGTAATGAGCCTGAACCCTCCCTTGAAAGTAATGTAGTACCATATCCATTCGATCATAACGCGAAACCGGTTTCGGAAACCGATGAGGAAGAAGATGTGAACAAACGACCACATCAGCCAGGCGGATGCACCGCTGAGCTGAGCCGGCCGAATTCGGCGATGGCCTTGCCCCTGCCGATCGTTGCCATTGAGCCCTTGTCGTTATAGCGAAAACGGACCGGCGGAACCGTCCCCTTCATTCTTGCATTGATCACAGCGGCTACAAACCGCGCCTGTTGCATAGCCACCGGAGCGATACCCGGCAGGATACCGTCGCTGCTGTTAAAAACCGCGGCGTCGCCGATCACAAAAATATCCGGATCATCAGGCAGGCTGAGGTTTTCGACTACCCGAACACGCCCAGCTTTATCCAGATCTGTATCCAGTGATTTCAACAGGGGTGAAGCCTGATTCCCGGCCGCCCAAATCACGGTTTTAGAAGCAATAAACCCATTTGTCGTCATTACACCGCTTTCATCCACCTGCTTTACCATATCTCCGGTCAGTACCTCAACGCCAAGGCGCTCCAGCGATTTTTTTGCCAATTCCGACAGCGGCGGGGCATAACTTGTGAGTATACGACTCTGACCCTCAACCAGGATGATCCGGGTCATTTCGGGAGTGATGTGGCGGAAATCCTTCATCATGGTCCTCTTGGAAATCTCAGCTATCGCCCCGGCCAGTTCCACACCGGTCGGTCCACCGCCAACAACTACAAACGTGAGCCATGGGGCCAGATCGGTGGTTTCCGATGGTACACTCAATCTGTAACCTGAATCGTCAACATCTCTGCGACCGGAGTTCATTCCCAGATTTTCAGCGGTTTCATATGCCCGGAGCAGGTGTTCACGTAATTGGAGTGCGTCTGCAAGAGTTTTAAGGCCGGGTGCGTGTTGCTCCCAGTTATCATTGCCGAAGTATGAGTGCCGTGCCCCCGGGGCCATCACCATTATGTGGTAGGGCAGTTCACGCCCGTCAGACAGTATCACCTTTTTTCCCTTCCTGTCGATGCTGGTTACATCACCCATCAGCACATTTACGTTTTTCTGCCTGGAGAAAACCGAGCGGATGGGCACGGCGATATCGCCCGGTGCAAGAGCCGCAGTTGCCACCTGATAAAGCAGTGGCTGAAACAGGTGATGGTTGGTACGGTCGACCAGCGTTATATCTGCATCGGTTCCCGCCAGCGCTTTCGCCGTGGTAAGTCCCCCAAACCCTCCGCCGACTATAATTATCTTCATAAGCTGGCGGGATTTCGTGTTATACTACTTCAGCCGCCAGTGCCGGATTAGTGACCCGGGTATCGCTCTCGATCCGGCCATCGCGCAACCGGATGATGCGGCGTGCATGGGCGGCAATTTCCTCTTCGTGCGTAACAACAATGATCGTGTTGCCCTGACGGTAGAGTTCCTCGAACAGCTGCATAATCTCTTCCCCCGTTTTGGAATCGAGGTTTCCGGTAGGCTCATCGGCAAGCAGGATCGACGGATTGTTCACCAGCGCTCGGGCAACGGCAACACGCTGTCGCTGTCCGCCCGAAAGTTCGTTGGGCTTATGGTCAATCCGGTCGGAGAGCCCCACTTTATCGAGAACGTCGAGGGCGCGTTTTTTACGCTCCGATGATCGCATTCCCGAGTAGATAAGCGGAAGCTCTACATTCGACAGGCAGTTTGATCTCGCAAGCAGATTGAAGGTCTGAAACACAAAACCGATCTCCTTGTTGCGCACCGCTGCCAGTTCGTTATCGGAAAGATCGCTAACATTTTTCCCGTTCAGGATATAGTCACCCCGGGTAGGTGTATCCAGGCAGCCGATCATGTTCATCAGTGTCGATTTACCTGAACCCGACGGACCCATGATGGCCACATATTCATTTCGCATCAGGTTGAAACTGACCCCGCGAAGGGCCCGTACCACCTGGGTTCCCATTATATATTCTTTGTGGAGATCCCTGATCTCAATAATCGCATTGTTATTCATTGATCTGATTTGCAGTAATGAAAGTTATAATCTCACATCCTCGGTTATCTGGCCGAGGTAGAAATCGAGCAGTTTTTCCTGGAAGATAAACCGGAATACGGTCTGCACACGGTTAGAGGCGGCACGCACGAACTCGGAATTGGCCTGTGTCAGTTCGATAAGGGTACTCGATCCCTCCAGGAACACATCACTTTGAAGACTTTCCAGCTGCAATTCTGCAGATTTCAGGTCGATGCGGCGCTGCTGTTCAAATGTACGGTTCTGAAAACGCGTAAAAAGCGGGAAGTTGAGGTTCAGACCAATCTGCCGGTTGACACCCCGGTCGAAAAACTGATCGCCGAATCCTACGGTAACACGAGTAAAGACAGGCTGTCCTTGCTGATTGGTCCCAATAATTTCTGGCTCACGGTAGGTATCGAAATAGCGGGTTGAAATCGACGCATTCAGGCTGATAGTGGGCAGATAATTACCACGTGCCGAGCTGAGCGCGTACCGCGCGGCCATGATTCGGAATTCCTGTCCAGACAGGTCGCTGCGATTGGCCAGGGCAGTTTGCACCAGTTCGTTAAGGCTGTATACATTCGGCTTAAGGTCGTAATCGGATACATCAGGCACCACAAAATCATAATCTTTAAGGGGGTCGATCTGCAGGATGGCAATGAGTCGTGTAGTGTTCAGGTTCAGGCTGTTTTCCCGTGTGATTACCTCCAGCTCATTGTTGGCAACGATAGCCTCCTGGTTGAACTGATCTACTATGGGGCGCATTCCAACTTCTACCTGGGCTGTAATCTGTTCCAGCTGCCGGGCGGATGCTTCCAGGTTCTCTTCTGCGATACTTATAAGCTCCTTATCGAGCAGTACCTGCAGATAGGAGGATGCCGTGGAAAAGATCACATTCTCGCGGGCACGCTGGAACTCATCCTGCGCGGAACTGCGGCTGGAACGTGCTGCACGCAGGTTATTAATGTTCTGAAGCCCGTTGAACAGGATTACCCCCCCACTCAGGTTGGCATTGATGGTGTTGTTGGTAAACTCCTGGAAAGAAATGGTGGCCTGGTTAAACTGACGTCCCACGGTTCTGGAAACACCGCCACTCAGGTTCAGGTTGGGCAGGAAATCTCCGGTTGCCCGAAGCACTTCGGCATCGTTGCGCTGCAGGTTGTTGCCGGCCTGTAGCAGGGTGATGTTTTTTTCGAGAGCGATCTGAATAGCATCTTCGAGTGTTATGACTTCAACTTCCTGGGCAGAAGCAGATATGGCTGTGGTCAGGGAAAGACACAGGACCAGAATCAGTTTACGCATGGATACTGTTCTAAGTGAGTGGATAAAATAATTCATTGGTAATCTTTGACGGATATCACATAAAATGGTTGCGGTAATTTTTTAAGTCAGTCCGGGCCTGACATTCACTGCCGGTTGCGGTTTGGATAACAAGCTAAAAAGAGATCATGTAAACGACGTTAAAATTACTCCAAGAGTTCATCAGCATCCCGCTGAATCACAACGTTTTACTTCTTTTATCAACTCTGGAGAGCTATTTGTCGCGATCCAGCTTGTTTTCAATGGTGTTTACCATGAAACCTACCGCTTTCTGGGTGGCCACACGCTTAAGTTCAGATGCCAGCAGCCCGCCGAAAGAATTGGTATTGGCGGATCCCTTACCCCATCTGGCAAGCACAAAACCGGCCACGAGTGCAAGTCCGACACCTCTGAGAGGGTATTTTTTAATCCAGTACAGCGGGCTGAGCCGGGCTGTTACGTCATCACGGATCTCCTCAAGGGTGCCTTCAAGCTGCGACTGTATGTGCTGAAGCTCCGACTCCAGCTTTTCTTTCCTGATTCTCAGGTCTTCGGTATCTCTGGACTTTTCCGACATGGTTAATCGCTCTTCCTTATTTCATTATCTGGTTTGCTGTCATCCTCTTCGGCTTCAAGTACGGCCCTGATGATCTTGTTTTTTACCGACCGTATCATTCCCCTGGTATGAAATTTGATAAGCACTGCACCAATCATGATCATAAACAGGGCAAGAATAGCAAAACCGGCGCTCTGGTTATCGAGCAATTGGCCCAGCAGAAAACCGCCGGCCCACAGCATGAGTATCATTCCAAGAAACAGCATTGCAGCACCTATCACCTTGAAGAGCAGTCTCCCTGCAAGAAGGGCAGCCCGTTCCGTTAACTGCAACTGGATAATTTCTATCTTTTTGTCGAGAAGCTGTTTCAGATCGGCTGGAATCTTCTTCAGCAGGTCCTTGGTTGTTTCATCTTGCTCTTTCATGGGCTGTTACCGGCCTCCGAACAGTTTACCGAGAATGTACCCTGTGGCCACAGCAGCGAGGATGCTGACAATCGGATGCTTCCGGATATTACCTTCCACATCACCCTTCAGATCGTTCAACCTGGCTTTCAACTCTTCATCCTGAAGTAGTTCTGCACCTTTTTTCCCAAGTTGATCAATTTTTTCAGTTATCTGGCTCATAATAAACTCCCTAATCTTGTTTCCCCTAAAATAAACAATCGCCATCAATATGTAAGGGGGGAATTAAACGTAATGTGTTATAAATACGGTAATGTTTCTTAATTTTCAGACATCAGACATCAGACATCAGACATCAGACATCAGACATCAGACATCAGACATCAGACATCAGACATCAGACATTCAGACATCAGACATCAGACATCAGACACAAACGTCATGCTGAGCGCAACACAGCGCAGCTGTGTGTAGTCGAAGCACGTGGGGGCTTTTTAAAAAGCTCCCGGGATCACAATAGAATCACCTCAATAGTCATTAGCAGAAACGACAACCAGCTGCATACACCATCATGCAAAAACTTGACGTTCTCGCCATAGCCGCCCACCCCGATGATACAGAGCTCTGCTGCTCTGGCACACTTGCCGTTCTTGCCCTTCAAGGACGTAATGTTGGCGTTGCCGATCTGACCAAAGGAGAGATGGGCACCAGGGGAACACCTGAAAGCCGGGTGGAGGAAGCGACGGAAGCGGCACGCATTCTCGGTTTGGCCATGAGGGAGAATCTGGGGCTGTCCGACACCCGCCTCGACAATACACCCGAAAACCGGGAGGCGATTATTCGTATTGTTCGCACTTGGCGCCCGGATATCTGTTTGATTAACTCACCCGACGACCGCCATCCCGATCACAGAAACGCCAGCCGCCTTACTATTGATGCCCTGTTTTACAGCGGACTGAAAAAAATTGTGACCACCGGCGATGACGGAAAAGAACAGGAACCCTGGCGGCCCCATCACATACTCCATTACATGCAGGACAAAACCTTCGAGCCCTCACTCGTTTTTGACATCTCAGACACGATGCATCTCAAGGAAAAAGCCATCCTTGCATTTAAATCGCAGTTCAACGTGGCCGATGATGATCCCGGGCCAAAGACATACATTTCCGGCAACCGTTTTTTCGAAATGATCAAAGG
>JAIVHB010000177.1 GCA_020201275.1 Rhodothermaceae bacterium | reverse complement strand
CCGCTGGGCCATGAGAAGTCCCGGCAGGATTCCCGGCACCCCCTCGAGCACCGACTTGCGTTGCCCTTCGCTCTTTTTGATCGACTCCCAGTTCCGCTTCACTGTCTCCTCATCTGTTGCATCCACGCCGTTGAATACATGCGGGTGCCGGCGGATCAGCTTCTCCATAATATTGTAGATGACGTCACCGATGTCAAAATGGCGGTTTTCGGTGGCGATCTCCGCGTGGAATACCACATGCAGGAGGATGTCGCCCAGCTCTTTTTTCAGTTCATCGAAATCCTGTGCATCAATCGACTCCAGGGCTTCATACATCTCTTCGATCATCAGGTATTTCAGGCTGTCGTGCGTCTGCTTCCTGTCCCAGGGACATTCATTGCGCAGCACATTGATGAGCTTCACCAGGTTATTGAAATCGCGGCTGGGCAGAGGGGCGTTTTTATCGAAAGACATTGGATGATATTGAGATTTGGGTGTGTTAAAAGGGCTGGTGCTGCTATGGTGTTTTGAACTGGGGAATTAGGGAACAATAGAACAATAGAATTTGGAAGTGTTTTGCTTCGTCATCCTGAGCGCAAGCTTTCGCTTTGCGAAAGCTGAAGTCGAAGGACCTCATGGTGAGCATGGCCTGAGCGTAATCCTGAACGCAGTCCTGAGCATGTACTGAGCGCAGGCTGAGCAGAGCGAAGCCGGAGTCGAAGGGCGCAACGAAATGAAGTCGAAGGACGAAGAGGGCGAAGTCGAACCATGCGAACAGTGCTTGCGCACTGCTCACAAAGTGAATAAACCGGGGTTTATAATTGTTCATCAGGGAGTGTTCATAAACTATGTCTGGATCTTTTTCTTCTGGGCAGCGGGAAAAAGTATGTTATTGAGTATCAGTCGGTAACCAGGACTGTTCGGGAAAATATCGAGGTCGGTGGGAGGGTCGCCTACGCGGTGGGTGTAGTCTTCGGGATCGTGGCCGCCGAAGAAGGTGTATGTTCCGTCACCGAAGTTTCCGTGTATGTACTTGGCCTCATCACGGCCGGCATTTTTGGCGAGGATTACCACGTCGTTTTTGACGGTCTCCATCCGGTAGGCTGTTGTCTGTCCGTAGAATCCCTTCACGCTGCTCACATGGTTCTGGGTGAGCATGGCCGGTACCGGGTCCCACTTGGCTGAGAAATCGAACAGGGTGAAGTAGTCCATACTCTCGTCGAGCTGGCCAAGGCGTACGGGTACGTCGATCGATCCGTGCCGGTACTCTGCCGGGTTGAGTTCGATGTCGAAGTTCTCGAAGGCAAGGGTATTATCGAAGTCGAGCCGCTGACGCGCATCCGGATCGATCGGATCGCCGTCAAATTCGGCGGGTACAATGTCGACATCTTCGGCGGCCAATGCGATGTCGAACGTATCGGTGCCCGAGCACATGGCGAACAGGAATCCGCCCTGACCGATGTAGGCCTTGATTTCGGCTGATACGGCGGCCTTCATATCGCTCACTTTCGAGTAACCCAATCCCGCGGCCATCTGTTCTAAATCGCGCACCTGGCGCTGATACCAGGGCGTGTTGCGATAGGCGCTCCAGAATTTTCCGTACTGACCGGTGAAATCCTCATGGTGCAAGTGCAACCAGTCATAATCATACAGGGTGCCGTCGAGAATCTCCTCATTATAGATGGTTTCGTAGGGCACCTCGGCATAGCTGAGGGCGAGTGTCACGGCATCGTCCCAGGGAAGGGCGTGGGGAGGGGTGTAAACTGCAATGCGGGGCGCCACCTCAAGCTGGACTGCCGCCATGTTCACGTTCGGGCGCTCGACCTCATCCACAATCCGGCGAGCCTGGGCGCTGGTGATCTGCTCAATATGAACCCCGCGGATCCGCGCTTTCCGCACAATATCGTCGGTCTCCTCAGCCAGAAAACTGCCTCCGCGGTAATTCAGCAGCCACTGCGCGGTACGGCCGTCTTCGAGATAGTTGAAAATGATACCGTACGCTTTTAGATGGTTGGTCTGCGAGCCGTCCATGGGAATGAGAACGTGCTGGGCTTTCACCTCGACAAGTTGACTGAATAAAATGGCAAAGAGGGTAATGATCTTAAAAATTTGCATTAGGTCTTTGATGTTTGATGTGTTAGTAACAGTCCATCAGCATTACTTCAAAAAGATACTCTCCAAACTGCCGGGGAATTTACCCTCAAATATTCTGTCAAAATATTCAAGTGCCTGCTTTTTTGAAAAATAGCCATCAACTACAGCTGGCCAGCTGTTAGCATCCTGACGCCGGACAAGTGAACATGGTCGTATTGGTAGTGTACTGAATCCAAATGCGGCACAAGCTGAAATTCGATGTTGCCCACCGGTTGCAATGATCCGAAATTCACTGCCACTGTTCAATATAATGCCACCTATGTCACCGCCGGGCTTGTTATGGCGAAGATAACCATTCTGTTTAAAAGATTTTGTAAGCTTACTGAGACGAGAAAATTCAAGTTCTGCTAATTTTGTTGAAACAGGGCCCCACCACTTCCAACCATTTGGATCAGATAATTCATAACCATTTTCACGAGCCTGCTCATGCATTTTTTTTATTTTCTGCTGGATTTCAATTCCAGGATTCGAATCAGACCAAGGGGTAAAAGCAGTTAATGGGTTTGTATTCTTCCAAATAAAAACCCCCGTATCATGATCGGTTTCAATGCCTAAAACCTGTTGTGCACTTTTGGGCTGAAAGTTTTCGTAGTAGTATTTAAGAAATGAATCTTCATAAGACAGGTTCGGCCTATGAATTAGCTCAACCATGGTTTTTGTAAGTGGATTATTGTCGTGTAATACCGGAATTGCCAATTCCCCCATATTACGGCAATGTTTCATTTCAACTTCGATAACAACCCTGTATCTATGGCCCAATGCCATTGCATCAATAGGATTGCTTGTTACATTGCGTAAATCAATAACTGATTTATCGTCGGTAGTTGCTGAATAATCAGTTCCATCAAGTAATAGAGTAGCAATTTGTATCCGTTTTTTTGCAGGTATTAAACCTGCATTCCATTTCACGATTCTCTTAATTATGGACATTTTTGCAGGGCTTACTATTATCAGGGTTTACTATTATAATAGTTTATGATTCAAATCGGAATATCTGTCATAAAGACCTGCCCTCACTATCCTGCAACTTCCGGATCCGCTCCCTCGCCACCTGGGCATAAAAGCCTGTAGGGTGTTCAATGAGCATATTCTCATAGAGGTCAATCACTGTTTCGAGGTCGATGCTCAGCGTTTCGGCCGCCACAAATCCGGCCATGTCGGTGCCGGCCTTATTGGTCTCGATAAACCGGGCGATGGTAGTTATTGTTTCGCTGCCGGCATCCCCGCCGGGGGGTGCCCCGCGGTGGATAAGATCGGCCAGGCGTGCCTTTTCCCACATCACCCGTTCGCGTGAGGCCCATGCGATGCCGCGGTTCATGTGCACGGCAAGCAGTCCCATCGCCACACCGGGATTTGTCCGCCGGATGATGGATGAAGCCAGCAGTACGGCTTCGTCTTTCACCGGCATAGGCGAGGTGTCTGTAAGGTAGGGAATGAGAGTGTGCAGGGCGCCTTCGTGATTGCCCGTTTCGTACTGATGCCGTGCCTTCGCGAAAATCCGCAGATCGGTCGCGTTTGAGTCGGCGGCCACTCCCTCCGATATCCACAGCCTGAGGCGTAGGGCATTGTTGGCAAACAGGGAGGTAGACTGGCGTTGCAGCGGTCGCATCTGCAGGCCCGCATATTCAAAATCGCCGTTGTAAAAGTCGTTGAGGGCCAAATAGTAACGGCTGCGGTCGGCCATATCGCCCATGGCTGCTGTACGGTTGGCCCGGGTGTAGTGCACCCTCGCCTGCATGAACCTGCCCCGGAACATGTCGATACGTCCCTGAAGATAGTCGGAGAGCGCCTGCTCGTTTTCGCTGCGAACGAGCGCCCGCATCCGCCCGAGGTAGTCTTCCGCCAGGGCCACATCCTTCAGATAGTTCAGGGCCAGTTCAACCTGAAGGGCCAGCACCTGAAGTTGGCGGTCGTACACGGCAAACTGCGTTTCGATGGATTCAATAGTACGGGATGCAGCGCGGTAGAGCGTGTCGGCCCGGCTGCCGAAATCGAGATTGTTGTTGATGAGGTAATCGGCCCAATCCATATAAAGCCGGGCGGTTTCCTCACCGGCCATGGCCCTCATTTCACGGTCATCCCCGTCGAGGTAATAGGCGAAGGCCTGTTCGGCGAGTTCAAACTGACCGGCATTTTTCAGCCGGTTGCCCAGGCTGAACACCGTAAGCGACCCCTCCTGACCTGACCGTTCGAGGTTCCGGGCCACAACCAGCGCGCGGCGGTAGAGCTGTCGCTCCATCAGCAGCCAGATGAGCAGTCCGCGCATAGGGCTGAACGCTTCATTGCCCGGCAGCATCGATGAGGTGGCCTCCTCAAGCGTTACAATGGCGGCGTCGTACAGGTCGCGGTCGTCGTACTGGATGAGCTGCCGCTGAATGGTGGGTGCATACATCGGGCTGGTCATCAGCAGGTTCACATACTCCTGCATACCGGGCTCGAAACGCCCCAGCACAAGCAGGGAACGGGCAATTTCGTTGCCGAAAAGTGTGGGGTTATTCAGATTTACCCGCGCCTGGTAGTAGGTGGAGAGCGATTTTTCGAATTCCCGCCTGCCTGACAGCGTCTCGGCGATGTAGCGGTAGACCTGCGGCTGATTGATATTCTGGTCGATGGTCTGCTGCCAGGAGGCAAAGGCGTTCTCCGTATCGCCGGCCATGTGGTAGAGTTCACCGAGCCGGACCTGTGTTACGATGTCGCCGGGAATCCTCCGCAGGCGGTCTTTGGTGATCTCCACGGCCTCATCAAACCGTTTCAGGCTCACCAATGAGGTCACCGCCCGGTCGTACACCGGATGCGAGTCGGGATTCTGCCGCAGCAACCTTGAAAAAATCCGGTAGGCCTCCTCATACTGACCGTTGCGCAGATAGTCGTTGGCGATCAGAAAATCGTCGCCGCGCTGGGAACGGGCATTTTCCGGTAAAATGATCAGGGTGAAGAGGAGGAACAGCAATACAACAGCAACAGGATAAGCCCAAAAGCCACCGGTCTCAACGACTTTGGCTTGGACCTTACCGTAGTCTGTTTTGGTCTTGTATGTCAGGCCGTTCTGTCTCATTTGTAAAGGTTTACAAAAAATCCGAAAATTGATAGTGTGTCTGATGTCTGATGTCTGATGTCTGATGTCTGATGTTTGAAAACTGTTGTGTTTTAGCTTGTCCGGGGGCTTTTTAAAAAGCCCCCACGTGCTTCGACTACACGCAGCTGCGCTGCGTTGCGCTCAGCATGACGATGTCTCATGTCTCCTGTCTCCTGTCTCATGTCTCACACTTACAACTCCTTCAACGAAGGTCTTCATCTCCCGGTAAAACCGGTTCAGGGGGAATCCTACCACATTGTAGTAGTCTCCCTCGATGCGTTCCACGAAGAGGGCGCCGAGGTCGTCCTGGATTCCGTAGGCGCCGGCCTTGTCCATCGGACTGCCGCCCGCTACGTAACCTGCGATCTCCGCGTCGGAGAGTTCACTGAAGGTAACGTCGGTGCGTTCAAAAAAAGTTCGTGATTTTAATGTATAAGGGGAAATCCCGGGTCCGGTGCTGTTCCGGCTTTCCTGCTCGAAAATGACCAGACTTACACCCGTATATACCGAATGGGTGCGTCCGCTCAGCTGTTTGAGCAGACGGCGGGCATCGGTCTCGTCAACCGGTTTGCCGAGGATTTTACCATCGAGCACAACAATCGTGTCTGCCCCGATTACCAGTGTACTTGTATGGCGGACTGCAGATTCGATCCTCCCTTTTTCATCGATCACCCGTTGTACCACCTCCGTCGCTTTTTCGTGCGCGAGTTCGCAGACCAGGGTCTCCGGATCGGTAATGCCGTTATGGTCCTCGTCGGTGTGCGCGGGGATCACCTCGAACCTGAGGTTGATCTGCAGCAGCAGCTGCCGTCGTCTTGGGCTTTGGGATGCCAGAATAATGCGGGTCACAGTACTTACAGGGGTTAATTCGATGCAGCCTGATAACAGGATTGGCCGGTAGTAAATCCTGATCAGATGTGGTTTTCCAGGTAGGAACGAAGAACTGGGAATATACGATATCCCTGCCGTTATGCCGAGCCTTTGGTGAGATGATATACGTCCGGGATTCATAAGTGCGTTTAACCACCTGAAAGCGTATTCTTTATTTCGCAATCTTTACTTCACTAAGGTGCATTCCCTATATTCCACTTTCTGATCACCGATGGTTTCAACCATAATGATCATCATAAACTTATCCGATATAAAAACCATCAACAAATAGATCACTTTTTGCCATGGCCAAACAGCAATTCAAAAAGAGCAGACGCAGAAAACCGACGGTGGAGCATCAGCCCATGCTTTTCAATACCTCCAACTATATATGGATGGCTGCCGGAGTCGGGCTCATTCTGCTGGGCTTCCTGGTCATGTACCTGGAAAGCGAAGTGCGCGGTTTCTGGTCGCTGTATGTGTCGCCGCTCGTGGTGCTGGCAGGATTCGGCGTTGTAGCCTACAGCATTATGAAGAAGCGCAGTGATCTTGACCCGGATACGAAAACGGAACCTTCCATGGCCGAATAAACCGGGAACAGGGTGACCGACAGGAAACTAAATTTTGTATTTCAGTTCATCATTGTTGTACTGTTTGTACTCGTTGCAAACCCGTTCGACAAGGTGCAGATCCTGTTCGGGCTGGTGCTTGCATGGGCCGTTGCGCGGGTCATATTTCTGAACAAGTGGCTGAGCCTCGATGGTGCCTGGGCCGCCACCATCGTCGGAACAGTTGCACTGGGTATCGGAGGGTCGGAACCCACCGTCATTTTGCTCACCTTTTTTATCAGCAGCAACATTCTGGCGGTGCTGCTCACAACCAGGCATTCCGGATCGAGTCCGCGGGAGCTGCGTGAGCGCCGCGACGGTATACAGGTGTGGAGCAACGCGTTCTGGTTTGTGCTTTTCATCATCCTGAGTTACCTGTTTTATTCCGAGCATCTCTACCTTATGGCTGTGGCCGGCATTGCCGTGGCCACATCCGATACATGGGCAACGATTTTTGGCATCCGACTGGCCCCGAACGGCACCCGCATCATCACCACCTGGAAGAAGGCGGAGGCGGGCACTGATGGGGGGATCAGCCTGCCGGGTACATTCGCAGCGCTGCTGGGCGCGGTACTCATTGGGTTCGTACTGCTGCTTTTTCCCCGCGAAAACCGCTATGCCGCCCTGATCGCGGTCATTTCAGGAGGGTTTTCAGGTTGTATGGTGGATTCCTATCTTGGTGCGGCTTTTCAAAGCCGGAACCGCTTTTTCAGTTTGGGAAGGAACAACTCGTGGCCCATCGGCAACGATATGGTGAACTGGCTCTCAACCGGGGCCGGCGCCCTGATCTGCCTCATACTCTACACGATTCTCGATTATGTCCTGGTATAGAAAACTTCACTGGCAAATTCTGATCGGCCTGTTTCTCGGCCTAATCTGGGGGCTGATCGCCTCCCAGACCGGTATGGGCGCTTTTACGCTGGCCTGGATTAAGCCCTTCGGTACCATTTTTGTGAACCTTCTCAAGCTGATCGCCATCCCGCTGGTGCTGGCGTCGCTGGTTGTGGGAGTGGCCAAGCTGAACGACATCACCAAACTTTCGAGGATGGGGGGCAAGACCATCATTTTGTACCTGATAACCTCCGTTTTTGCCATCACGATCGGTCTGACTGTGGTGAACATCATGAAACCCGGCAAAGCCCTTCCCATGGAAACCCGCGAAGAACTGATGATGAGTTATCAGGACAATGTGGGCGACAGGGGTGAAGTGGCCGGACGGGTTCTGGAGCGCGAGCCCCTGCAGCCGCTGGTCGATATTTTTCCCGAAAATTTTGTGGATGCCGCATCGGACAATTCCAATATGCTGCAGGTGGTATTCATCGCCATCATCCTCGGCATCGGCATCATACAGATCGAAAA
>JAIVHB010000176.1 GCA_020201275.1 Rhodothermaceae bacterium | reverse complement strand
CTCCATAAACGACATCGCCACTTTTATAGCGCCGCCCCAGAGAGAATCATTTACGCCTGATCTGAATTTTCTTGTAGCGCAGGGTGCACCCGACCGTGATATCCCGTTCCGCGTATTATGGATCAATGCAGTTCAAACACCCGACGGACTTGAGTACAGGTCCAATCCGACACTGCTTGCCAGGGATACCACCCGCGCCGACAGTTTTCTCTACGATCAGAACAAATTCCGCAATCCAACCGGTCTGGCCTACACCGCCGATGCCCGTGCCCAGCTGCTGGTAGTCGATGCCGCCACCGACAGCCTTTACCTGTTTCAGTCGAACGGAATTGAGGGGATCAACCCGCTGCCCGGATCACAACAGACCAAGGCCATCAATGTATCCTTCGGGGGCAAGGGCAATGGTCCGCGCCAGTTCGATGAACCCAGCGGGGTTGCCTACTTTAACCGTGTGGTCTATGTGGCCGATAAAAATAACAACCGGATAGCACGGTATAAGCTGAATACGGATTTTGAGTGATGTTGAAATCCCGAAGAATTTTCGGAGTTTGCCTTATTGGTAAAAAGGTTATACCATAATGTTATTTTCACGCATCGGGTGTTACGATTGTCCATACTTTTCAGATCGCCACGGTTTCAGAAACCCGAACGCGGAGATATCAGAATGATATGTTCTCGAAAGTATTTAACACATTTTGGATGTCATCTGTACAGACATGACTATTATTTTACGAGGTAGGGTAGTGGCGTCTCAGGTGGTTTCTATTAAACAAAAATATCATAGTTACATGAAAACAAATCTTATCAGGATTATATCCATGGCAGCCTTTGCAGGCCTGCTCACCGCCTGCGGAACCACATCAGGCACCACAGAACAACAGGTTCAACAGCCCGTAATTGAGCTTGATGCCCTTCAGATGCTGGGACCGGTCGCCGACTACCCGGATGTGGAATCCGGCCGGTTCGACAACGGCAAAATGTGGACTTTTGAGTATCCGCCTGTCGATTATTTCATGGAAGCCTACAATCTTGAAGTGACCGATGAGTGGCTCGAAAAGGCACGTCTGGCAACGGTACGCCTGCCCAACTGCACCGGATCGTTTATTTCGGGAGCTGGCCTCATCATGACTAACCACCACTGCGGACGCGAACAGGTGAGCCAGGTGAGTGCTCCCGGCGAGGACCTGCTAGATAACGGCTTCTATGCCGTCAACCTGTCGGATGAGAGGGCTGTTGAGGGTTTCTACGTAGACCAGCTCGTGGATGTACGCGATATCACTGAGGACATCAGGGAGTTCACTTCAGAGACCGGCAGTGAAGATGAAGAGGCGATGTCGCTGGATGTGGCCATCCACATGATTGAATCACAGATCCGTGAGGAACTGGGGGATGAAGATGAATCGCTCGAAATTCAGATCGTGGGGCTTTACAACGGCGGACGCTATTCCGCATATACCTACCGCCGCTACACAGATGTAAGGCTGGTGATGGCCCCGGAATTGGAACTCGGTTATTATGGCGGCGATCCCGATAACTTCACTTTCCCGCGGTACAACCTGGATATGACCTTTTTCCGGGCCTATGATGAAGATGGCACGCCGCTGGAATCCGACTACTTTTTCAACTGGAGCGAAGAAGGGGCCTCCGATGGCGAACCGGTATTTGTTGTGGGCAATCCCGGCAGTACCAGTCGGCTGATGACTGTTTCTCAGCTGGAATATCGCCGTGATGTAGCCGAACCCGCCTTACTGGAGTTTCTTGACAGCAGGATCCGTGTTCTCAACACCTTCACAGACCTCAACCCGGAAGCTGCCCTTGAACGAGACACGAGAAACACCATTTTCGGGCTGCAAAACGCTCTGAAGGCCTACACCGGCATGCACAAGGGCCTGCTGGATGACCGGATCATGGGCCGCAGGCTGCATGCGCAGAATATGTTCAGGGATGAACTGGCAAAGAATCCTGAAACAAACGAGCAGTATGGTGGCCTCATCGATCAGATGGACAATGTACAGGATGCACTGCGGATGTCGGCCGATGGTTATATTGCCTTTTTTGCACTCTCCCCGGGCAATCAATACTCATCATCCATACTTCAGCGCGCCGTGTACGGGTCGATTTATGCGCAAAACCTAAGTAACGGGGTACCCGCAGAAGCCCTGCAGGGCCTGAGAAATCAGCTCATGCGCATCCAGAACAAGCCCGACGAGCTGGAACTGCTGCTGCTTGAAGCAGGCTTGCAAAGTATCAGCAAACATATGGGCGACGACCCCGCGATCGGGGCTTACCTGGCTCGTAATGATGATATTGGAGAGCTGGCGGCCATGATTGTAACAGAAACCAGGCTAAACAGCCCCGATACATTCGACGAACTTCTCAATGAGAATTTCGGTGATCTTGATGATGCCGCAATGGAACTGACCAAGGCGATACTACCCGCAATCACCAGCTATCAGCAGAATCAGAGGGCCATGGGCAGTGAAGCATCAGAACTGGCGGAAGAACTTGGTGTTGCACGCTTTGAAGTGTATGGCACGGCAGTACCGCCCGATGCAACGTTCTCGCTAAGGCTGGCCGACGGGGTTGTGCGCGGTTACGATTACAACGGAACCACCGCGCCCTATTTTACCACATTCTACGGACTGTACGACCGTTACCATTCCCACAACCGGGAATTTCCCTGGGACCTTCCCGCACGCTGGCTGGATATACCTGCCGAATTCGACCTGTCGACACCGCTGAATATCGTAAGCACAAATGATATCATTGGCGGCAATTCAGGTTCACCGCTGCTAAATTCGGATCTTGAGGTTGTGGGCCTGATCTTCGACGGCAACATCGAAAGCCTTCCCGGCGATTATATCTACACCGATGAGACCGCAAGATCTGTTTCCGTTGATGTACGCGGCATGAGGGAGTCGCTCCGGCATATCTACCGCGCCGATCGCATCCTCCGTGAAATTGAAACCTGAAAACAGGTTGCTGACGACTAACTATCCGTTCCAGAAACGAGAAATTATATGAAATACCGTAAGCAGTCTACCGTACTCACAGCCCTGCTCCTGGTTACTATGCTGGTTTTTACAGCCAACAGCTGCAGCGATGGGCAGGCGGGACAAGTCGATGAGCTTAAATCAGAAATAGAACGGCTGGAAGACCTCTATAAACCCGGCCTGCACAGCCTCATGAACGAAACCATGCACAGGCATTCAAGTCTGTGGTTTGCCGGGGTGGCCGATAACTGGGAACTGGCATACTATCAGCATCACGAACTGGAAGAGGTATTTGAAAAAATTGAAGAACTGTATCCCGAGTATGACGGCGAACCCATTGCTACGCTGATCGGTAACATGACCAGTCCCGCCATGGAAGAGGTTGAAGAGGCTATTGAAGCCCAAAATCCGGTCCGTTTCCGCGAGGCATTCACCAATCTGACCGCAAGCTGCAACAGCTGCCATGAATCCACGAACCGGCAGATGATACATATTATTGAGCCGGATCAGAATACTGTGAGAAACCTGAGATTTTAGTCGTCAGTGAGAAGGGGGAAAGTTTCACGGGGTAGGGAATAACGGGTGCAGATCACCGTCTTCGCCTGTTGATCTTGTTGTCGAGACTGAACCTGTCTGGGCCGATAATGATCAGGCTGAGGAACAGGACGACCATTTTTCCGGAATGCGCTATGGTTGAAAAGGGATCGCCATTGTTGATATGGAAAATGGTGGCCACGAACATGGTAATGAAAAGCAGGCCGGCTGCAGGCCGGGTAAACAGCCCGAGTATCAGAAAAATACCTCCGAAGGTTTCGGCTACAGCTGCCATAAAACCCCAGAATGCTGGCAAAAATCCGATTCCCAGAACCCCCATTGCACCGCCTACAGCTTCCCACCGATCCAGGCCGCCAAAAAGCTTGGGGTAGCCGTGGAAAATGTAAAAAATGCCGATGCCGATTCTGAGAAGAAGCAGTCCGTAATCAAGATATTTAATGGTTGGATGTGCCATACGAAATCTTATATAAGAATTCTTTAATGTAAAATAATGCCGTGTTAAATCAAAAGGCCATAAACAAAGCTGATTCCGTTTGCGGCCGGGTTGAATACTATTCACAGATACTGTGATGAAATACCGGTTCAAACGGTGAAATACGTCAAAGCTGCCAATTTTGAAGCAGCATGTTACAATTAAGATCAGAGGTAAACTGCCACCCAATATACAACTTATAAAATTAAAATTTTATAATGTAAGTAATGTCGACTCATTTTGCATCTCTATTAAAAACACAGCTTGAACAGGGACAGCTGTTCATCAAAGCGCTACTTAAAATACTAAAGCTGTTCATCAAAGCGCTACTTAAAATACTAAAATCAGGGAGTCATTATGAAGAAATGGTTTATTGCAGGCATTATCTTTTTATTCGGGGGGATGGTCGAAGTGCAGGCAGTTATGCAGCAGCAGGGCGATGATCCGGACGATCCCGTACTGCCAACGGTTATCAACATTGTATCCACACCCGATACACCCCGGCTGGGCGATACGTTTGATGTGGTATTCAGCACACCCGAAGCGGAGGGTATCTACTACGTTGAAGCAGAAATAGGCTTCAATCCGATGGCGTTTGAACTGACCGGACTTCAGCCGGGTGCTTTGTTTGGCACAGATGCACTCTATGTTGGCAACTATAATGCGGCTAACAGTATCGGATTCAGCATCACCTCAACCGGTGTGGGTTTATCCGGGCAAGGGGACTTGTTTGTTCTCAATTTCAGGATACCTGAAACCGCATCGGCGGGTTCCTATAATCTGTCTGTTAACAACTTTCAGGTGCGCGATGCCGATGGTAATCTGCTTGAATCGGAAACCCCTGATGCGGTAAATGTCACAATCCGCAGTTATATAAGCTGGGTGAACCTTCAGTCGCCGGCAATGGCATCCATCGAATACGGATTTTCTGTAAATGTAGAAGCACGCGTAATCGTACCGGATATCACCAGTGTGAGCGGAGCCAATTCCGACATTGGGGCTTGGATAGGCGTATCAGCCGAAGGAGGTGATCCTGCCCAGTGGGAAGAAAGTGCCTGGCTGCCTGCAGAGTATACACAGCGCACCGGTACGGCGCATGTGTACAGGAGAAGCATAGGGCAAAATCTGCCAGCCGGTACCTGGTACCTGGCCTCACGCTTTAACTACGAGGATGAGGACTACTACTATGGTGGTTACAGTGATGAAGGGGGCGGTTTCTGGGATGGTGAGACGTATGTTTCAGGGGTGTTGATCGTAAATGAACCGGGTAAAATGGCTGTGGTTGAATGGAATTTCAACGACGATTCAAGGATAGCGAGCAGAGGTATTTTCGCCAACCTGCAGCGGGAGTTTTCGCTGGTGGGCGCCAATTTTACCGGATTTGTTACCGGTTCACCCGGTCGTGCAGCAACAAGCAGCGGTTGGAACGGTAACGATCCCGAATTGCAAAAATACTGGATGGCTGATTTCTCAACAACCGGATTGAATGATCTGCAGTTATCGTACAAGATGAAAAGCAGTGGTACCGGACCAAGGGATTTTATGCTCCAGTCAAGCCTTGATTCCGAAACCTGGACAGATCTGCTTGATGAACCTCTTCAGCTCACCGACAATTTCAATCATACCAGCATTCAGGATTATGTACTGCCATCAGTGCTGCATGATCAGCCTTCTGTCTACCTGCGCTGGCTGCTGGTGAGCGATCGCAGGGTAAGCGAATCGGAAGACCCGATCTCAACAACGGGGTCAAGCCAGATCGATGAGGTACGAATTACCGGACGTCCGTTGCTGGCGCAATTCCCCTCAGTCTGGTTGGTTACCGCTGAACGCAACCTACGCCGATACCGATGGAAGCGGAACCGTGAATCAATCAGATCTGCTAGCTGTAGGACTTAATTTCGGAAGAATCCAGGGTGTGACCGATCCCGATCCGGAACCTGATTCTTCGCGGGATATTACCCCGGGGGTCATTTCGGGTACAGGCTCAATTAGTGGTGCCGGCGCAGACAAAACACCGTTTTCCGAAATAGTTTTTGGTGAACAGAAGAGCCCTGCAAAGCAGGTTTCATTTCCGCAGATTGATGAGGGGAAAATACTGGAGATCGATATAATAACGGCTGAAGATCATAAGCTGAACATACTCGGTGTTTCATACTCCTACAGCATTATATCGGGTAACAGCCACGAACTTGATTTTCGGTACGCGAGTCCGGGCAGCTGGGCCCGCGATGGTTACCACCCCAATTCAATGCTCCGGTTTCAGAAGTATTCGGATGATATAATATCAGGGGCAGTTGTGCACAAAGGTATGGTTCACACAGATTTGACCGACAATTTACTGATGATAAGGATTGCAGCATCACAAGACCTCCAGGGCCCGCTTACTCTTGGAGATTTCAGGTTCAGCTATCTTGACGCCAATGGAAATATAAACCGGATTGACCAGGTTAAACTTGATTACAGGGTTGTTACAGCCACCGGAATATCAGGTCAGCCGGATGTCCCACAGAATTACCGGCTTTATCAGAATTATCCGAACCCCTTCAATCCGGAAACCAGGTTACGCTTTGACCTGCCGGAAGCAGCTGATGTGAAACTTGATGTTTATACAGTTACCGGTCAGCATGTTGCCGCCCTGACCGATGAATTCATGCCGTCGGGGCATCACATCATTACTTTTGATGGCGCACGGCTGGCCAGCGGTGTCTACATATACCGCCTTCAGGCCGGACCGGTTATCCAAACCCGGAAAATGACACTGATCAAATAAACCGGGATGCGGTTGCCCGATCGGGCATAACCCGGAACACATCCATACAATAATTCAGAACGCAGTAAGTACAGCCTCCATCATGGGGCTGTACTTTGGAACCTGATATAGTCTGTTCGAGGCTCTGAATTACACAACGTTCCGGCATTCAATAATATCCGGCAGAAACTGCCTTTTTCCCCAATGATTGTTAAATGGCATTAAATCAATCCTAAATTCATTGTATATGAACATTTAATGCGATAGAATGTAAAACGAGTTACGTATTTTCAGGTCGGTGCAATAAATTACCAGAAGTTATATTCTAACAGGTACTACGATAAACCTAAACCGTTTTACATCACTTTCCTTTTTTCGCGATGAAATTCAAAATGTCATTACGGGTTGTACTGTTCGGCCTCGGTTTGCTTGCTGTGGTCGGTCTCACGGGAATGAATGTGTATTCATTGTACGCACTTCATGAAAGCACCATCAATACATCGGTTGATAACCAGAAAAATCAGATATCCGAGTTTACGTTTCAGACCCGGAGCCGGTTCAGGACATCGCTGCGTGGTATGCGTGCGCTTGATATGGCCGAACTTCAGCACCTCATCAACAATGGCCGGGATATTCCCGACAGCCTGCTAGTAATAATCAGGCGGATCGACGAAGACCCGCTTTTCTCTGGCTCCTACTTTTTGGGTAAGGACATTGATCCCTGCCAGGCAAATGAACCACTGCTCAGGTATAACAGCAAATCGGGTAGGATGGAAATGGCCGGTCACTATCCCGAGCAGGTATGCGATGGCATAAATCTTGCCCGCGCCCGCATGAAATCCCTCGTTGGTGAATACCAGTGGAACAACAGGCTGATCCATGATGCGGAAAGAAGCATGACGGTAGCCATGATCAATCCTGAAGATCACAGCATTGCCGGTTATCTCACCATTCTTGTAAATGAAGACTACCTGATAAACGAATTTCTGGCACCGGGCCTGGTAAAATTTGGTAATACTCGTGAAAGCGGTATGACGCTCTGGCTTCACGACTGGACTGTTAATGAAGTGCTTGCGACCAATGATTCTGATGTAATATACGATATCAAGAAAGTGGAACAGATTCAGCGCTTCCCCGAAATGCTTGAAAACTGGAACATCAAAATTGCATTTCATGAAAATCCGATAGTTGCAGCGTCCAATAAATCCCTGATGAGGAACCTCATCATTCTCGGCGTGGGTGTGTTGCTATTACTCGGCAGCCTGGTATTCATCTATACAACGGCCCAACGGGAGCAGAACCTTGCCAGGCGACAGGCGGGCTTTCTGGCCAATGTTACACACGAACTGAAAACACCGCTTGCCGTAATGCAGGCTGCTGGCGAAAATCTGGCCGACGGACGGGTAACCAGTCCGGAAAGGTTATCATCCTACGGAAAGCACATATTTAACGAATCAGTACGATTGCGCAAAATGATCGAGAAACTTCTGGATGTAGCCAAGAATGAAGCAGGGCAGACCATACTAAAAAAGGCTCCGAACAGAGTGGACGAACTTGTGAAGAACTTCCTACGTGAAAATGAATCGTGGATTCATGAGAAGGGTTTTAAAATTGCATTAAAACGCGACAAGAATATCCCGCTGGTGATGCTCGATGCCGACAGTTTTTTCAGCATAATGGGAAATCTCGTAGAAAATGCCATAAAATACAGTACCAATGACAAATACCTGGGCATCGAAGTAATCAAGGATGAAAAATTTGTAAGCGTTCATGTGCGCGATCATGGTATAGGCATACCCAAATCTGCCCAAAAGTACGTGTTTGATAAATTTTACCGGGTCGAAAACGAATATACATCCAATACCAAAGGCCATGGCCTTGGACTGTCGATAGTTAAGAATCTTGTGGAACTAAATGGGGGGATTGTAACTCTAAAGAGTCAGGAGGGTACGGGATCAGTATTCACAATCAGTTTTCCTGTAATTGTTAAACCTGAATCCGCCTCACCATCAAAAAATATTTTAAAAGTAGCACCCAGGGCAGAGTATGTCAGCTAAAGCAAAAAAAATTATTATCGTTGAAGATGAACCCAGTCTCATCTTTACCCTGAAAGATACGCTCGAAAATGAGGGCTATGAAGTTCATATTGTCGAGAATGGCCTTGATGCCATAGAACTGACCGATACGATTTACCCGGATCTGATGATACTCGACATCATGCTGCCGGGGGTTAGCGGATTTGAGGTATGCAAGCAGATTCGTGAGAAAAAGCACACTTTCCCAATCATCATGCTTACGGCACGCGATCAGGAAATCGACAAGGTAACCGGCCTGAACATCGGTGCCGACGACTACATGACGAAACCTTTTGGTGTGAAGGAATTGCTGGCCAGGATTCAGGCGCGCCTGCGACGGGCCAACTCCTACTCAAAAGCCGGCCCCATCGATGCCGTTACACTCGGCGATGTTAGAATTGAACTCAACGAAAGTGTGGTTTTTCGCCCCGACAAGGAGGTGGAACTCACCACCCGCGAAGTGGAACTGATCAGATACCTGGTAGCCAACGCCAATGAGCCGGTATCACGGGATTCCCTGCTCGAGAATGTTTGGCGCTACGAGTACAGTACCAACACACGTACTGTTGATGTGCACATCAGCAAGCTGCGGTCCAAAATTGAGATGCAACCCGACGACCCGCGCTACCTGGTTACACTGCATGGTGTCGGCTATATGATGAAGCTGAACTGAACCGGTTTAATTGCCGAAGTGAATAACCTGCAGAGGGTTCAGGCGTGAGGCCACGCGTGCGGGGATCCAGGAGGCCAGTGCACACAGCACGAGTGTAACGGCCGATACGATCAGGAAATCGATCAGGTGCGGCTCGACTGGCGCGGTCGACATGTAGTAATTCTCCTCCGATAGCGGAATGATTTGCCAGGTGGTCTGCAAATAGTAGAAAGTGAGGGACAGGGCAATGCCGATAATCAGTCCCGTTATACCAACAATAATCCCTTCGTACAGAAAAATCGCCCTGACGGCCTTGTCACGCGTTCCCATGGCTTTCAGGATGCCGATATCGCGGGTACGCTCCAGCACCATCATCAGAACGGTACCTATCAGGTTGAACGCCGCAACTACCACCATCACAAATATGACAAACGGTATGGTCTGCTCCTGCAGGTTGATCCAGGCGAAAATGCTGCTGTATTTCTGATAGATCGATTCCGAGTATAGAGGGAAGGTAATCCTGTCGTCGATGGCCCGCTGAACGGATGGAATAAGTGCAACATCCGAGACTCTCACATCTACCATGGTAGCCTGTGGCGCCGGTACATCGAACAGCCTTCTGGCATGGCGTATATCGATGAGTACGAATGCGTCATCGAATTCCTGTATCCCGGTCTGATAGATGCCCGTAAGCCGGAATTGAAGGATTTCAGGGAAATTTTCTGCACCCGGCATTCCCCTGATGGTATAGATTGTAACAACACTTCCAGGAACGGCTGCCAGGTTGTTTGCCATGGCGGAGCCAATCACGATTCCCGGAAGCCCGTCGTCATCCTCCCTCAGATCATAATCCCCCCCGATGATGTAACTCTGAATGTTGGTGAGATCACCGGCCGGGTCAACACCCTTGATGAATCCGCCATCCACATTCTGCCTAACCTGTATCATACCCTGACCGAAGACTATAGGCTGTACGGCATCGATACCGGGAAGGCCCGACAGGAAAACCCCAAGCGTATCGGCCCGCTGAATGGGGCGCTCGGAAAACGACTCTATGGTGATGTGGGCCCCGTATCCGAGAATTTTCTCCTGAATAACAGATTTGAATCCGTGAACTACCGAAAGAGCAATCAAAAGTCCGGCCGCCCCGATGGCAACCCCGCCAACAGCCATAATCTTGATGAACGAAAGAAAGGAGGATCCTTTTCTGCGTCCCTTGAAATACCGTGCGGCTACAAACCACTCAAATCGCATACTCATGGGAGGCTTTTAGAAGCCTCCCACGTGCTTCGACTTTGCTGCGCTGCGCTCAGCATGACGTTATACTCACTTCTACTCACTCAAACCTCATGTGCGGGAAAAACAACACATCACGGATCGACTCCTGGTTGGTCATGATCATAGCCAGGCGGTCGATGCCGATGCCAAGGCCGGTTGTTGGCGGCATCCCGTACTCGAGTGCACGCAGGAAATCCTCGTCAACGGCCATGGCCTCATCGTCGCCGGCTGCACGAAGGCGGGCCTGATCTTCGAGCCGTTCGCGCTGATCAACCGGGTCGTTCAGCTCGGTGAACGCGTTGCAGATCTCCTTGGCGTTGCAGATCAGCTCGAAACGCTCCACAAGCCCTTCCTTGCTTCGATGCTTTTTGGCCAGCGGACTCATCTCGACCGGATAATCAGTGATAAAAGTGGGCTGAATCAGCTTCGGCTCAACATACTCACCGAAAATTTCATCGATGATCTTGCCTATACCCATCGAATCGTCAATGCCAATTTTAAGTTCGCGGGCTACGCTTTTCATCTCCTCCAGTGTCAAACCGTTCAGGTCTTTTCCTGTCTCGCTTTTAATCGCCTCCAGCATCGGGACGCGGGGGAATGGCTTTTTGAAATCGATCATGTTCTCGCCCACGGTTATTTTGGTGGTTCCGTGCAGGGTTACCGCAACATGCTCAAGCAGGCTTTCCACAAATTCCATCATCCAGTTGTAGTCTTTCCAGGCTACATACAGCTCCACCATTGTAAATTCCGGATTATGGAAGCGGCTCATGCCCTCATTGCGGAAGTCCTTTGCGAATTCGAAAACACCGTCGAATCCACCGATGATCAGCCTTTTCAGGTACAGTTCGTTGGCCACCCTCAGGTAGAGGGTCATATCGAGCGCATTATGATGGGTGGTGAAGGGCCGTGCCGACGCCCCTCCGTAGATCGGCTGCAGGATAGGGGTTTCAACTTCGAGATAGCCCAGATCGGTCATATATCGTCTCATAGCCTGTATCATGGCCGATCGCTTGATGAAAACATCACGGATATGCGGGTTCACGATCAGGTCTACATAGCGCTGCCGGTACCGCTGCTCCTTATCGGCAAACGCATCATAGACGATTTTCTTCCCGTCTTCTTCAACTTCCTTGGCTACCGGTATCGGCCGTACGGTCTTGGCCAGCAGTTCAAAATGTTCGGCGTGAACGGTAGTCTCACCGGTTCGGGTCACGAACACGAACCCCTTGATTCCCACAATATCGCCGATATCGATCATCCGCTTGAAAATGGTATTGTAGTTCTCCTCGCCCACATCATCCCGGCGGATGTATATCTGTACGGTTCCCTCGCTGTCCTGAAGGTTGAAAAAGGCCGCCTTGCCCATGATCCTTCTGGTCATTACGCGGCCGGCTACGCTCACTCGTTCAGCTTCGGCACCCTCTTCGGCCACAAGTTCCGGTCTGGAATGAATGGTCTTCGAGGTGATGGTTACATCAAATTCATAGGGGTAGGGGTTAACGCCCATCTCCCTGAGCTGTTTGAGTTTTTCGAGGCGGAGGGCCTGCTGCTCACTCAGCGGAAGTTCATGTTCCTGCTGATTTTGGTTTTGTCCTTGCTGACTCATTATAACTTTTGCGATGCTGATGGTAAGGTTTAGGGTTCTGTCGGGCTGATTGTTTATCTTTGTGATGCACAACAGGGCGGTCAATGATACCAAATTTTGAGGACTTATACCTTGATTTCCTTCACCCGGGCAGACATACCACATATACCTGACGATGTCGCATTCGCCATGGCACCATGCGCGGGCAGTGAGCTTTCCGATCCGGGACTTCGCAGTGATATCAGTCTCAGCCTGTTCAGCCATCTCGCTGAACGTATGGGTTTCGGCCATGCGCATATTGCTGTGGAGAAGGAGAGCAGCGGGCGGCCTGCCGTAGCAGCAGGGGATGAGCGCTGGGGTGCGAGCATCACCCATACGAGGGGTATGATCGCATGTGCGGTAAAAAGGAACGGGGCTATTGGCATTGACATGGAGCTGACCGACCGAACCGAGCATCCGGCACTCAGGAAAAGGCTGCTCTCTGCCGGTGATGACCCTGACCTGATTGACCGGTTCGGAACCATTCAGCTCTGGACGATCAAGGAGGCCGTACTCAAACTCTACGGAACCGGTCTGAGGATACCGATGAAAAACGTGATACTTGCTACAGGCACCCAGGGGCAGTTCCGCTATGCCTCAACGGATGCGTTGGTAGAGGCCCATGTAAGAGAACTTAACGCCATTGTCTATTCAGGCCGGATTAATGCATTCAGGATTGCCCTTGCATGGGAGGTATCATAGAAAAAAACATCCGGCTTTTTGGGTTTATCGCATCTATTCGTATCGTAAAAAATCGGATATCCGAACATTCAGAAAATATTGAACACATAATCTACAGTTGATGAGCATAAAACAATTTTCCCGCGAACAGATCACCGAAGGCATCCGGAAATATCATGTGGAACCGGATCAGCGCATCCGCCTGCTGTTTGCCAATGAAAAACTGACGGCCGATAATTTCGAGCAGGCCTGCGCGCTGTACGCACCGCTTCTGGGCACCCGTTTCGACACTGTGCTTGTGGTTGAACGACTTGGATTCAGTCACGACCGCCTGCTGCCCATGATCTCAGATTCGGTACTGAAAACCCCGCTCGGCGAAGTCCCCGTCAATGATGTGCTGCGTAACGAATTCTGCGACGAAGAGGATGATTTTTATATTGACGACATCGGCAACCATGAGAACATGAGCATCTATGATCAGCTGATGCTGCTGCAGTGCATAATGCCCGACCTGAATGTGGTTAGCGTACAGATCGCAGAAGAGCGCCCGTCGGTTATCCGTGAACTGGCCTATACCATTACCGAGCTGCTGCTCGAAAGAAATGTGCTCGTTGTTCTGTGCAGCGATATCAGCAAATGCACACCCGATGATATCGACAAAATCAGGCAGATGGTGCGTAACGATGAAATGTCGGCGCTGATGAATTTCTGTAATTCCGGTGATTCCGGCATGATCGGCACCGGTCCGTTCCTGGCTGGCATCCTTTCAGCTAAAAACTGGGAACTGGTTTATAAGGTGCCCGAT
>JAIVHB010000120.1 GCA_020201275.1 Rhodothermaceae bacterium | reverse complement strand
CAGGGTCCGGGAAGGTTTAAGTCGAGGGCAGATTATCCCTATACACGCGAGAATATCGAGGTGGAGATAACCTACCC
Source organism: Rhodothermaceae bacterium (assembly GCA_020201275.1). Classification (GTDB taxonomy): domain Bacteria; phylum Bacteroidota; class Rhodothermia; order Balneolales; family Cyclonatronaceae; genus RECM01. The sequence continues at coordinate 2,045 of JAIVHB010000120.1, read as the reverse complement.
GTGGAACGGCCAGACCGTACAGGTTCTCTATGACCCGGTATATGAAGGGCAAAGCGCATTGGCCTATTACCGTGACCGGCTTGGCTACCGCCTGGTGTTACGCGAGGCGTATGCAAGTGAATGGGTAAAGCAGAAGGGTACCCTGGTGTTCGAAGGGAAGATCCAAAACGTCGGCTGGGGTACCATTTTTAATAAAAAAGCCGTGATGGTTATTCTGAAATCGAAATCCGACGGGTTTGTATCCAATGCGGTTGTTACCACCATTGACCCCTATGACTGGCAGCCTGCAGAGGTTGGTCCGAATGGTGAAATGCCCGACTCAAGGGCAACGAATACCGATGCATGGCGCGACCTGAACTTTACGGTTGATATGTCCGCATTCGGCGAGGTGCCACCCGGCGACTACGACATCTTCCTGAAGATCAACGATCCAAAAGAACAAAGTGCCAGCAAGCGCTCCATCCGGTTTGCGAATAGGGGGAACAACTGGGATGCCGGCCTTGGCGCCAACCTGATTGGCACGACAACTGTTTTACAGGAGGCAACCCCGTGAATACAACCCCTCGGATACAACCCCGTGATACATCCACATTGATACATCCACATTGATACATCCACATTGATACATCCATCTTGATACATCCCCTTGATACATCCCCACGGAAACATCCACCGGTTGCATCCCCGTTTTCCGGCCAAACTCATTTGATCAGCACGTTAACCAATAACACCTTATGAAAAGAAAAGATTTTTTAAAAGCATTCACGCTCACCGCCGCCGCTGCGGGAGCCGCACCTGCACTCATTGCCGGTAACCCATTTTTCGCTAACGGTTTCAACCGGTATGCCAACCGGATACCCGGAGACCGTAACACCCTGGACGATCTGCAGGCGATCGTTGAAGCCTATTACGGCGATCCGGATGATGTAAGCGAGGTTGGTCGCGCCCGCAAGATGCAGGCACTGATCATGGAGCTTGCCATCAGGGCGAAGGGCCGGAATCCCGGCTTCCAGGTGATCCCGCAGGACACATTGCAATATGCCCACATTAATGGAAACGCGGAAAATCCTTACGACAAAAACCTGCTCGACCTGCTGGCTGGCTGGGGTATTGAAAATTTCAGCCCCACTACGGTTGCAAGGCTGGCAAAACTCACTGAAATCGGTATTAAGGGTACTGCGAACACCAACGGAAGCACCCTACAGGTTGTAGCGGATAACCAAAAAATTGCCGCCGATAATAATCTACTCTGGCACCCGCGGTTAAGTGCAGAAGTGTATCAGTCCCCCGGCAAAGGAAATCCCGGGTATATGCCCATATACTCGCCTTCTTCCAACAGTTACAATATCATCCATCATCCGATACCAGCCGGTGTTGGGCATACAATAAACAGCAACGATGTTAACACCATGATGGATGCGAAAAACTACCTGTACATGCTCAGCTCCGGCAAATACTCGAACTGGGCTGCCTGGGAAGCGGATCCGGCCAGCCGTCTCGATATTTCCACCAATGCCGGTTATCTGGTCCCGTTCAAAGGCGGACGCTTTCAGCCCACCGGTCCTGCAGATGTCGTAGCAAAAGCAATCGCAGACCACGGCACTGAATGGGACTTTTTCTGGGTGGCGAAAGGCTACAAACAAGATGAAGGCAGGAAGGCCTATATAGAGCAACTGGCGGCCTCAGAGTGGGATGCTTTCTATATTGATGCCCATTTCAACATGAGCGCTCTGACCAAAGATGAGGTTGAAACGCTAAAACGGAAACCTCAGGGCGGCCGACGGCTGGTTATCGCATACCTGAGCATAGGAACAACGGAATTGTACCGGTGGTTTGCCGATCCGGTCATGGTTGATTCCGGCACCGGAAATTTCATGCACGGCACGGTTGAAAATGGCACGTTCATACCCGCCCGCGAACGGTTCTGGGATATGGGTATCCCGAACTGGATGCTGTGGCCGGCCTATGCGGGGCAATACGCCGATGAAATGACCCCGATCTGGTGGCACCCCGAGTGGCGCGACATCATTGTACGAGGCGGCACC
>JAIVHB010000249.1 GCA_020201275.1 Rhodothermaceae bacterium | reverse complement strand
GGCCATGATCCGGGCTCGTGATTACGCCATAAATCAGTACGAAAGCGTGGTGGCCTACATGCGCAGCCTGGGTGTGGAGAAGCCGGTTCATGTTGGCGAAACAGGGTGGGCCACAGCCTCAAACGAGCACTATGGACCGGATGGCGCCCGTGCCACCGACGAGTACAAATCGGGTGTTTACCACAACCATATCCGCGAATGGTCGGACAGTGAGGGCATCACTGTGTTCTATTTCGAAGCGTTCGATGAACCCTGGAAGGATGCCGCTAACCCCTTGGGCTCCGAGAACCATTTCGGCCTTATCAATCTACAGGCGCAGGCTAAATACGCGATCTGGGATCAGGTGGATGCTGGTGTGTTTGACAGTCTTACCCGCGACGGGATGCCGGTCACAAAAACATACGGCGGAGACCTCGATTCCCTTCTCAACGATGTACTTGCACCACCCACCGATGCGGAGATCCAGGCAAGGCTTAACTCCAATTAACTTTTTAAACAGCTAACCAATGGCAAACCATGCAACCCCCACCAAATACAAGATTCCCCTTCTGGAAAAAGCAGCATTCGGATCAGGCCACCTTGTAAACAACCTGTTGCCGGGAGCGCTTGGCGTCTTTCAGTTTTTCCTGCTCACGGCATTTGGCATTGACCCGTTCCTGGCCGGTTTGCTCGGTGGTCTGCCCAGGTTGTGGGATGCCATTACGGATCCCATCATGGGATATATTTCCGATAACACCCAGTCACGGTACGGGCGCAGGAAGCCCTATATTTTCATCGGTGCCATACTGGCGGGTGGTATGTTCATTCTGTTGTGGCAGCTCGATCCCGAGGGTACACAGGCGTACAATTTCTGGTATTTCCTTCTTTTTTCGCTTCTTTTCATAACGGCTAATACCATCTACTCCACCCCGCTGATCGGTCTGGGGTATGAAATGACCCCTGATTACAAGGAACGGACCCGGCTCATGGGTTTTGCACAGACCATCGGGCAGATCGCCTGGATGATCGTGCCCTGGTTCTGGGTCCTGATTGCCAATCCTGATCTGTTCGAAACCCAGGCTCAAGGCGTGCATCGACTGGCCGTTGTTGTCGGAGCCGGATGCATGATCTTTGGTATCCTGCCCGGATTGTTCTGCAAGGAAATCGATCAGTCCCGCATCACCAACAGGGCCGAACTCAACTTCAGGTCCATTTTTAAAAATCTGAAAGATCTGTTGTCGAAGATAGTGGAGGTTGCAAAAAACAGACCGTTTGTGCGGCTGTGCGGCGCCACTTTCCTGGTATTCAACGGATTTCAGATGGTCGCATCGTTCAGTTATTTCATCATCCTGTTCTACCTATTCAATGGGGATTATGGCGCAGCCGGAGCCTGGCCCGCTTGGTTTTCAACCATAAGTGCTGCCACAACGGCATTCCTGGTCATTCCGGTGATCACATGGATAGCAAACAAGGTTGGTAAGCGGAATGCCTTCGTTATCTCAACCATCATTTCAATTGTGGGATACCTCCTTAAATGGTGGGGATTCTCACCCGGGAATCCGTGGCTGATGTTCATGCCCATTCCGCTGATGGTGTTCGGTATCGGCGGACTTTTTGTGCTGATGATGAGCATGACGGCCGATGTGTGCGACCTTGACGAATTGAACAACGGGATGCCGCGCAAGGAAGGTACCTTCGGTGCCATCTACTGGTGGATGGTGAAACTGGGACATGGGGTGGCACTGGTACTGAGCGGACTCGTTCTCAAGCTTGTGGGATTTGACCAGAACGCAACGATGCAGGCCGCTGACACACTCACCAATCTTAGAATCGCGGATATCGTTATACCTGCTATCACTGCGGCCCTCGCCATCTGGGTGATGTGGGGATATGACCTAACGGAGAAACGGGCCGAAGAAATCCAGAACGAACTGGTGAAAAGGCGCGGAGAGCTGTAGGGCGCTGAACATCAAACCAACCCACTTAAATTACATCCATCAGAACCGGAGTTAATATGTCATACCGTGCCGAGAAATTTTTACAATACCGGGCTACAACCGTTCCGGAGCAGATATCACAATTAAAAAGCCTGCCGGAAGATGACCTCCGCAAATTGTATCGGGGCGGTTGGAGATTTTAAAACCCCACTGCAGCTGGATCCGGTCGTTCTCGTGCATTGAAGGCAATGAGTTAATTCCGCAGATTGCCAAAGAGTTCGGTATGAAAACACTTGTCGGGGCCTGGCTGGGCAGCGATGCAGAAAAGAACCGCACTGAACGTGATGCACTTATTAAACTGGCAAAAGAGGGTTTTGTTGATGTAGCCGCCGTGGGAAACGAAGTGCTCTACCGCAAAGACCTGGGCGAAGAGGAACTTCTTGAATACATCAGTGAGGTGAAAGCGGAAATACCGGACGTACCTGTCGGTTACGTGGATGCCTACTACGAATTTGTACAACGGCCAGCCATTGCGGATGCATGCGATGTAATACTCTGCAACTGCTATCCGTACTGGGAGGGTACCGCATTTGAGCACTCCTTCGATCACATGCGCCATATGTATCAGCTGGGGATTGATGCAGGCAGGGGAAAACGGGTTCTAATCACCGAAACGGGCTGGCCGAGCCAGGGCGGGGGATTGGGTGGTGCCGTTCCGTCGGAAATCAATGCCATGAAATACTTCATCAATACCCAGTTGTGGTCTGCAGAGAACAACATCGAAACGTTCTGGTTCTCCTCATTCGACGAGGCCTGGAAGGTTAGTACCGAGGGCGATGTGGGTGCATTCTGGGGCATCTGGGACAGCAAGGGGAGACTCAAGTTTCAATAATGAATACGTTTAATGAACTTGGCCTTGAGCCCGGATGGGCCATCTGTTATTCCGGCTTCAGGGACGGGCAGTACCCCGGCGGGTCGTACCCCGACTACGGGCAGGTAAAAGAAGACCTGCTGCTTCTGCAACCCCACTGGAAATACCTGCGGATGTACGACTGCGATGAGCATGCAATTACCACACTGGAGGTGATCCGCAAAGAGAAACTCGGCTTCAAAATGATGCTCGGGGCCTACATCGAAGCCGAGATGAACAACTTCAACTGTCCCTGGGGGGGCGGTGTGCATACCGAAGAGCAGCTGGAGAAAAACCTGGTCCTGAACCGGGTCAAGATTCTAAAGCTCATCGATCTGGCGAATGAATACCCGGATATCATCTTTTCGGTATCGGTTGGCAATGAAGCCAGCGTGGAGTGGACCGACCATTATGTTCATGAAAACAAGGTTACGGCCTACGTGAAACAGGTGAAAGCCGCGGTCAGTCAGCCGGTCACCTTCTGCGAAAATTATGTTCCCTGGCATTTCAAACTGCAAAAACTGGCCGGGGAGGTCGATTTCATCTCCATCCACACCTACCCGGTGTGGGAGTACAAGCACATCGATGAGGCCCTCGATTACACGAAAGAGAACTACTACTCCGTGGCCGGCAAGTACCCCGGCAAGCCTGTGGTGATAACCGAAGCC
>JAIVHB010000045.1 GCA_020201275.1 Rhodothermaceae bacterium | reverse complement strand
AGTGCAGGCACTGCCCGCATGGTTCGACTACGCTTCACTTCGTTCCGCTGCGCTCACCATGACGGGAGGGCGCAGTTATACGGTTACTGCAAGCTCGGGGCGAAGTTGGGCGATGGAGCGTTTCAGGAATCCCGGGATCATGTTCTGATAGGTGGGCAAAAGGTATTCAGGATCGGTGAGCCCCTGCATAAGACTCAGATATTTATCTTCGCCGTGGCGATCGATGATCTTCTCCCTGAGTTCAGGCTTGCTGAAATGGACGGCCATGCCCTCGGGGTCGGCTTCAGGATGAAACTGCAGGGCGATCATCTGCTTCGACAGCCTGATGGCCATTACCGCCCTCTCAAGGTCTACATGCGGACGCTCTTTTTCTATGGCGAGAATGCGTGCACCCATGCTGTCGAGCACATCCTGCCGGGGCTGAAGTACCTGCCACTCGCGGAAATCGGCCGCATAAAACGGGTCCTTCAGGCCGGTAAATATCGGATCGTTTCTGCCATCATCCGTGATATGGACCGGGTGAATGCCAAATGATTCGGACATGCGCTCGGTTACCTCCGCCAGTTTAAAATGCCGCGCCACCATCTGGTAGGAGTGGCAGATGGCCATCACACACTTGATTTCAGTATCGGGGGCATCATTCTTTTCCCATATACGGTCCAGCCAGTTGAAATATTTGCGTTCCCACTCTGAGCCTTCACTGTCGAAAGGACTCCCCGGCCCCCCGGTCGACAGATAGATGTCGTAATCAAGGCCCGGCATCTCATTCTTTGCACGTGTGTCGAACTCATCAACGTGCAAACGCTGGTCGTAAAAACGTCCGTCGGCATCGCCGAGAATCTGCCGGATGCATCGCATCCCTTCATTGGGTATGCCATTGTAAAGATCGATAATTGCAACCCTAACGGGATGATCATTTTTCATGCGGAAATTGGGCGAATTCTTCTCGTGTTATGGCCTCTACAGGCAGAAACAGTTTGAATATGGTAATTAATTTGATGCTGTGTAATATTACGACATTCCATGTCGATGTTCGACATTTACACTTTTCATAACAACATCCATACACTTTTTGTTGTATGAAGTCCTGCGATAGCCGATTGGAGCTACTTGGCATCCTGAATACAGGAAACGAATCGCGGGATAAATTTTTCGGAACGGCCCGACGGAGCAACATGCCATCCTGACTACAGATACCGGGCGATGAATAATGGCAGCGTACCGCCCCCGGCCGTTACATTAGCCAGGTTGCTGGTGGATGTGCGCGTCAGGCACCCTCCCATCAGGGGGCCGTTCAGATAGGGGTCGAGGTCGATGACCGTAGAATTATAACCCCACGAACGATCCGCTTTCTGCACGAGGAACGGCTCCCGGCTGATCTCAACCACCTCCTGCACAACATGGCCCTTCTGTAGTCCATCCGATATGGCAGCATCCCAGGTACCCTGATCGGTTTCGAAGCCCAGTGTAACGCCGCTTCCTCCATATTCGTCATTCGGCTTGATCACAAACTTTTCCCGGTTGGAGCGTATCATCGGGACCATGTCCACACTTTTGCCGTCGTAGGTGGTACGCTGGTCGCGGAGGCGACGGGTCCACGGGATGTGGCGCTGTATTGCGTGCAGCTCGGGGATGTCGAGAATATAGCTGTAGACCGGGTCGGTAAGCAGGGAAAACAGGGCTTTTTTGTGCACCAGTTTCGACCGGAATGAATTCAGATAGCAGGTTTTCTGGGCTATGTAACCCTCCGTGTATGCTCCGCACTCATCCTTCATCTCCATATACTCGTTCATGAGCAGGCGCCTGTAGAGGATGTCGATCTTGCGCCCGTTGGCATAGACCCAGCCATCGCGGACTTCAAGGTCGCGTGGATCGCTGATCTCGCATACATAGCCCTGACGTTCCATATAATTTTTGAACAGCACAAACTCCTGATTGAACGTAGGCGATGCCGGCGGGCGACTCGGCATTCAGCTCTACAAATTTAAACGAGCGGTTGGTCATAAACGCGTCCATTCGGGCCGTAGCCGACATTCGGATGATGTTGGTAGGAATGGCAGCGAGCTCTATTTCCTGCTGCGTAAGGCCCAGTTCATCAAGCGTCTCTCTTTCGTTGAAGAAGGCTTTCGACAGTTTCAGGATTGCCTGCCTCAGAATGTACACCGTATCCTGTATAGTGTTGTACATGCTCTCCGACATGATTACCGGCCGGAGTGATCCTGCCAGCGGACGACCCCCGAAAAGCACACCCCGCTCATGCTGTTTGTACAGCAACTCCTCCACCTGTGCGGAAGCCGACTCCAGGTCTGCCTCCATCAGCCGGTGGTATTGTTCTATGGCAGGGCGGGTACAATCAAGCATGGGGTCCCAACAGTCCGTTGGCCGTGTGCTGTAGTGGACGATTCTTTTGTGTTGCTTTTTTTACGGCAAAATCGGACAGTGCATTTACGATCCAGAAAAAATTATCGGCGCCAACCGAGTTATAATCTGCATCGGGAGCGGGGTTCATAAAGTCGATAGCGTACGGTATACCATCCCGCACTGCAAACTCGACGGTATTCATATCGTAGCCAAGAGCCTTGCAGAGAGCGAGTACATCCTTTTTTATGCGAGTCTGCATTTTTGCTGATATCTCACCTTCGGGCACATCATAATAACGCCTTTGCGGTTCCGCACCCGGGTTATAGCGCATGATGTGAACATCCTTCTGCCCTATTCCGTAGCAGCGGTAGTATTCGGTAAATTCGATCCCCTCCTGCAGCATCATGCAGAGCTGGCCGGAATCGTTATAGGCCTCGAAAAAACCATGTTCATCGTCGACTTTCGTCACATCCCGCCAGCCACCGCCGTCGTGCGGCTTCAGGAAAGCGGGAAAACCGATATAGTTGAAAATACTCTTCCAGTCGATGGGATAACTCAGGTTCCGGAATGATGTGGATTTAGTGTTCGGCGGATGGATTTTGTGGGGCAGAATCACGGTTTTGGGAACAGCCACCCCAGCTCGCTCGGCAATCTCATTGTCGATGAATTTGTCGTCGGCGCTCCACCAGAACGGGTTATTGATGATGTAAGTGCCCTTGAGTGAAGCCCACTTCAGGTAGGACCGGTAAAAAGGCACCTCATGGGAGATGCGGTCGATAACAACTTCATAACCCGGATCACCGTTCATACTTACACTGTCGATTTTCACAAATTCGGCCTTTACATATTTACCGGCGTATTTGGTATTGATGTGCTCGATGAGCGCGTCGGGGAAGGTGGTTTCCATGCCCCTTAAAATTCCGATTTTTTTCATGTCTATTGAGGTAAATGTTTTTGGAGCATGTTTCTCCATTCAGGCCAGTCGTGTACCACACCATGGCCCCATACATCCATCTGGTGCGGGATGCCTTTACTAAAAAGGATACCGCTGAAATGTTTTCCCGCCTCCAGGCAGATGTCGTCATCTCCGGCAACCAGCCGGATATCGACGGAACGGATTCTCTCCAGGAAATCGTGATCGCTCAGACCCGGAAGGTAGTCGACCGGATTGTTAAAGTAAACATTATCATCGTAGAAGCCGTCCATGAAATTTCTGATGTCGTACTTTCCGCTCATGGCGATCAGTTTCACAAACTGGCCGGGATATTTCAGGGTCATATTCAGGGCATGGTAGGCACCGAAGCTGGCGCCGGTTGCGATCACACGTCCGTTCACAGCCCGGTCGCGCATGAAAGGGATTACCTCGTCGCGAATGTAGGCATCGTACTGACGGTGTCTTGCCATGCGCGTGTAGGGATCTGCGTGGCGGTTGTAAAAACTCTCGCCATCAACAGAATCGACACAGAAAAACTGATTGTGCCCGTTCCCGAGCTGATAGCGGCAGGCCTCCACCATCTTGAAGTCCTCCCACTCGTGAAAGCGCCCCATACTTGACGGGAACACAAGAACAGGTGTACCTGCGTGCCCGAAAACAAGCATTTCCATTTCCCGGCCCAGGTTGGGGCTCCACCATTTAATGTACTCGCGGCGCATAAATAACCGATCCGATACGTTATGACAGTTAAATATAAAAGTGCCCTAAAATACGATACTACAAGAACAAAACATGCGGCATGCACGCATTTATCAGAAATGAACGATTTTGTTTAATCTGCTTCTAATTATAACCTATAACAAATTCACTTAAACAGAATTATTACCGGGGTTTCGGGTAATGCTTCACCATAATATTATTTTATGAATTTCAGAATTCAATTCTTAAAAACCATACGGGTTCTGCTGGTTATCTGCCTGTTTCTGCCCTCTTATTTTAGTCAGGAAGCTGTTGCACACGAAACTGACGAGCGCCGTAAAGATCAGGTTCGTGAATTGCTCCGGGAACGTATCGAAGCAGGACTAGTGGAAGCCGACTTAAAAGTTGCCACTCAACAGATTTTTTCTCAAAAAACTTTACCGACCTTTTACATGAACAGGGGGTTCGAAACCGCCTGGACAGTTGGCGGAGAACCTGTTGCAGCTGTCGATTCTCTCGTTACAGCCATTATGCGATCATATCAGGAAGGGCTGGTACCGGATGATTACCATCTCGGCATTATCACGGAGTACGTTACCCAGGCTAGAAACAGTAAAGAGGCTGGGTTGACTCTCAGGCCGGGTCTTCTCGTTGATATCGAACTGCTGTGTACGGATGCCTATCTGATAATTGCATCACATTATTCTTCCGGCAAGGTAGATCCGGCAACTTTCGACAGTTACTGGGAGACTGACAGGCGCGAACTTGATATGGCTGAATATCTGCAGTCTGCCCTTGATAATGATATAATTATTACATCACTGCACAATCTGCTGCCAGACAAACCCGGATACCTGGCTCTTCGGGATGCACTATCCTGGTTTCGCCAGAATGAACGGGAAGGCGGCTGGCCTGCTGTTTCTGAGGGCCCTGTACTGCGTATAGGTGATCAAAGCGACCGGGTGCCCCAGATTCGGCAAAGACTGCTGATTGCCGGTGATATAGCCGGGCCTGTCGATACAACAAATACACTATTTGATGAAGGCCTTGAGTCTGATGTCCAGCGGTTCCAACTGCGTCATGGCCTGGAATCCGACGGCATTGTTGGTACTACTACTTTAAAGGCATTAAATACACCGATCCAGGATCGAATCATATCCGCCCAAATTAATCTGGAACGATGGAGGTGGCTTCCGAAGGACCTGGGTGAGCGGCACATCATTGTTAACATCGCCGGCTATGACGTGAGGGTTATCGAATCAGATGAAATCGTTATGCAAATGAAAGCGGTGGTTGGCCGTCTGTACCGTGAAACTCCCGTATTCACCGGGATTATGACATACCTTGTGTTTAGTCCATATTGGAACCTGCCTCCAACCATATCCGGCGAAGACATTTTGCCGCAGGTGCAGCAGGATGTTGAGTATCTGGCACGTCGGAATATGAAGGTGCTTCAGGGATGGGGGGCGGAATCAACAGAAGTTGATCCATCTACGGTGGACTGGAGCACAGTAAACCAGGAAAACATGCTTTATCGTTTCCGTCAGGAACCGGGTCCGAATAATGCACTGGGAACCGTTAAATTCATGTTCCCGAACGAATACCATGTATATTTGCACGACACACCTGCCAGTGATCTTTTCGGTGAGGCACAACGCGATTTCAGTTCCGGTTGCATCCGGGTGGAAAAACCGCTTGAACTTGCTGCATACCTGTTAAAAGGTACGGACTGGACCACCGGTGGGATCAGAAATGCCATGAATCAATCTTCCGATGAAACCGTCAAACTGCCACAATCCATACCTGTATATCTGCTCTATTGGACCGCCTGGGCCGAAAAGGATGGAACCGTCCATTTCCGGAACGACGTGTACCAACGCGATGGCAAACTGCTTAATGCACTCAGGTCGGAACGCCCCGGAATCATTGCTGACGTCAGAAGTACAGGTTCAGATTGAGACTAATACAGAAAATGAGATTAAGGTTCAGGAGAGGCACAGTCCAGTTTTGTAAAAACTATTTAATCCTGTATCAAAAATTTCCAATCTTATATGGGTAACAAAATTCTGAATGTTCAGACACTTTCTTCAGCGATGCTCAAAATACTGACGGTAGCTCTTACAGTGGCTATGTTGTTTCTTTTTCTGTCAGCCGGTCCGGTTTCCGACACCGTCGGTTCTGGTTATGACAGTGGTAAGTCCAGCTTCTCAGTCCGTTTCGGTGAAGAAATTACCCCATATCATGTCACCGGGGTTTTTGTACTTCCAACCCAAAATCTTGAAATTGAGGCATCAGGATTTTCGACCGACACGCGATACAAACTCCAGTCACATGCTGGCCAGCACAGAAGGCTGAGCAACCATAGCTGGGAATGGCAGGCTCCTGATAAAAAAGGGTTGTACCCGGTGCGCATTATTGATCCCGAATTGGCAGATACGGTACTGTTAAATATTTTTGTGATGGTGCCCAGAAGCGAAAAAAAAGGTGACTATCTGAACGGTTACAGGATTGGTAAGTACCCCAATACCCCACTCAACGGGCTTGAGGCATACAGGGCGCCCCGTGGTTTCATAGAGGTAACACCCGATAATGAAAATACACTCATCTCACCGAATTTTACTCTCCGGCAGTTTCTCTGCAAACAAGCCGGCGATTATCCGAAATATGTAGTACTAAGGGAACGCCTGCTGCTTAAACTTGAGCTCCTGCTTGAAGAGATCAACAATAATGGGATCAGCGCCAACACTTTTACGGTGATGAGCGGTTACCGGACTCCCTACTACAACAGATCGATCGGCAATGCACAGTACAGCCGGCACGTGTATGGTGATGCTGCAGACATCTATATCGACCAGAACCCGAAATCGGGTGTGATGGATGATCTGAACGGGGACGGTGTGGTCGATTACAAAGACGCTGCCTTACTCTACGATATGGCTGAAAATCTCTATCATGAACAGTGGTATAAACAATACATAGGCGGGCTTGGTGCCTACAAAGAGAGATACCCCGTACGGGGTCCGTTCATTCACGTCGATGCCCGCGGCTCACGTGCCCGCTGGGGGCGCTGACCTGTTCAGCTGAATTCGATGCTCATTTTCCGATGGGGAATTCCGGCGTCCATAAATTCGCCGCCCGTTACTCTGTAGCCCAAACGTTCATAGAACGGGATAGCATAAACCTGCGCATCCAGCTCTACTGTATGTGCACCGTTTTCCCGCGCCATCTGCATCAGAAACCCGATCAGGGCTTTGCCGACTCCCTTTCCGCGCCATGATTTTACCACTGCCACCCGACCGATTTTTTTGGAACCCAGCAGCCGGGCCGTTCCAATAGCCTCACCCAAATCATTGTATGCCAGTACGTGTACGGCCGTTTTATCTGCATCATCAAACTCTTCGTCTTCCGGAATTTTCTGTTCTTCAATGAAAACCAGCGTCCTGATCCGTCGGATATCAGGCTTATCATCCGACCAGTCGGCTATACGTACCTCTATTTCGCCGGCCGGGCCGCCAGGTCTGTTTTCCTTTGTTTGAGCCTTCATCTTTTCTTTGCTTGTTCCTTTATTTTCATCCGGTTATTGTACTTTATCCGCAGAATTATTAGGATACAGCTATAGAAGGTCGAAGATACTGACCTCTTTTATGCAATTTGAAGTTTAGGTAAAACTATTAAAAGTGGGAATATCAAAATTACCTGATAGCGGAGGGAATCATGATACGTAACCTGTTGTCAATAGCCGTCACCCCGATTATTTTATCGCTGTTTATCCCGGGAAGCCTGATGGCCCAGGAGCCAGGCATTACTCTGGAAGTGATCGAATTTCTGCTGTGCGAAGGTGTTGACGACCGCGAACCGGTGAACCCCAAAGAGAACTTCACCACTCTCGATGAACGGGTATATGCCTATGCCCGCATCCACAATACGGAAGAACCCGTCAATCTGAATTTCAGGTGGTCACACGACGGGGCGGTTTATGCCAACATCTACCTGCTGATCGGTGTATCGGATTCCTGGCGCACCTATTCTTCGGTACAGATTTTAGCAGGCGAGTGGAAAGTGGAGCTGGTAGGTGAGGATGACGAAGTGCTGGCCTCAGCCGAATTCAGTGTAACCGGGGACGGGTGATCTCAGAAAAAGAGCAGAACCACAAAGTAGCCCAGCCAGACTACGGCAAGCACCATTAACAGCAGCGCCATGCCCTTTGCCATAGGGGTACTACCGTGTTTGCGCAATAATTTCAGCGACAACGACATGGTCACCACCACTCCGATGGAAACGATCGATAAAACTATAGCACTCAACGTCATTAGATAAACACCTGTAAACATCCTTCATTACAGATTCAGAACATGAATCTGAATCGCTGCTAATATAGGGCTAATTGCCCTTCATCCGAAAGAAGAGTTATGCGATTTCTCACCAACTGTTCACAATATTATATAACCGAAAAGGGTCTAATGTTCCACGGCTGACCGGTCCCGGACTCACTCCATTTCGGTACCCGGGTTGAGGCAGTATTCGATTTCATCGAGTTCGGCCTGAGTGAAAGCAGTGTTTTCGAGTGTTGCGATATTATTTTCGATCTGTTTAACGCTGCTGGCCCCGATCAGAACACTGGTTACTTCCGGCAGGCGCAGTACCCATGCCAGGCTCATCTGCGCCAGGGTCTGGCCTCTGCGTTCGGCTATGGCATTAAGCTGGCGGATAATTCCCAGCAATTCTTTTGTGATGGAATCTTTATGAAGGAAACCGTGCTCTTTGGCAGCCCGGGAATCCTCGGGGATGCCCCCAAGATAGCGGTCGGTGAGCAGCCCCTGGGCGAGCGGTGAAAACGGAATGCAGCCTATGCCTTCATCACCCAGCACCTGTTGAAGATCGCCCTCGATCCAGCGGTTCAGCATATTGTACACCGGCTGATGGATCAGGCAGGGTGTGCCGAGCTCCTTCATGATGGATGAGGCCTTTTTCGTGGTCTCCGCATCGTACGACGATATGCCGGCGTACAGCGCTTTGCCCGATCTGACCGCATGATCGAGAGCGCCGAGCGACTCTTCGAGAGGTGTATCGGGATCGGGCCGGTGATGGTAGAAGATGTCCACATAGTCGAGCCCCATCCGCTTCAGGCTCTGGTCAAGGCTGGCCAGCAGATACTTGCGCGAGCCCCACTCGCCGTAGGGTCCCGGCCACATCAGGTAACCGGCCTTGGTTGAAACCACAAGTTCATCGCGGTACGGATACAAATCCTTACGCAGCATTTCACCAAAAAACTCCTCGGCCGATCCCGGCGGCGGACCGTAATTGTTGGCCAGATCGAAGTGGGTCACGCCCAGGTCGAATGCGCGCCGGACCATGGCCCGGCCGTTTTCAAAAGTGTCGACCCCGCTGAAATTGTGCCAGAGGCCAAGGGCGATTCCAGGGAGCATGAGGCCACTGCGTCCGCAGCGGCGGTAGGACATCGAATTGTATCGGGACGGGGATGGTTGGTACATGACCTGTCAGATTATAAATAATTTCAATTGTTCATTGCTCAATATAACGGAACAAGGCCAATTGTTAAATGCTGATGTCAGGTCCGTGGCGCTATGTTATTCTTATGCGTACTTAATATCGCCTGAAATTTAAGAGTATGGTTTGCACCATATCCCGGATAGTTGGGCAAATGAGGCGTTTTCTACCAGATATAGTGGTTCACATGCTTTCAACGCCGTATCAACGCCCGATGGCGTACCTCATGGAAATGCCACCCATGCCAAATGATATTTCACGTGAGGTGAGATTGCCCAGCGGGTATTTCAGGTAGAGCTCGAAAGAGAGCGGGTTCTTTTTATTGCGAACTGAGTAGCCGACCGCCACGTTCATCAGGCGGGCAAAATCGAACCGGCTGAATGCCGGCTGGTCATCGCGCTCACTGTAGGTGCTGCTCTGAATGTCGATATTATACGTCCCAAACTCCTCGTTCCGCACCAAACGGCCCGTATAGTTAACCCCCTCCTCCCGGAACGACTGCTGCAGATAGATCAGTGAGGAAAGCCCGAGGGTCAGGTTGTACCGTCCCCTGCTGT
>JAIVHB010000175.1 GCA_020201275.1 Rhodothermaceae bacterium | reverse complement strand
GTAAATGTTGGACCCTGTGATGTCGTGACCATCGTCTTCGGTTATCATAAAACTGAGAAAACGGCTGTCGGGCGACCATGCCGGGGCTTCACCGCGGCCGAGATCAATCAGGTTATTCCCGCTGATGTCCGAGATGTAGAGGTTTCCGCCATAGACCTCAAAGGCAAGCTTCTGCCCGTCGGGCGATACGGTTGCCCGCAGATAGATGGCATCGGGTACCGGTCGCAGCTCCTGCTCTGTGGCGTTGGCGTGATAGATACGGATACCGTTCTCCAGAGGCATAGCAACAGGACTTGCGGATGCCAGTTCATCACCTGCGGCCGGTTCAATGCCGCTGCCCACCGACACGATGCCGGATCCATCGCGGTAGCGTATTTCGGCTCCGGACCCGCTGAACACAGGCATGGGAGGAACCTGGCGACCGAATGGTGTTAGCTGACGTTCCCCGCCGCTTGCCGTGTCAAACAGCTTGATGCCGAACTGGCGTACTGGTCCTTCTTCCCGCGAAACAGATGCTACAATATGGCTTCCATCGGGCGACCAGCTGAAACGGTAACCGGCACCGGGCTCGCCTGTGATCTGCGAGGCCTGGCTGCCGTTGGCATCGGCAACCCATAACCCCCGGTATTGCTGCGTGGTAAACGCAATTTTTGAACCGTCGGGCGAGAACTGAGGGTTCATGAAAAAATAATCAGAATTGGATCAGACAAGATTTAATATGAATGGATAGGGACTATAAATAGAGACAGTCAGTAACTGTCTGTAGTTTGTAATTTCCTGATGAATAGGTATAAAGATCGGTATTTGAATATAGAAATGCTATTGCACAAACCAGTTCCGGTTTAAAAGGAATCGCGAATCGGGCAAACCTGTCCGCTCCTGACCCCCAACCATCCACACTCTTATTAAAAATGAGTAGATGTGACATTAAAGATGTGCCTTCCAAAGCTGTGAATAAGTGCTTTTAAAGATAAACAGATGTGACCCAACCTAATTAGCGTATTCAGTGCGGGTAAGGAACAGATAGGCGTTGCGGTTGCCAAAATTGGGGCGGTGACTGAATATGAACCGGTCACGTGTATCATCCAGGGTGAGTAACCCGCCGATATTAAGGCGCTCCACTATCCGGTCAGGCCAGTAGACGGCGATTTTGACAGTATTGGCGGCAGTTTCGCCGGGCTGAAATACGCGCACCTCAGGCAAATCGTAAATAACCTCAGCGGCAGGGCGGGTGAACTCATAGAAAAACGGAGTAAATGAATAGAGGTGGATGTCGGAGCCGCCCATGCGTGAGAACGGGGTGAGATCGGGCACTTTCAGTTCGTAAACCAGCTCTCCGCTTTCCTGATCCGGATAGACAATGAGCAATACATCCCGGTCGGTGAGCCAGGTATCTCCTGTCGGGGCGTTATCCAGCAGCGAAATAATAAAGTGGTCGCCGTTAACCGGCAGATCAGCGCTCTGCCATTCACTCTTATCGTCAAGTGTAAAGGTGAATGTGATCAGGTGGCCATCGAACTCCAGATCGACTTTTGGGGGATTGTAACCGTGGTTTCCGGTCTGCCACCGGGCCGCACGCGTTTCGTGTTCCCCGAACCGGTCGAGCTCGTCGCGGTACACCAGCAGGCCGTTCGCTTCAATATAGGCCGGATCCTGCCTCATGGCATTCAGGTTATTTCGTGTGTAGGTATATAGAATGTCGAGTTCATTAATGAAGCCGTTCAGGCGCGGCGTCCGGATATCGCCCGGCAGGCGCTTGAGGGAGTCGATGGAGGCTGCCCAGCGGTCGAGCGCCGGGGTAAGTTCATCCAGCTGCGGTATGATGCCGGGTGTATAAAGCGGTGAAAAGATGTTGTATTCCCATGGGTAGTCGTTGAACAGGTCCACAATCATGTAAAGATGGGGTACGGCTTCAACCGGGTACAGATTGGTCAGCGCGTTGTGAAGGGAAACGGCCGGGATGTAGGAATGCGGATTAAAGGTGTAATCGGCAACCGTATACAGGGAAATCATTGAAGCATAGGGCT
The DNA here is from genome assembly GCA_020201275.1 of Rhodothermaceae bacterium. Classification (GTDB taxonomy): domain Bacteria; phylum Bacteroidota; class Rhodothermia; order Balneolales; family Cyclonatronaceae; genus RECM01. The sequence continues at coordinate 21,348 of JAIVHB010000175.1, read as the reverse complement.
GGTTCATGGGGTTGGCAATGAGCCCCGAGGTTGTTTCGGGCAGATCACTGGCCCGACCGGTAAGGGGACCCAGGAACAGCCTCCAGGTGTCGAAATCGTTAACGGGGTAATTGTCCCACACAAGGGGTTTGCGGTTCATAAGATCGCCCCATTCCAGGGCATCATCTCCCGTAATGGTGGCAACGGCCACATCATTGCCGGTCCAGAAAAGAGGAATTTCTTCCGGAATGCCCATGCCCAGAATTTCCACATACTCCCTGTCGCCCCAGGCTCCGGTGTAGGTGGTGGGGCACACGATAAGTTCACTGTCGCGGGTGCTCAGGTCGGCGTGAAGGCGGTTGATAAGGTGCACATGGGCTTCGGCCAGATTGGCAAAACGGCCGACATCCCCTTCATGCTGCAGGGTTTCGGGAACATCGTCGAGGAACAAGCCGAAGTGGCGGATGCCGAGGGCGTGCATATCATCGATTTTGACCAGCAGGGAGTCGTAATCGGCACTGCTGGCGTATTCGATCGTCAGTCCGGGGCTTATGGTGTACCAGAGATTGACGCCGGATTTCTGAGCGAGATCAAAATACTCGTTAAATCGGTCGAGGGCATCGCCGCTGTACCGTTCCCTCCACCTGCCGCGGTGAAGAGGATCGTCTTTCGGAGCGTAGAAGTAGTCTTTCAGCCCCACCTCGCCCATAAAACGGATCATGTCGAGGCGTTCGGTGTGAGTCCATTGCCGGCCGTAAAACCCTTCCACAACGCCGGTATGGCTGAATGCGGATTCTTCTGCGGGGGTGGTGTTATTACAGGAAAAAAGCAGAAATGAGAACAGTATCTGCAGCAGAAGCTGTGATCTGATCTGTTTTAGAGAAGTTGAAAAAATAGTATACACTTTTCAGTTGATGATGCAGTTTAGGTCCGGTTAATCTATGCCAGGCCAGGTCAATGTAGTTGAATATGAGTGCAGAGGTTCCTGAATTTCAAAGATTCTAATCATTGGAACCGACTCCGTATCTTAACATATGGTGATAAGGCTCAACGGGTTGACTTTCTGAAGATACGTCAGGAGAGCGGGGCCAAATTATTTTTGCAAAATTTTTGCATTATGGGTAGAAATTTAGATGATGATGTGTTAAAATAACAAGCCGGCATGATTTTCTCCGGAATGGTTGCATGAATTCTCACCTTTGAGTTCAAAATAAGATTTCATAGTTTAAAACACGGTTAATAAATTTTACGAAAGAAGGAAAGCGGACAAAACTAAAAAGCGCTTCCCAAACTTTTTCATCCTGATCAACGACGTAACTGCACATATGGTGATTTTCACACCTTTTTTAACGGACGGTAGAAAAGTGACACTTGTTGAATTTCTGAGCTATCGGTCCCAATCTAATCGAAGAATCCTCTATTCTGAATCTATATGAAAAAGAACTGGCTACTATCACTCTTTGCACTTCTTACTCTTTTTCTTATTCACGACACAGTACTGGCACAGACCGGGCGTATCGATGGTACCGTTATCGACGGTGAGAACGGTGAGCCTATGATCGGAGTAAACGTCGCGATTGAGGGAACGACTCAGGGTGCTATCACTAATCTTGACGGGTATTTCACCATAATCAACGTTCGACCGGGTGAATATACACTTCGGGCCTCCATGATTGGTTTTTCCACATTGGTGGTTCAGGATGTCCGGGTAAATATCGACCAGACCACTACGGTTGATTTTGAACTTACTGAACAGGTTATTGAAGGCGCCGAGGTTGTTGTGCGTGCTGAAAGACCTGTTGTTGAGAGGGACGTTTCCTCAAGCCGTGTTAACCTGAGCAAGGAACAGATCGAAAACCTGCCTGTTTCCGACATCACCAGTGTTGTGGGCTTGCAGGCTGGTATACAGGGCCTCACTGTAAGGGGTGGTTCCTCCGATCAGCTCTCGTTTATGGTGAACGGGCTTTCGATGCGCGATGAGAGAGACAACACTCCCTACACGGCCATCAGTTTTACTGCCATATCGGATGTTCAGATTCAGACGGGCGGCTTTAATGCCGAATATGGCAACGTTCGTTCCGGTATTGTGAATGTAATCACAAAAGAGGGTCAGCGCGACCGTTACACCGCCGATGTTCTTGTACGCTACACACCGGCCTTTCAGAAACACTTCGGACCAGCTCCGAATAACCCGAATTCCTACTGGCTGCGCCCGTATCTGGACAATGATGTGGCCTGGACGGGTACTGAAAGCGGAGCCTGGGATGTCTATCTATGCCTCACACCGGCGTTCGCAGGACATGTATATTGTACCGCTGTCGAGGGACCGGTACCAGGATAATTCATCACATATAAAATTTACTTCAGACTTGAAACCAGGCATGAAACTGATGGTTGAGGGTCTCTACGGAGAGCAGTCTGGTACCAACAGTAACAATGCAGGGCTCCCCGGAATATTCCGATCGGCCAGTGGCATAGCGGGCAGTCTCAGTCAGGTCAGCTTCATTGATTCCCGGATGTATGCTACAGATTACTGGGCTCCGACCGATGTGCAGCGGATAATGATCGGGGGCAAGTTCACCCATTTGATTGATAATCGTTCGTACTATGATGTAACGGTTAACTATTTCAAATCGAGCTATGATACCAATCCCGGCCGTCTCAGGAATTACGAAGGTATCCGGGAATTTGGCAACGGATTTATGGCAGATGAAGCACCGTTTGGTTTTAATCCGCAACCGTCATCCGGTGTGGGTTCAGGCCTGAGAATGGGTGTAGGTATGAGCAACAGCCGCGACAGCAGTTCGGTTGCGTATCTCACAGCCAAACTTGATTACGTAAATCAGCTGGACCGGTTCAATCAGCTTAAAACAGGTATTGAATTTGTAAGAACCGACAGCCGTGTGAACTATGCCTCTGTTGATGAGTTTCTGCCGAGTGGCCGGTCATGGAGCCGCTGGGAAACAACCCCGATACGTGGTGCCGTTTATGCCCAGAACAAACTTGAGTTCCGCGGCATGGTTGCCAACCTTGGTCTCAGGCTTGATTATTCCTATGCGGGATCCGACTGGTATATATATGACAGGTTCGACCGGGCCTTTGCTCCGGGTAACTACGATCAACTCGATGAGCTGCTTGAAACAGAGGACACGAAACACAACGTGACACTCAGCCCGAGGTTGGGCGTTTCGTTCCCGATTACAATTCAGAGCAAGTTGTTCTTCAACTACGGTCACTTCCGCTCCATGCCTACGCCTGAGAACCTCTATCTGGTGCAGCAGTCGACCGAAAACGATGCCGTTTCCCGTATCGCCAATCCCAATAACCCGCTTCCGAAAACAGTGGCCTATGAGCTCGGATACGAGCACAATGTTCTGGAAGACTACCTGCTGCGTGTTGCCGGTTACTACAGGGATGTGTCGGATCAGCCGATAACGGTGCGTTACCAGAGCAGAGACAATCTTGTGAACTACCTGGTAAATGAACCCAACTCCTATGAGGATACCAGAGGGTTTGAGTTTACCCTGTCGAAAGTAAGGGGACGGTGGTTCCGCGGGTTTGTGAACTACACCTACATGATCAGGTCAGTCGGTCGGTTCGGTTTCAGCAACTTCTATGAAAACCCGGCCGACCAGCGTGAGTTTGAACGCGTTTCGCGGGCAAATGAGCAGGTAAAGCCTGTTCCACGTCCCTATGCACGCCTGAATCTGGATTTCTTTTCACCGATCGATTTTGGGCCGGAATGGGCTGGATGGTTCAGGCCGCTTGGCGACTGGAGATTAAATGTGGTTACCAGCTGGACGGCAGGCTACTATCTCACCTGGACCGGTGGCGGTGGCAGCATCCCGGGTGTAAATAACAACCTGCAATACACCGACTTCTGGAATATGGATCTTAGACTTTCCAAAAACCTGGCAACAGCAAATACGCAGATCCAGTTCTTTATTGACGTTAACAATGTATTGAACTACCGGTACATGTCGTCGGCGGGATTCGTGGACGGACAGGACTATATCAATTATATGAGGTCTCTCCATCTGCCGGCATCTGTACTTGAACCCCTCGGTTATTCGGCCGTACCGGGTAGCGACAGACCTGGTAATTACCGCAAACCCGGTGCTGAATTTGTGCCTATTGAAGCAGTACCGAATATCAGTAACGTCAACAATCCAAGATCCCGCCCGCTGTATTACCAAACCACTACCGGTGAATTCTACCAGTTTGTTGATGGTGCATGGCAGGCGGCAGACCGGAAATTTGTTGACCAGGTGCTGAAAGACAAGGCATATATCGATATGCCGAATCAGGACTTTTTCACCTTCCTGAACCCAAGAAATGTACTGCTTGGTGTTCGCATCTCTCTTTAAGTATATAAAATTGAAATCGAATGTTTAAACAATTAATGAAACTATTTACTGCAGCCCTGTTATTGCTGGCCGTTACATTATTTGTGCCGGTAAAGGTTGAGGCTCAATTCCAAACCAAATGGCTTTCTGTGGGCTCTCTCCATAACTGGTACATCAGTACCGGAACGGAGCGTGAACACGGGTTGGTAAACAGGCAGCAGTTCGGCCTGAGATGGCCTGCCATCTATCAGCATCAGGATAGCCAGGCGGCAAAAGGGTTCTGGATAGGAACCAAAAACTTTACCGATGAAAACGGAACGGCTTTTCCCACAAAGGTAGTGCACGTTGGTCCGAGGGTGAGCGGTTCCGGTTCTGTCTTTCCCCTTGAGATGAATATGATCAGTCAGTTCGCCCCGCCTGAAGTCTATGTGGACGGAATTCAGAGCTTTCAGCTTCCCATCGATAACGATGAAGTTGACCCCGATCTGCCGGCCGACCGAATGATCTACAATCTGTTAAATACAGCGATAGGTTTGCAGGTTGAAAGAAAAATTATGCAATTCAGCAACCAGTTTCATGATAACTATCACGTCTCGGAATACACATTCACGAATACTGGTAATGTAAATGAAAATGAAAATATAGAACTACCGAATCAAACCCTTGAGGATGTCTATTTTTTCTTTCAGTACAGGTATTCGGTGAACCAGTCTACCCGGTACACTATCGGGAATTCCACAGGATGGGGTATCAATACCATGATCAACCGCCGCGGTGATGGCCTGCGCCCTGAAGAACCGGAAACATTCCGGGCCCAGTACATCTGGCATGGACGGTATCCGGCCTTCACAACCTACGATAACCTGGGTGGCCCGATATGGAGTCCCAATACATCTGGTGGATTTGTTACGGCTGATGATACCACAGGCAGATTGGGCGCCTACCAGTTTGTAGGCCACGTTGTTCTGCATGCCGATACCTCACCCGATGATCCTACGGATGATCCAAACCAGCCCAGAACCATGTCGCAGATGGGTTCAGATGATCCTCTGAACTCCGGTAACGACCCGTTCAACCTGGCACGTATGGCAAGGGAATATGACCTGATGACAGCCGGCAGAACCACCCGGCACGCCTACATCGTTGAACCCAACGGCAACTTTACTGCACCTACGGGCGACCCCTCGCTTGGAACATCCGGCGGCTGGTCGGCTACAAACGGATTCGGTCCTTATACGATCGGACCTGGCGAAAGTGTCAAAATTGTACTTGCCGAGGCCATGGCGGGTATAAATCGGGAAGCCTCGGAGTACATCGGCCGGATGTACAAGCAGAGCGGTGGAGACAACAACGCGCTTATAGCCTATGATGTTGCAGGTGTAACCCATGAGCTTACCAAAAATGAGTGGGTGTTTACCGGTGAGGATTCCCTCTTTCAGACGTTCAACCGGGCAATAGCAAATTACCAGTCGGGTTATAACATACCCAGGGCTCCCAGGCCACCCTCCCTGTTCAATATCAACGGCGGCGGCGACGGGATCTACATGACCTGGGATTATGATTCGGCAGAAGAAGCGAATGTTAGCGGATTTGAGATTTACAGGGCCGATACACGTACAGACAGTACCTACTACCGTGTTTTTGCAGGTCCACCGTCTTCACGTTCCTTCGTGGATGACGACAGCAACCCGGTGGGTGGCCCCACCCGGGGTAGAAATTACTACTATTACATAACCGCGCTGGGTGACGCATCCGCCAACAATGGTGGCGGCCTGACACCACAGGTTGCACTTCGAAGCAGCAGGTATTATACCCAATCCTACGATCCCGCCCGGTTGAAGAGACCTGCAGGCGAAGCGATGAGCGAGATCGTTATCGTTCCGAATCCATACATAAGAAACGCCAGTGGGGATCTTCAGCTTGATGAGGCCTTTCAGGACAGGATCGCTTTTTATGAAATACCAGGCAGGTCACGCATCAAAATTTACACTGAACTGGGCGAGTTGATCAAAACGATTGAACACAGCGATGGTAGTGGTGACGCATTCTGGGATATGAATACCGAATGGCGCCAGAAAGTTGTATCAGGTGTCTACATCGCTGTTATCGAAAATCTTGATGATGCAGACCCTGAGTTCGGCAAACAGGTAATCAAAAAATTTGTAGTTGTGATATAATCATCACCTAAATGAGATATTACGTGAAACGATTTATAACCATATCCCTTATGCTGCTGGTCATTGGCAGTCTGACCGCCGGTGAAGCATTCGCCCAGAAAAAACGGGCCCAAACCAGCATGAAATTCCTGAGTACATCCATGTTTGCAAAGAGTTCAGGTATGGGTGAAGCTGTTACGGCAATGGAAGGAAATTCATCTTCGCTGTTCAGTAACCCTGCAAGCATGGCCTGGCAGCAGTCCACCATATGCAAACAATGAACGCGGATATGAGGTTCTGGGTAACTTCGGACCCTATGCCTATGCCGTAGGCCTGGGATATGCAAGGGCGTTATCAGAACAGTTTTCGGTAGGTGCTAATATCCGGTATGCCTATCAGCTCCTGGTTAATGGGGCTATTTCCGTTAACGAAGGCGGCGGCTTCAACAAGACCCAGTTTGATGCCAATACCTACAGCATTGATTTCGGTGTATTCTACAAGACCGGGTTTGAAAGTCTGAATTTTGCCATGGTTCTCAGAAATTTCTCACCGGAAATCAACTACGGTTTCGATTCACAGGATTCAGAGCTGCCTCTTACGTTTAAAATCGGGGTATCTATGGATCTGTTTGACCTGACCAATCTGCTGAATGCAACCGATGTTAATAAAAACAACCATGCGCTTCTGTTCTCGGTTGATGCCAACCGACCCCGTGACTTCGATGAACAGATTATGCTCGGTTTGGAATACAGTTTCCTGAACAGAATTGCACTGCGTGGCGGGTACTCGTTCCCCAATGATGAACAGGGTTTTTCTGCTGGTGTGGGGCTTAAACAACCCCTGGGTGGTATGGGTCTTGAAGTGGACTACTCCTACACTTCATTCGGAATTTTCAGTGATGTAAGCCGTCTCTCGGTAAGGTTTACACTTTAGTTTCTATGTTTTTAACAGATCAGATAATGATGAAACCATCTATTAATGTAATCACTACCAAAACACTTACAATGTTGAGTGTTTTGCTCATCGCCGTGTTTGCAATCTCCTGCGACGACACTAAGGAAAATTCTGTATGGCCCGGTGAATTTGATACAAATCCCGCGCCGGTACTGTCATCCATAAGTCCTGAAACCGAATTCCTTGCCGGTGTGGGTACCCTTGAGTTGACAGGCCAGAATTTTTCGTCAAATCCTGCTGAAAACAGGGTCTATTTTAATAATGTGAAAGCGGATGTACTGGAGGCCTCGCCGACCCGACTTCTGTTGCGAACCCCCAACCTGGTCAGTGAAGAAGTTCGGATAAGGGTAAGTGTTGTGGGCGCCGATCTGTATTCCAACACCATGATGTATCGTTTGCTGCCAACTATACAGGTACCTGCCGGACTCAGGGATTCGGATTCACCCTATGCCATAACTACCAATGCACAGGGCGATATCTTCCTGTCAAACCTGGCAAGCGGGGTTATTGAGGGTATTGTCGTTATTGCAAATGAAGAAAAGACCACCTTTGTTCCACCAAGGGCATGGCGGTATCAGAATATCAAGCTCGGCCCGGATGGCCGTATCTATATGGTTCGTGGAGGTACCTCACTGGGTAATGTCTACGTAGCGCCTGCTGCAGGTGGTCCGGAAGGATTCTTCGTTCGTTTTGGCGGCGGACTGGGTGACCTCGATTTCGATCAGAACAATTTTATGTGGACTGGTGGTGCAAATGAGGGAACAGTTAACAATAAGCTGTACAGAGTGGACCTCGAAGGCAATGTTGCTGAATATATATTCGATGCCAATATCAGGGCTATCCGTTTCTACGACGGAAATCTCTATGTGGGCGGTATACAAGGTACTACAAAAGGTGTATGGCGTTTTCCTGTAGATGGGAATAATGATCTTGGAACACCTGCTCTTGTTTTTGAATTGCCGGGTGAATACACAACACAAAATGTTAGGGCTATCACTTTTGATGCCGTCGGCAATATGTTTGTCGGCATAACCGGGTCCGATCCCGTTCTTGAAGTGAGTGCTTCCGGAGGCTGGGAAGTGCTCTATCCCGGTGTAATGCAGGGTGATGCTGTGGCATTCGGATGGCTGCCGGGCACCACGAAGATGCTTGTCATTCTTGAAACCGGAGAAGGTGAAACCACTCTTTATGAAGTTGAAATGCTTCGCGAAGGTGCCCCTTATTATGGAAGCACGAATTAATTAATTATTTTCTTCTCAACACAAAACACCAATAAATGGAGACATCTATGAAACGAATACTACAATTAACGTTCATGTTATTAATGGTTCCGGCGTTTGCAATGTCGCAAACCTGGAATTACGGAGGGGTTTGGGATGCTGAAAAACCCGAATATTCCGTTCACAAAACAAATCATGGTATTGCGGTCGATCCGGATGGAAAGATATGGATAGGTCCTTACTACCGCACTGCTCTTGAAGAGTTTGGTGAGGCAACTGTAAACACAATCCATGTTTACAATCCCGATGGAACAGAAACCGACTTCTCGCCAATCAGCACTGTAACCGTTGATGGTGTTACCGATACGCTCCGTTCTGTTGTTTCAGGTCTGGCAACAGATCATAATGGCAACATCCTTGCTTCAGTTGGTGGTACCCTCTACCACATTAACTATCAAACAGGTGAAGGTGTGAACAAGCGTATTGCACCATACCGGATTCTGCCTACCGAAGAAGCTCCGGCCGGTTCACGTCATGTCTACAACACCCTTTCAGCTACCGACGCAGGATTCATCCTCGTTACCTATGTATTTGAAGGGTCACCCGTTGAAATCATCGCTGAGGATTTCAGTGATGTACTTACGGTAGCAAACGAAAGCCGTGGCTTTGCAAGAACATCACGTATTTCTCCTGATGGCACCACCATCTACAATACCGTTTACACCAAGCATCAGACTGAAGTCTGGTTTGCCCAGGATGGTGTGGATGATCTGGACGGATACGCGCTTACCGATTCAATTGCCCTTGGTATGCAGACCGAATCTGCCGCCTGGAATCCCGCTACCGGTGAACTGTGGCTGAGTGCCGGCTCTGTAGGCAACCCGCCCAACCAGCATCCCGACTCCACGATTGTTACCGACTACAAACCATTCACCTACTATGCCTACAATCCCGATACAGGTGATATTACTGAAAAGTTGACCTGGCAGTTTGAAGCAGATGATATCTGGGCAGTGATGTCAGATCCCCGTCCGCGTGCCATCGACTTTGCTAACGATGGTAAAACGGTATGGGTTGGTGCATTCGGTAGCCAGGGACAACCTTCCATTCAATACTTTGAAGAAGGTCCGACCAGCATCGTTGACAGCCGCAGCGAAATTCCTGCAGGTTACGAACTGGGTCAGAACTACCCGAACCCGTTCAACCCCACCACCAAAATCAGCTTCAGTATCCCTGAATCTGCTGATGTAACATTGAAAGTTTATGATATTACAGGTCGTGAGATTGCAACGCTGGTAAATCAGAGTATGTCGGCCGGTACACACACCGCACAGTTCAATGCTGCCAATGTTTCTTCAGGCATGTACATTTACCGCATGGAAGCCAATGGCTACACCATGAGCGGCAAGATGATGCTTGTTAAGTAACAGCACTTGATCTGAGCATTTTATACGGCGCCCGGAACATTTCCGGGCGCCTTTTTTTTCTCCGTTGCATAGAATCTGTTATTGTCAAATTCCAAATTATGACCAAAAAGATACTCTCCATTTCCTTACTTATTCTGGTACTTGCATCCACTCATCAGCTTTACGCACAGTCCGATACTCCTCCGGCCCCGAAACACGAATTCCGGTCTGTATGGGTACCGACGGTAGCAGCCGCACAGGACTGGCCAACATTTAGCTATCCCGCTACCGAAGAGGGTATTCGCAACCTGATTCGCAACCTGAAAAACAGGGGTCAGAATGCCGTTGTTTTACAGGTTGTGGGCCGCGGCGACGCCCTGTATCCATCCGAAAGACTGCCCTGGGTACGCCAAATTACCGGGACCTATGGCGGTGATCCGGGCTGGGATCCCCTCGCAGTGGCGATCGACGAGGCGCACCGTCTGGGCATGGAATTTCATGCCTGGTACAATGTTTTCAGGATCGGGGATTCTACCCTTATCGAAGAGCTTGATGAGGGCCCGAATCATGTGTTGTATGAAAATCCGGAGTGGGTTCGAAGCGATCCCGGAGCAGCCAACCAGCTCTGGCTCGACGCCGGTATTCCCGACGCGCGTGCGTGGGCGGTTGGTAACGTTCTTGAGATCGTCAGAAATTATGATATTGATGCCATCCACTTCGATTTTATCCGCTATCCCACCAGCGGGTTTGCCTCAGATTTTGACACGAAAGCACTTTATAATCCCAAAAATATCATCCCGACTGCCGAATGGCGCCGCGACAATGTTACCGAATTCAACAGGGCCGTATACGATTCTGTGATGCAGATCAGGCCCCGGGTAAAGGTCGGATCAACACCGGTCGGTCACTACAAACTTTCGAATGGCTGGGCGTTCCTTTCGGGCTACAACAGTGTGTACCAGGACAGCCGCGGCTGGCTCAGGGAGGGTGTGAACGACTACATTGCACCGCAGCTCTACTGGGATATTGGTGATGTGTCGCCACCACGTTTTGACTGGCTCGTACGCGACTGGATGGGTGAAACCTACGACCGTCATGTATACATTGGTACAGGCCCCTATCAACCTCACATACGGGCAGAACTGCCTGTGCAGATCGATACCGCCCGTGTGAACAATGCCGCGGGGCAGGTCCATTTCCGTTTTGCCAGTGTTGGAGCAGGCCGGCCCTTTGACAACCGGTACGATCAGCCCGCAATCATTCCACCCATGCCATGGAAGGATATGACCGCACCCGCAAGCCCTGTAAACCTGATCGCCTCATGGCCCGGAGCTGGTGGTACGGAGCTGACACTGACCTGGGAGGCCCCTGACTTCGGGCGGGGTGATGCAGAGCCGGCCCGCTATGCGGTTTACCGGATTCCGGTATCGGACAATGAAATCACAAGTGAACATCTTGATGATCCGGCCAATCTGATCATGGTAACCGGCGAAACCACATTTACTGACACGCCGGACATGACCGTGCCCGGCTATGACTACTTTGTGACCGCACTCAGCCATAACAATGTGGAAAGCGAACCTGCGGGTGCAGGTGTAAATACCTCGGCTGAAGACGAGCGGTATCTGGTCCGGAATTTCAGCCTGGATCAGAACTATCCGAATCCGTTCAATCCGGCAACAACGATCCGGTTTACCCTGGATGATGCCGGATATACCCGTATCAGAATATTTGATCAACTGGGCAGACTGGTTGCCGAACCCCTGAGTGACAGCCGCAGCGCGGGAACCCATACGGTCAGTTTCAATGCTTCACACCTGGCATCCGGTGTATACATTTACAGGCTTGAATTCGGCGACCGCCAGTTAACCCGAAAGATGATGCTGGTCAAATAGAGGACTATCACACCAGCAGTTGGTATATTGCAGCAAACCAGAAAAACTATTTACAATGAGACCGGGCCCGTACCGGATATAAACCTAATAAGAATTCACAGAAAAATAATGTGCACATGAAAAATCAATTACTGTTCCTGATCATTGCTATCCTTGTCGTATTACCGTTTAACCGTTCAGAGGCCCGACAGAGTGGAGAAATCCCTGAAGCACCCAAGCATGAGTTCCGCTCGGTTTGGGTAGCTACAGCCCTGGGTCTCGACTGGCCCAAAACAACAAATGCCGCCAATGCGGAACTTGCACTCCGAAACATCATCCGCAACATGAAAGCCAAGGGGATGAACGCCGTGGTATTTCAGGTAACTCCGCGGGGAGATGCCTACTACCAATCAGACCGCCTGCCCTGGGCACGCCGGCTCACCGGAACCATGGGCCAGGATCCCGGCTGGGATCCTCTTGCGGTTGCCATCGAAGAAGCCCATAAACACGGCATGGAACTGCATGCCTGGTATAATGTGGGGAAACTGGGTGATATCGGAAATGCCGATCTCCAGGATTCAGATGAGCCCCGGCACATCTATTTTGCCAACCCGGATCTCATTGAAGAAGTGGGAACAGAGGTCTGGCTGAACCACGGCAAGCCACAGGCGCGTGAGTGGGCTGTTGCCAATGTGATCGAGATCGTTGAAAATTACGATGTGGATGCCATCCACTTCGACTTCATCAGGTACCCGAGCAACGGGTATGCCAACGATTTTGATACCAAGCAGGAATTCAACCCGGAAAACATCATCGGCACCGCCGACTGGAGACGCTATAATGTGAATGAATTTAACCGGATGGTCTACGATTCAATCAATGTGCGCAAACCCTGGGTCAAAGTGGGCTCCACACCAATCGGTCACTACAAGCTCGACGGCGGATGGCCATCGCTAAAAGGGTACAGTGGTGTTTATCAGGACAGCCGGCGCTGGCTGCAGGAGGGTGTGAATGATTATCTTGCACCACAGCTATACTGGGATATCGGCGGAGCCGACGCACCCCAAATGGACTGGCTGGTTCGCGACTGGATGGGTGAAACCTACGACCGGCATATCTATATCGGTACCGGTCCATATAAGGCAAATGTGTTTGCGGAATTACCACGCCAGATCGACTCAACAAGAGTGAACAACGCCGCGGGTCAGATGCATTTCCGCTACGACAATATCGTACCGGCATCCACTTTTGGCGACCGGTACGACCGTCCGTCGATCGTGCCCCCCATGCCCTGGAAAGAGATGACCGGGCCGAACACGCCGGCAAATCTGATTTCGTTCTGGCCCGGTGGCGCAGGAACCGAACTGACCCTGGAATGGGAAAAGCCCGATTTCGGCCGCGGGGAACCCGAAGCGGTCCGCTACGCCATCTACCGGGTGCCGGTAGCCGGTGATGTAATTTCAGAGGAGGATATAACCGTAGATGCGACCTATCTCATAGCCGTAACCGGTGAAACCACATTTACCGATGCGCCCGGTGTAGCATCAGAGGATTACGACTATTATGTGACTGCGCTCAGCCGGAACAACGTGGAGAGCGTACCCGCAGGCGCAAGCGTGAATACATCCCTGGGCGAAAACAGGCACCTGGCCCGGTCGTTCGAGCTCGATCAGAACTACCCGAACCCGTTCAATCCCACCACCAATATCAGGTTTACACTTGGTGAGGCGGGTCCGGTTTCTATTACCGTTTATGACCTGTTGGGCCGGGTCGTAGCCCAACCGCTGAACGATAGCAGGCCGGCGGGCACACACACGATCAGCTTCAACGCGTCGCATCTGTCGTCGGGCGTATATCTGTACCGCCTTGAATCCGGCAGCATGCAGATCACGAAAAAAATGATGCTCATAAAATAGAATCACCGCATTTAAAAGCACTCAGGGCATACCATGAAAAGAATAACCTTCATCATAACCCTGGGTGCTTTTTTTTTAGGTGCCCTGTGCGTGGCACTTTTACCGGAGTCGCTTCCAGCCCAGGCAACTGCAAGGATTACACCCGAGGCACTGATAAATAATCCGACCCGGTCGCCTGCACAGGTAACCACCGAAACGCCGGGTGGCAACCCGCCCCTGGCTCAAACCCAAAGTTCCGATCTGCATCCCACGCGGGGCACTGATCCCGAATTCCGCGGAGCATGGATCGCAACGGTCGCCAATCTGGACTGGCCCGCTTCGCCGGATGATACCCCTGAAAAGCAGAGGGCCGATCTTGTCAGGCAGCTTGAAATACTGAAGCAGACAGGCTTTAATGCCGTTTTCTTCCAGGTGAGAACCGAATGCGATGCCCTTTATGATTCACCCATCGAGCCATGGTCGCACTATCTCACGGGGAAGCAGGGTGATCCCCCTTTCCCGCTGTGGGATCCGCTTGAATATGCAATTCAGGAGTCGCATAAACGGGGGATGGAGCTGCACGCCTGGCTGAACCCGTATCGCACGGCCCGGCAGGAAGGGCTCTACCCGGTAGCAGATGATCACATCACGAAAACCCGGCCCGACCTGCTTCTCAGGTTCAGGGGGCGTTCGTACACCTCATCAATCCTGGATCCGGGCAATCCGGAAGTAGTCGAATATATTGCCCGGGTTACCGCCGACATCGTGCGGCGCTACGATTTGGATGGCATCCATTTCGATGATTACTTCTATCCCTATCAGAATCCGGCCCAGAACTTCCCGGGTATTACCGGGGAGGACGCTGAAACCTTCAGGAAGTTTAACCGCGGCTTCGCCGATATCGGCGACTGGCGCCGCGATAACATCAATCTGATGGTTGCCGCGATTATATGCTGCCCCAGCTCTACTGGGCCTTTGGCGGGGAGCAGGACTACGAAAAACTGTCGCTCTGGTGGGCGCGGGAAACCGGTTCACGTCATATGTATTCAGGGTTGGCCGTGTATAAGAAAGCGATGAGGAAGCCCGATGGCAGCCCGCTGTTCGGAGCTGGTGAAATACCGGATCAGGTGGATTTCAACCGGGCAAACCCCGCCATCAGAGGGCATGTGATGTTCAGGGCCGGGAACATAACCGACCATAACCTGGCCGGAATCCGTGATTCCCTGTCTGAAAGGTTCAGCCGGCCAGTACTCACGCCGGCCATGGACTGGATTGAGGCTGATAGCCCGCCTGCACCGCTTGAACCCGAATGGTTCTGGAATGTGGAGAGGAATGGCCTCGAATTGCGTTGGGAAAAACCTGACTATTCAGCTGGGAGGCTTTTCTATGCTGTGTACAGGTACGATACCGCCTTTCCGCTCGAACCCGGAGTAATCCTGGAGAGGGTAGACGGGCCGGTTCATATTACCGGTGAGCCCGGCTTTTTTACCCGCCTGAACAACCCGGCCTGTTACATCATCACTTCCGTGGGCTATAACAGTGTTCAGAGTGAACCCACCAGGCCGCTCTGCGTCTATCCGCGGTTGGTGTACGGCGATCAGGCTGTGCTGCAGACAGAACCGGTACTCTACCTTGAACCCGGCGCCGGTATTACGTATTCGTTCACACTGAACGACAGGGCGCGGGTGCGTGCGGAATTGTTCACCGGATCAGGCGAATCAGCCGGTCTGCTGATAGACGAGGTATTTGATCCCGGTAACTATTCAAAGCCACTCGACCAAACACTTATTCCGGGGGGAAATGGTTATTATATTGTACTCGAAAGCGGAGGCATAAAACGCCTGCAGCATATAAGGGCCAAACGATAACCATCACTAACGGTTAATTTACGGGTGAAAATGATGCCGGTACTACAGATAATCCTGCTTCTGCTACAGATGCTTCAGCCAGGTCAGGTCGTGCCGGTCGTTGAGGTCTTTCAGGCCGTGCAGGCCGGTCAGAATCCCGTCGTGGTAACCGATACCCTGGCCCCCGGGCTGGTCCATTACCATATTACCGACAGCCGTGGCCCGTGGAACATCAATGTTCTGGAAGCCAACCTTGCAAACCCGTCTGTCCGGTTAAAAGTGGTCAAGGCTGCATCAGGAGACCGGGAAGCGCTCTATGCCATGGAGCGCACGAGTTCCATGACGCGCCGCTATGCTGAGAAAACAAGAGTTGGAGGTGCTGTAAACGCTGATTTTTACAATATGGAAAATGGTGCACCTGTTAACATGCATATCAGCGACGGGGTGCCGCTGCGACGGCCAACCCTCAATCCGGGCCGGTCGGTATTCATGATGTTTGAGGATGGTACCCCCGATATCCGGGTTCCGGAGATGCAGATCAGGCTGAGGCTCAGATCGGCAAACCTGAACATAACAGGTTTGAACGAGGCCAGAATGGAAAACGGTCTCGTACTCTATAATAGCTACTACGGCAACAGTACGGGCAGCAACCGCTACGGAACGGAGGTGATGCTGAGACTGATCGATGAAGACCGGTCTGCTGGCAGGCTCACACTGGTTGCCGACTCCATTTTCCGCGACAGTGGCAATACGGCCATCCGTAATGGCTACTATGTGCTGTCGGCCCACGGTTCGTCGTACAACGGCATCAACAGATCGGTCTCTGCGGGTGATACGGTGCGTGTGAGTTATCACTACAATTCGGAACGCACAATAGCGCAGGCAGCGGGCGGGCTTCCGAAAATTGTTTGTGACGGCGCAGACTGTGTGGATGCATCCGCCGAAAAGGAGTCTGTACGAAGAGCGTTTATCACAACCCGGCATCCACGTACGGCAGTCGGGATTTCAGAGAACCGCGACCGGATCTTTCTGGTTACCGTAGACGGGCGGCAGCAGACCAGCACCGGAATGTCGCTGTATGAGCTGGCTTCGCTGATGGTCGATCTTGGGGCCTGGCATGCCCTGAACCTCGACGGCGGTGGCTCAACAACGCTTGTCACGGGTACAAAAGTGGCCAACCTGCCATCGGATCCGACCGGCGAACGGCCCGTTTCGAACGCCATAATTATTTTAATCGATGATGAATAACACTTACAAACTGATACTGAAGCCTGGTAAAATGACCCTTAAATACAAGTTTTTTGCCCTTGCCGCCATTCTGATCTTCACTATCCCTGCCATGGCCCAGGATTATAACTGGCAGGAAATCACGGAAGAGTACGATCTGCAGGAGGGCGTTAAAGCATTCAAAGAGACCACCCTGAACGCCTGGTACCTCGAAGTGGACCTGAACATTCAGGAAATCATTGTTCATCCCTATATCGGTCCGTCGCAGAACCTGTTGCCTTTTGCACAGTCGGTTGGTGCAATAGCCTCCATCAATGGCGGATTTTTCTCGGGATCGACCTCACTGTCGTCCGTCATTTATCCTGAAGAGGTGATGGCCCGCAATGTACAGACCCTCAGCCGGCCCTCCGGCACCTATTATGTAACACGCGGGTTTTTCGGCCTGCGCGAGGACCGGAGCCCGATGGTGGAGTGGGTGTACCATTTCAGCAATCTGCTGGAGGATTTTTACCGGTTCGACCGCCCGATTCCGAACACTCAGACCACACCGGCCCCGCCGCCCGTAAAAGCAGACGGTGAGGTGATCGGGGATGTGATCGTGGGAATTGGCGGTGCCCCGGTGCTGGTCAAGAACGGGCAGATCGATATCACCTACGATGAGGAGGTGATCTGGGGCGGAATCGGCGGCTTCGAAGAAACCCGTGCCCGTACGGCGGTCGGCTATACGCAGGATAACAGGGTGATCCTGTTTGTGAACAACGAGACTCCGGGCCTCGGATTTCAGAAGCTCGCCGAGATCATGCTCGACCTGGGCAGCTACGAAGCGCTGAACCTCGACGGCGGCGGATCGACGCACATGACGATCGGCGACCAGCTTGTGAACAAAACCCTGCACAGCCGTCAGGTGCCAACCATTCTCGCGATTGTGCCGGCCGATTCACTTAAACTGCCCGTGAAGCAGTCGGAGATCATCCTCGATACGGAGTTCGACAATGTGGCACTGACCGGCAGCGGATGGTTTGAGACGGCCAATGCAGGTTTCTACGGCGACTCCCGGTCGATGCTGGCGCCTGTTGGCGACGGCAACCTGTACGCAACCTACTCGCCCGATCTGGTCGGGAACGAGGAATACGAGGTGTACGCCTGGTGGGTGGCGTCGTTCAACCGGGCGACCGACACCCCGGTTGTGGTACGGCACCGCGACGGGATAGATACCGTAAGCGTGAACCAGGCGGGCAACGGAAGCATGTGGAACCTGATCGGAACCTACACATTCGCCGGCACATCCGATGATCAGGTGATCATCTCCAATGCAGCCACAACCGGGCAGTATGTTGTGGCGGATGGTGTCCGTTTTGTGGGCCCGGAGAAGACGGGGACCTCGGTTCTTCGGGAAAGCATGGAAATCCCGGCATCGGTGGTACTGCATCAAAACTACCCAAATCCCTTCAATCCGGTAACCAATATCCGTTTCCAGCTGCCGGAAAACCAAAATATAAGGCTCGAAGTGTTCGATGCCCTCGGGCGAAGCGTTCAGATCCTGACCGAAGGTAAACTGCCCGAAGGCAGCCATACCTACCAGTTCGATGCATCAGCGCTGAGTTCCGGATTGTATATCTACACCCTGACCGCAGGTTCAGAACGAACAAGCCGTACAATGATGCTGATTAAATAGGCTGGTCTTAAAACGTCATGCTGAGCGCAGGCCGGCGCGAAGCGACGGGTGTAGTCGAAGCACGTGGGGGCTTTTTAAAAAGCCCCCGGGCAGATAAAAACCCGAAATTTCGATTAATTTGTATGAAAAAGAAAAAAGTAATCTACCACCCGGAATTACCCGCAATGTGCAGTGCCACGCACTGCACACGCGGTTCGACTTCACGCAGCCCGCTGCGTTGCGCTCACCGTGACGTGGTAAGGCTGCGCTGCGTTGCGCCCTTCGACTTCGGCTTTTGCTTCGCTCAGTCTGCGCTCAGGCCCTGCTCACCGTGACGTGGTTGGACTGCAGCCACTTCCAAACTCAGTTGTTCGCTTGATCCGTACTTCCCTAACTCGAAGCGTGTTTCCCATCAGAACATTCTAACTCACTAAAATCCCAAATTATACTGACGTGACTACTACTCAACCAACCCAACGCCTTGTGTCTCTGGATGTGTTCCGCGGGTCAACGGTCGCCGCGATGATCCTGGTGAATAACCCCGGCACCTGGGCGCATATCTACGGTCCGCTGAAGCATGCCCCCTGGCATGGCTGGACCATCACCGACCTGATTTTTCCGTTTTTTCTGTTCATTGTGGGCGTGGCCATCGTGCTCGCTTTTTCGAAGAGGCTGGCCGCCGGCGGCGACAGGCACGATCTGCAGAAAAAGACCTGGGTGAGGGCCGCTAAGATCATGGGCCTTGGCCTGCTGCTCTCCGCGTTTCCCTACATCAGTTTTGCGGATGGATTCGGCCTGCATCAGAACCTGACCGAGATCCGTGTGTTCGGCGTGCTCCAGCGCATCGCAATCTGCTATCTCGTTGCATCCATCATGTTCATCTACCTGAGTGAGCGGGCGCAATATATCTGGATAGCCGTTTTGCTGCTGGGTTACTGGGCAGTGATGATGCTGATTCCGGTTCCGGGCTACGGTCCGGGGATGATCGACAGTATGGACGGTAACCTCGCTGCCTGGCTCGACCGGCAGATTCTGGACGGGAAACATCTCTGGCTCGGCACATTCGATCCGGAGGGGCTGCTCAGCACGTTCCCGGCCATTGCCACAACTATGCTGGGTGTATTCACCGGTCATATCCTGGTTTCCAAAGATGATCAGGTTACAAAGACGGTCCGGTTTTTTATCTGGGGATGTGTATTCATCAGTATCGGCTACGTTTGGGACTGGTTTTTCCCCATCAACAAGCCGATCTGGACCAGCTCCTACGTGATGTTCACCGGTGGTCAGGCGATGTGCGCATTTGCCCTCAGTTACTGGGTGATCGACGTGAAGAACATCCGCGGCTGGACCACCCCGTTTGTGGCTTATGGCATCAACGCCCTCATCGTCTTCTTCATGAGCGGCATCCTTGCGCGTTCTCTGAACCTGATTACGGTAGCGGGCCCAGAAGGCACCATAATCTCCTTGCAGCGGTGGATATTCAATAATGCATTCCTGACCATTGCCGAGCCGGTCAATGCATCCCTGTTGTACGCCGTTGTCTGGATCGTTCTCTGGTTCTTTGTGCTCTACTGGATGATGAAACGCAATATCATCATCAAGGTGTAGGGGGGAATACCTCGACGGAAGATACTCAACGTTCTGTGTTATGTAGTCAAACCACGTTGCGTAGTCGAGCTGCGTTATGTGGTCGGGTAATGTTACGAAGTTTTTATACCAGCCCGGAAAAAAACAGCCGTGCCGTCACAACAATAAACCGCCAGCGGTGTGTTTTATATCGTGATGCGCTGTTTGATTTTGCGGATGCGTTCGTAGGCCTGATCGACGCGGGCCATGGTAAGCGAGCCGTCTTCGAGCGCGTTTTTCAGGATACGTTTCACCGATACGACGATGTCCGGGTCGAAATCGAGGTTGTTCCCGTACGCCAGCATATCGACCCCGCTGTTGACGGCCTGTACCACCGCCTGCTCCAGGCCGAAGTGGTGCGAGATGGCCCTCATCTGCATGTCGTCGCTGATCACCACACCATCGAAACCCATATCCATACGGAGAATTCCATCCATGATGGCGCTTGAAATCGTACCCGGATAATCCGGATCAAGGTGACGGTTGAACACGTGGCAGCTCATCACCATGTCGCAAATGCCTTTTGAGATGATATGCCGGTAGGGGATCAGCTCGGCGTCGGTCCACGTATCGGTTACATCCACCATGCCGAGATGGGTGTCGGCCTGGGAGCTTCCGTGGCCAGGGAAGTGCTTCACGCAGGTGAGTACGCCAGCATTGTGGTGGCCGCGAATGTACGCTTCGGCCAGGCGTGCCACAGTTTCAGGGTCGGATGAAAAACTGCGCTCCCGCTTGCCGATGATGGGATTGTCGGGGTTGATGTTCACATCGAGTGACGGGGCGAAATTGAGGTTGATTCCGTATTCCCTGAGGGTGCTCCCGATCAGGAAACCCTCCTGTTTAGACTCTTCCGGAGCAAGTTCACCCAGTGTCTGATGGCTCCGGGTTGCAGGGAAACCGTATTCCGGCTTCAGGCGGTTTACAAGCCCGCCCTCCTGATCGATTGATAGCAGCAGCGGCCAGGGCGACAAGTCGTGAAGCCAGCGGTTCAGGCCGGCCAGCTGATCGGGTGTTTTAACATTGCGGTTTTTCTCCTTCAGAACCACATCATAGTCGAACAGGATGATTCCGCCAACCTGTTCTTCACGCAGGTCGCGTACCACCGGAAGTGTTTCGTCGGGATGCAGCCCCCTGAAACCGATGAGCAGCATCTGGCCGAGTTTA
>JAIVHB010000044.1 GCA_020201275.1 Rhodothermaceae bacterium | reverse complement strand
GATCACTGCGGGAACCAGTCGGATAAAACTTGATCAGCATGACCGTACTGTCTGCACTGATCGGATATTCAGACGGGATAAGATCACCATATGCATCTTCAAAACTGTGCTTTCTTACATCCTCTTCCACATCATCTTCAAAATCATCTTCAAAATCGATGAAAAACGGATTCGCATCGAGTTTTGCCTGCTCAATCTCATCATCCAGATACTCAAGCAGCTCGTTGATTTCCGATTCCGTTGCAAGGTAGAGTGCATAGCGTTCGAGCACTTCGGTGTCTTTACGGAACTCGTACCGTGAAAAATACAGATTGCCCCTTCTGTGATATTCCAGTTGCATGGTTCTGTTGATCAGTTCACGGGCAAAACGCATGTTGTCGTCAAAACTGTCGGATTTGATAACAACTTCCATCTCCGTTTCCCCGCCGACCCTCTCTTTTAGCTCATCAAGAGCAACAACATATTTATTGGTTGGGGGAAGCAGATTGGCAATATCAGTATCGACGGTGAGCCTGAGCGCAAAGGTTGCGGAAATAATTGACAGCAGAAAGGCTGCCGCAAGTAATACATATGGGTGAGAATAGTTAAACCTGATTACCGGTTTAAGGAAAGCAATTAGTCGATACATTAATTAGGCAGTTGGGATGTAACTAAATAACAAATAATGATTTATGCAAGTTTTATTCTATCGACAACCACTTGGTGTTATTCGTCTCAAAATGATTTTTCAGCATGTAAACCACAGCAAGTTACAGGATTACTGCTGATGGAACCGTATTTTCATCCAAATGTTGTCTGTAATTTTTAAGTACATCTGTGATCCGTTGGCTCCATATCTAACGCAAAATACAACAATAAGTTATTTTCTATTCTGATTTTTAGCACGGTCCGTTCAAAATTGATGCTGACGATAGAACGTTGCTTCATGACCAATATCAGGACAGCGGTTACCGGTACAACCCTTCAGCCCGGACAACTATTTAAAAATATACCAATCCGGGCCTGATATCGGCTCCCGGTGGCACAATTGATTAATTAACTGAAATATTCGCCGCATTTACATGAATCCGCCATTGAAATTTGCTATCATTCACTGATGAAACGCCCTGTATTGAATGATCATATTAAAGAGGAAATACGTGATGCTGCCGACATTGTTGATGTTGTATCAGACTATGTTAAACTAAAGCGGTCGGGAAACTCCTATACGGGATTGTGTCCGTTTCATAATGAAAAATCGCCCTCATTTCACGTAAATCCACAGCTCAAAATCTATAAATGTTTCGGATGTGGTGCTGGCGGCGATGTTTTCAATTTTGTGATGGAAATTGATGGTATCGGTTTCGTGGAGGCCATGAAATCGCTGGCCGATCGTTTTAACGTTACCATTCCGGAAATGGAATCGGACGAGTCTGAAGCCGGTTATCAGCTCACCGAGGGTGTATACCATGCACTCCGTTTTGCAGGTGTCCATTTCCACCAGAATCTGGTTGAAGCCGATGAAGCGGCTCATGCCCGCGAATACCTCACCAAAAGGGGATTTACAACAAAAACGATTCGGAAATTTGGAATCGGCTATTCACTGAATTCATTCGATGGCCTCATCAAGGTATTAACGATGAGTACCTGTTCGAGGCGGGCCTGACCAAGTATTCGGAAAACAGCAATAATGCTTTTGATGTATTCAGGGGGAGGCTGATGTTTCCCATTTTCAATGCTGCCGGTAAAGTCATAGCCTTTGGCGGCCGCATACTGAAAGATGAAAAAGGCCCGAAATATATCAACTCGCCCCAGACCCGGGTTTACAATAAAAGTGAAGCACTGTATGGGGTCCACCTGGCAAAAAATGAAATCCGGAAGCAGCAGGAGGTCATCCTGGTTGAGGGTTACACAGATGTGGTATCATTATGGCAGGCGGGTATCGAAAATGTGGTGGCCAGCAGCGGAACATCACTTACCGTAGCCCAGCTCCAGATTCTCAAACGCTACAGCCCTAATCTGCTCATGATCTATGACGCAGATAATGCAGGTCAGGCAGCAATGATTCGCGGTGTGGAACTTGCCCTCCAGGAAGGTATGGATGTTCGCATGCTCAGCCTGCCCGACGGTGAAGACCCGGATTCCTTCGTTCGCAAATTCGGGGCTGAAGCATTCCGGAATGTCAGGAAAAATGATGCCCTCGACTTCGTCACTTTTAAAATCAGACAGGCCGAGGCTGATGGCAGCTGGGATGATCCGCTGAAAAAACAGCGTGTGATCAGTAATATCGTTCAATCCATAGCCATAATGCCGAATGAGGTGGGACGTGAAACCATGATCCTGCACCTTAATAAATTTGCAAAAATCGGAGACAGGGCGCTGTTCAATGAACTGGGACTCGCTATATCGCGGCAGAGCCGGAAAACCGAAAAAAGTTACCATCACGAAAATAATGCAGACCGGAACCGTTCTGTTGATCCGTCAAAAACCGGAGGCCATGGAGCATCTCTTGCGCCTGGCAGAGACTCCGGGCGTGAGAAGGGTGTTTCGGTCGACTCCGTGACTGCGGGTCACACAAAAACAGAAAGACCAGGATCTATACCCGGGTATGAAAAAGAAATAATTCGTCTGATGCTCACCTACGGTGATCGAATGATCGATTATATTGGATCAAATTGTAACCCTGACCTGTTCGAAAATCCGAATATCCGCATGTTCTTTGAAGACATCATCACCCGGTATTCGGCAGGTGAACCCGTTGAAGTTGATCATTATACCGGAAGGGAGCATCCTTTTCCCGGCCTGACCGGTGAGATAGTACTCGACCGTTATTCTGTAAGTGAAGAAGGCAACAGAAAACGGGGGAATGTCATAAAAAAAGATTCAGACCCTTTCAAAACAGCCCGTGGTGCTATGAAAACGCTCATGATGCAGTATCTGAAAAAATTGCATCGTGAATTCCAGGCTACCAGTACATCACTTACTGGAAATGAACGGGAAGAGGCTCTAAAGAAGCAGGTACAGGTCAGGAAAGAGTTATCCCGGTTTGAAACCTTGCCGGCAGAAGACCTGTTCACCAAAGAAGAGCAATGATCCTGCAAATCAGCTCCGGGTGTTTGTCTGAAGATGAGGATGGTGGTATATTTCGCACGATATTTTTATCCCGTTATCAATAATATTTATCCAATCACCTCATGAGTGTACTCGTAGGAAAAGATACCCGTCTTATTGTTCAGGGCTTCACCGGTAAGGAAGGTACGTTCCATTCCGAACAAATGATAGAATATGGCACCAATGTAATCGGTGGGGTAACTCCCGGTAAAGGTGGAACTAAACACCTCGGAAGACCCGTTTTCAATACCGTAGCTGATGCCGTTAAACAGGAAGGCGCCAATACCTCGGTTATTTTTGTACCCCCCGCTTTTGCTTCCGATGCCATCATTGAGGCTGCACTGGCCGGTATCGGGGTGATTGTGTGCATATCAGAGGGTATACCCACAAAAGACATGATTCTGGCTAAAGATATTGTTAACAGATATGGTTCTGTACTTATTGGACCAAACTGCCCCGGAATTATTACACCGGGTGAGGCTAAAATCGGAATCATGCCCGGAATGATTTTTTCACGCGGGCCTGTTGGTGTTATCTCCCGTTCAGGGACTCTCACTTATGAGGCCGTAGATCAACTTACGAAAGCCGGACTGGGGCAGAGTACTGCAATCGGTATTGGGGGAGATCCTATAATAGGAACCACACATATCGATGCCGTGAAGCTGTTTAACGACGATCCTGAAACTGAGGCCATAGTTCTGATTGGTGAAATTGGTGGTACGGCAGAAGAAGAAGCTGCAGCTTACATCAGGCAACATGTCAAAAAGCCGGTAGTAGCATTTATTGCCGGACGCACCGCACCTCCCGGGCGTCGTATGGGGCATGCCGGTGCTATAGTATCCGGCGGAAAAGGGACCGCTCAGGATAAGATGAAGGCGCTTGCAGAAGCGGGTATTACCGTTTGCGAAAACCCGGCTGTGATTGGCGAAACCATGAAGTCGATTTTGGTATAATAATATCTGCTGCGTTTTTAAACAGACAGCTTTCTGACTGCTGCCGGCCGGCAAATGATCACAACCCGTTCAAACTACGAGTTTTTTTCTGTTAACTACTGCCGGATTCTAAAAAACAGGTTTCGGCAAATAGTGCATACAATCAGATTATGCGGTCTTTATCGCTCAGATCGGGCAAACTGCCCCGGTATCCGAAAATTTTTCGGATAAGTCTTATTTGCCACAATTTCTGGTTTTTCGCATACCATTGATCGGCCGCTCGTCGAGCCCCAAGACCGTATGTAGGATATGGATGAATTGTATCAGACATACTCCTCAGGGTTATCCCATTCCTCATGGCCAGTGCAAATTCACCTATAAGGTCGCCGGCGTGTGTACCCAGGATGTCGGCACCGAGAATTTTTCCGGTCAGAGGCTTCGCGTATACACGAATCCAGCCATTTGTTTCCGAATCGGTTATGGCCCTGTCTATTTTCGAGAATGGGAATTTATAGACTTCGAAACCGATTCCCCTTGCAGTAAGCTCTTTCTCAGACGCACCCACATGCGCCAGTTCCGGGTCGGTATAGGTTGCCCACGGCACATGTTTCACATCCATTTTAAAGGGGATACGGAGCAATGCATTCATTGCTGCCACTTTGGCCATATGCTCGCTCATGTGGGTAAACTGGAAGCGGCCGGCCACATCACCGGCTGCAAAAATATGTTTACGGTTGGTACGGCAGCGATTGTCGATCCCGATCCCTTTTCGGGACCAGATTATACCGGCTTCATCCAGACCAAGACCTTCGGTATTGGCACTCCGGCCGGCAGAAACCAGGATTTTTGACGCATCGAGCGTGTGACTTCCATTCTGCCATTCGTAGTGAATCCGTATACCACCTTGCGATTCAGAGACTCTATTTACACCGGCACCAAGAACGAATCGCACACCCTCTGATTCAAGGGTTTCCCTGAGCTGTGAGGTGAGCTCCGGATGATCATTTTGCAGTATGCTGTTAGCCATGTCAAAAACGGTAACCTTACTACCAAGACGGGTAAAAGCCTGCGCCATTTCAATACCTATCGGCCCCCCTCCTATTACCGCCAGTGACCCTGGAAAATCATGCTGTTCAAACAGGTTTTCGTTGGTCATATAGGGCACATTCTTCAAACCTTCAACTGGCGGAACAACAGCTGAAGAACCCGTCGCGATAATAAAATACCTGGATGTTACCTCACGCAGCTCACCACCATGCTCAATAATCACGGTATGGGGATCCTTGAAGCGGGCTTTCCCATGTACAACCTCAATACCCATCGCCTCAAATATTTCAGGCCTGTCGGCCTCTTCATAGACATCCCCGCGTACCTTTTGTACATAGTCTATGAGTTTCTGAAAATCAATAGCAGGTTCATGATCAAGCAGGCCGTACCGCCCGGCGTGCCGAAGCCGGGAGGCCACCCTGGCGGCCTTCAGTAATACCTTACTGGGTACACATCCCGTCCAGGTACAATCACCACCCAGCCGGTGAGCTTCTATCATCATTGTTTTGGCGCCCAGATTTGCGGAAATCCCTGCGGAGGTAAGACCTGCCGCTCCACCTCCGACTACAATCATATCATATTCCCACTTCAATGGCACTCTCCTTACGCTTTGTTCTTATGGTTTGCCAGGTGGCGTAAAATGAATATAAAACGATTGCGATAATTATAAGATAAACCCATAAAGGGACATTCTGACCCACTATGATCAGATATGTATATGATGAGATGGCGCAACCCGACATGGCAATTACTGGTACTGCAATATTTCGTTTGCGTCGAATATTGCGTACCAGCCATACGGTCGATAACCAGAAAAAAGGTATCGCGCCGATATAGATGGCCCCGAAGATAAATGGATTAACCCCGTATCCCTCACCGAGCGAAAAAAACCAGGCCCTGACACTATCAATGATCTCCATAATTGGTTACTGATATCTAAAAAAATTATAAACAGAAAATTATTTGATGAATACCATAATAGGATACATCCTAGGTACAAAAATCACATAACTATCAAATCCGTGTTCTGATTAGATCACACTGTTCTGTCATATGCAGCATATCAACAATAGTATTACCTTGCGCATTTACTGCTGTCTGCAGATTGTTTAAGACAGGGACCGGAGAAGGCAAATCTCATCACAGGTGCATATACAATCTAAAACCGATTCATGGAATCAGTAATAAAAATCAGGAAAGTTTCTGATAAGCTTCGGCGTTAATTGACAGGCGGCTTACCTGCGGATGTACTAAGTATTACCCGATTTGAGTTCACCACAAAGATCAGTCTGACTTATCTTTGCGGATACTTTTTTATGGATTTTATATCCGCTGAAAGCAATCATACCGACTGCAATACAGTACACCCATACAGGGATATTTTGTCCGGCTATGACCAGATAGATATAGGTACCGGTATAACATAAAGAAGTGATAACAATGGGGACGGTTACGGGTAGTTTTTTTTGAAAATTGCGAACAATCCATGCTATACTAAACCATAAAGGCGGTATAGTACCCACATAAAGCAGACTAAAGATCAGCGGATCCACACCGTAGTAGCTGCTGAGTTCGAATGCTTTATCCGACAACAGTGCCCAGTAATTCAGGAAGAGATCCTTCAAATTATATCCTTGTTACCTTGTAACCTAAGTTGGAAAAAATTTACGTCGAAAAATGTATAGATTAATTGTAACAATATCAACAACATTCACCCGGAATTTTCACCGCTTTATATCTAAGTTATTGCCATTTGGCTGAACAGTACAAAAACCGCTTTTCCGAATCACATTCTAAAGTTATATATTTTCAATATCAAACAATTGGAATATATCAAATGTTAACAACTGCAATATTTCGATTCAACCATTAAAACCGGCACCATTGAAAGCACAGCAGGAACTCGAGAAAGAGATCATTCATATTTATGCTGAAGCCTATCAGAACCTTGGCTACAGCTCACTTATGGGAAAAATTGTAGCCCTTCTCATCATATCGCCCGAGCCGCTTTCGCTTGATGCAATTGCTGAAAGACTTGAAATGAGCAAAGGACCCATCTCTCAGATAGCCCGTCGTCTTAAAGACCATCACCTGATTGAGCGAGTCTGGATCCCTGGTGAACGCAAGGATTTTTATAAAGCCACCGACGATATATTCGGACAGGCATTTCGTAACTATGCCATCTCAATGAAGCGTAATTACCAGATTGCTGACCGATTTGTACAACGCTGTGATGAAATCGAAAATGGTGATATTGCTTTTACCCGCAGGCGTATGGAAGAGATGAAGGCATTTTATGCCCTTATGGAGCAGCACAACAAAGACTTCATTAAAGCATGGACACAAACTCTCACTGATTTTAAAAATAAGCGTTGATTATCTGACTTTTTTTGATTTATATATTTGAAATATTCCAAACGTTTAAAACCTTAATTAATGGATAGATTTAAAAACAAGGTTGTGCTTATCACCGGCGGAGCTGCTGGCATAGGTAAAGCCACGGCCCGGGCTTTTTTAAATGAGAAGGCTGCCGTAATCATTTGGGACCTGAATGAACAAGCCGGTAGTGATCTTGCTGAAAAATGGTCTGCTGAAGGGCATAAATGTATTTTTGCGAGGGTTGATGTATCAAGTTTTGAAGACGTTCTCAGCCATTCACTGGAAGCGGTTTCAGCCTTCGGAGGTATCGATATTCTGATAAATAATGCAGGTATAACGCTCGACCGCAGCCTGCTGAAGATGTCGCCGGCCGAGTGGCAGAAAGTTATCGATGTTAACCTGACTGGAGTATTTAACTGTACTAAAGCCGTTGTCTCACACATGGCAGAACGCGGAACCGGCGTAATCCTGAATGCAAGCTCTGTAGTGGGTCTTTACGGAAATTTCGGCCAAACCAATTACGTTGCATCCAAAGCCGGGGTGATTGGTATGACCAAAACCTGGGCTCGTGAACTTGGTCGAAAAGGAATACGCGTGAATGCTGTAGCTCCCGGTTTTATCGCTACAGAAATGGTAGAAAAAATGCCGGAGCAGGCCATTGAAGCCGTCAAAAACAGGACCCCGCTAAACCATCTTGGCAGGCCGGAAGACATTGCCAATGCCTATCTGTTCCTTGCTTCGGACGATGCTGCTTTCATTACAGGAGCCACACTTAATGTTGATGGAGGCCTTGTGCTATGACCAGGAATTCCTGCATAATTGCCAGCGGAAGTTATGTGCCGGAGCGCATTATCCCAAATTCGTGGTTTAATGAACAGCTGGGTGAAGATGTGGATACCTGGCTGCAGGAGAATCTTACGATAAGAGAGCGCAGGTGGATGACAAAGGACCAGAATGTAAGCGACCTGTGTATTGAGGCCGCCAACAGGGCCCTTGACATGGCAGGGCTCAAAGCGGCTGACATCAACCTGTTGATTATATCGACCGATACGCCCGATTTCATCTCCCCCTCTACCGCTTCGGTTGTTCAGTACAAGACAGGGATGATAAACGCCGCAAGTTTTGATCTGAACACCGCCTGTGCCGGTTTCGTTACAGCTGCAGAAACAGCAACCAAGTACATCCAATCTGATTCCGATTATAAGTACGTAATGGTTATCGGTGCCTACGGAATGAGCCGGTTTTTAAACCTTAAAGATAAAAAAACAGCGACCCTCTTCGCCGACGGTGCAGGGGCTGCCATCCTTACGGCCACAAACCTACCGAATAAGGGTCACCTGGCTTCGGATCTTCGCACCAGAGGCGAATACTATGACTTTATGGGCATTTACGGAGGCGCAGCCTCACACCCGGCTTCAGCCTATGGGTTCAATGAGGAAGATTACCGTCTGCAATTCGTAAAGAAATTCCCGAAAGAACTGAACCCCATTATGTGGACCGACATGATCTCAAATGTAGCTCGAAAAGGTGAATTTGAGATATCCGAAATTAAGCGGGCTTTTATGACTCAGATCAACATAAACCAAATCCGGGAAACAATGGATAATCTCCATCTTCCCCATGAAACAGCACCAGCAATCATGGCGGAATATGGCTATACCGGATCTGCTGCTATTGGTATGGCACTCGATATAAGTCTGCGGGCCGGTGACCTGAATCCAGGTGACATATTCATATTAATGGGATCGGGTGGCGGCTTAACATTTGCCTGTAACGCTTTTCGGATGTAAAACAGAATACCTATGGACATTGCCAACCCCAATATGATCATATCCGGCTGGATTTTAATCGGCTTTTATGCAGCAGGAATACTCTATTTCGTGGTCAGGGGTGCAAAACAAACCAAAAACATCGATGACTACGCACTTGGCAATATTCTTTTTTCACCCTATGCCGTCGGACTCTCCCTGGCTGCTTCCATCACAAGTGCTGCAACATTTATAATTAATCCCGGATTTGTAGCACTGTATGGTATTAGTGGAGTTTTGTCGATGGCACTGGCCCTACCCTTTGCCGCTCTGTTGTCGCTTGTAGTTCTGACCAAAGGCTTCCGGAAACACGGTACCCTGGTCAAAGCACTCAGTATGGCCCAATGGATGCAGACCCGTTATAACAGCCGGGCATATGGGATCTTCTTCGGTTTTCTCTCACTCCTGCTCATTACTTTTACGGATACATGATGTTCGGTGGTGCCAATTCAATGGTCTATACCAATACCATTCGGGCTGTACTGATGCTTATTGTCGCCTTCATACTGCTGGGATCAGGTTATGAACACTTCAGTGAGGGCGTACACGGATTTCTTGATAAACTATAGGCGATTGACCCTAAACTGGTCCAGACAACAAATGAAAGCAGTTTTCTGTTTCGCGACTACTTTGAAATAATTATTGCACAGTTCATTGTCGGGGTAGCCATCATCTGCCAGCCACACATCCTTACAAAAAGCCTGCTGCTGAAAAGTGACAAGGATGTTAATAAGTATCTGGTTACCGGTATCGTAGCACAGATGATTTTTTTCCTTGTTGTGTTTACCGGGCTCTATGCACGTCTGCATTTTCCTGATCTGACAGTGAACGGAGCGACCATACCCATGGACGGTATCGTTTCCGCTTATGTAGTGAGTGAGTTTCCAGTATTTGTAGCCTTAATTGTGGTTTTGGGCCTGATATCGGCCGGGCTATCCACACTCGAAGGTCTGATTCAATCCATATCAACCTCGGTTACAAACGACATCATAAAACCGTTCTGTGAAGGGCGGATCGGACTTGAAGGAAACAGGAAAATTATCATTAACCGTCTGGTAATCATTCTGATGGGAATCATAACCATTTTCCTAAGCTGGGACCAGCTCATCAACCCCAAGCTCAGTGTCGGAATATTTGCCCAGAACGGTGTTTACGCATACTTTTCTGCAGCATTCATGCCCATTCTCATGGGTATGTTCTGGAAAGACGTGCCAAAGGCCGCACCGATTGCAGCATCGCTTACAGCCGTCATTGTTCATTTCAGCATGTATTATGGCCAGCTGCCGGTCCCCTTTACACAGGCTAACGGAGAAAACCCGGGCGTTGCAGCCGCCGTGGCCATCATCTGTTCCGTTCTGGCTGCCATTACGGTCTATTACACTACCGGGAAACCGGTACCTGTTAGTGTAACCAACAATGGAGACAGTCAATGAAAAGCAACGGAATAACGACCGACTGGATTGCCCGATGGGCCCACTACTCCCCCGCAGGAATTGCCCTAACCGATGATGCTACCGGCCGGAATTTTACTTACCAGGATCTGGATATACTGGCATCGAGAACAGCGGGTTACCTGCAGCAACAATTCGGGATCAACCCGGGCGACAGAGTAGCAGTACTTTCGACAAATGAGCCGGATTACATTCCTCTTTTCTACGCTCTGCAACGTGCCGGTGCTATCATGGTACCGCTCAGCTTCCGTTTATCATCGCGTGAGCTGGCTTTTCAGCTTGCAGACAGCTCACCGTCGCTGCTCATTAGCCAGATGCAGTTTTCAGAAATTGTTTCCGGGATACCTGAAGATTCCAAGCCACCTGCCCATCTTAATTTCGATGGTGAGAACAGCCTTTCATCATTAATGCATAACGAGAACCTCGCTGCATCCTTTACCCCGACAGCTCCGGACATGGATACGCCATGCATGATTCTTTACACATCCGGTACCACGGGCCGGCCAAAGGGTGCACTGATTACCCACGGCATGCTGTTCTGGAATTCAGTCAATACAGGTTTGCGTCTCAACCTTGTACAACAGGATGTTACCCTCACCTTCGCCCCCTTCTTTCACACAGGCGGGTGGAATGTACTAACTACACCATTTCACCATCGGGGTGCACGGGTTATACTTCTTCGCAAATTTGACCCCGCACGAATCCTGCATTTGTGCGAGTCGGAAGGAGTTTCCATCCTGTTCGGTGTACCTACTATGATGGATATGCTGAGCCGTGAACCGGAGTTTGCCGGAAAGGATTTACAGAATATACGCTACGCAATAGTGGGTGGTGAACCCATGCCGCTTGAACTCATTCGCACCTGGCACAAGAAAGGCGTGCCCATCAGGCAGGGGTACGGGCTTACCGAATTCGGACCCAACGTATTTTCGCTAAACGAGGAAGATGCCGAGCGAAAGATTGGTTCCATTGGCTTTCCGAATTTCTACATTGAGACGCGCGTGGCTAACGACGACGGTACCGAATGCGGAGTAGATGAGCCGGGTGAATTATTATTAAAAGGGCCAGCCTGCATGTCGGGCTACTGGAACAATGACATGGCAACCGCAGAGACCATCCGCAATGGCTGGCTCCATACCGGCGATATTGTGCGCCGTGATGCCGAAGGGTATTTCTATGTGGTTGGCCGGAAAAAAGATATGTTCATCAGCGGAGCCGAAAATGTCTATCCGGCAGAAATTGAACATTTCCTTAGAACCCATCCCCTGATAAGGGAAGTTGCGGTTATCGGTGTACCCGATTCAAAATGGGGCGAGGTTGGAAGGGCCTTCATAGTTGCAGAACCGGGTGAAAAGCTCACATCCGAAGACATCCGGGATTTCTGCGAAGGCAATCTGGCCAGATATAAAATCCCAAAACATTTCACATTTCTTAATGAGTTGCCTAAGAGCGATTCCGGTAAAATTCTCAAACGGGCTCTCAGGGAAAAATTATGATTACTAAAACCATTTATGACATCAAGCCGGGGGAATCTGCCCGGCTAAGCAAAACCATTGAAGAATCAGACTTATCCGGATTCGCAGAACTTACGGGCGACCGGAATCCGGTTCATCTCGATCCGGATTTTGCAGCCACCACCATATTCGGACAACGTGTTGCGCATGGAATTATGGCTGCAGCCCTGATATCAGCAGTACTCGGCACCAGGCTTCCTGGTCCCGGAGCAATTTATCTGCAACAAAACCTTCGTTTCCTGAAGCCCGTTTTTATTGGAGATACCATAACGGCACGGGTTGACGTCAGGGAAGTTTTTACAGAAAAGAAGCGAGTGGTCATGGCAACATCTTGCAGCAACCAGCACGGTGATACCATAGCCGAAGGTGAATCGGTGCTTCTGATTCCGGCACCGGTTCAGCATAAACAGAACATGGAAGTCAATAAAACCCATCACAAATAAACCCATAAAACAATGAAAATTAAATTCCTGCTTATACTACTTCTCACAGGTTTAATCGCTATCGGATGCGACTCTACCAGCTCTGGTGATGACGATGAAGACCTGGATCCGATAGTTGGCAAATGGCTTTCCGAAGGTCAGGGTCAGGTCGCACCCGGTCTGGCCGGACCTCCTTTCAGAACCAGGAAAATTGACGCTGAATTCTTCGAGAATCAGACCTACCTGGTAGTTTCCACCGACAGTTCGAATGCAACGGTAACTTTCCGCGGGAACTGGGTGGCCGACGAACCCAATGCACAGGGAATTCGTGCTATTACCCTTACACAGTCTGAACCAAGTGCTCTCACTTCGAGGGGTATTTTCCGCATTATAGATAATGCTATGGAATACGAGGTCATTCAGACTGACCCGCCAATCCAGGGCATCACAGCACCCAACCCGGCCGATGGATTTGGCAGTACCAAGTTCAATGATTTTCCTCTAGGGCAGACCTGGGTACAGCGATATATACGCGTGAACTAACCTTTTAACTAACGGTACCGGTCTGTAACAGGCCGGTACCGTTCTCTCTTTTTAACCGGGGAGGCTTCTATGTTACGAGTGATCCTTGTATTCCTGATCATGGCCATGTTGCTGCCTGTTTTTGCCCATGCTCAGACCGACGACCGCCTTACTGATCCAAAACCTGGCGAATTTCAGTTTATCGGTTACGCTTTTTTGCGAACCACCAGTTCCAATATCGCCCCGACAAGTGACGTGCTCCAGGGGCAGGTAATTGGCAGGCTTTTCGGAAGTAACTCAACCAACACCGGTTTCAGTCCGGGCTTCTATACCGAACAGCGATTTGTACCGATGATGATCTATAAACCGGACATCCTCGACGGTTATGCTACATTCAGAACACTTTTCAAGATCGACTGGACATGGGGCGATCAGTCTTATGGTGTAGGGAACAACCGCGGAGGTGGCCTTAGCGGCGGACAGGTAAACTTACAAACCCTGATGGCCAACATAGATATACGGCCGCCTGATGCAAACTGGAATCTCGTTATTGGTATGCAACGCCTTTTCGATGGTGTTCGCGATCCCAATATCAATACTCTTGACCTGTTTCAGACTACAGGGTATAAACTTAGTTTCTGGGGTACACAGGCCGTTGGCATAAACTGGTTTGCCAAACCGCATCCCGCAATCGATACCCGATTGGGCTTTTTCCAGCTTTGGGAAAATCTGATTGCTTCAGATGATGACGTTTTTCTTCTGATGGGAGATATCCTTACCAGACCAACACCCAAACTCGAACTGGGATTCAATCTGTGGTACCTGCGCGATACCGGCAAGGGTGGCGGAGGTATTAGTGTACTGGGACAGGGCCTCACCAGCGCATTGTCCGAATATAATGGAGCCGTAAGGATCCGACTCCCGGGTCAGTCTCAATTGTATAAGGCCGACATCTTCTGGACGGGTGTAAACCTGGCTTGGAACAGAGATTTTGTTCATGGTCCTCTCTCGTTCGATGCTTATGCCATCGCCAACCTGGGGCGGATCGATTCTCTGGCAGCACCGGGCGGCAAAGTGGCAGATGTTATAGGTGGTGCATTCAACTCAACTCTTGCCTGGAAATATGGTATGACCAACCGGGACAAAATCTGGCTCGAGGCCATATTCAGTACGGGCGATGAGGACGGGGTTCGGGATGGCACGCTGAACAGTGTTCTAACCGGCAACGTCTGGGGATCACCAGTTGGCATATACAGCTCGCACCGCGCATTTTTACTGTTTCCGGATCCCCAGGTTGTAAACAGATACTATTCAATGGTACATGATATCTCGAATATGGGTCTGGGTGTAGCCGGCCTGACTGTAAATGCGATGCGCGACTTCATTCCTAATCGCTTTTCCGGTAAGATCGGGGCTGCAGTGGCTTTCAGTAATTACTCTCTACCCGATGGCGGTAATTATATCGGATCGGAGATCAACGCCGAGTTCAAATATAATCTCAGGGTATTCCTCACAGTTGGCCTGAGCGGTGCATATGCCATGGTCGGCGATTTTTATGACGCACCACGTGCAACAACAGACCGCATTAAACCCGAAAACCCGTGGACCGCTTTCCTCAGCCTTACATGGCTGATGTTCTGAGGATAATAACTATGAGAATTTTAACCATTTTACTCCTTGTACTGATTCTGAGCGGCTGCGGCGGTTACCGTTACCTCGACGCTCCCCCAATCGAATTTGATCAGATCGACTACGGTTTTGACACCAAAGTTACCCTTTCGGATCCGAACATCGCCTATATCGATGAAGGTTCCGGCGACAAAGTACTAATTTTGGTACACGGGCTTGCAAGCAACGCAGGTTTCTGGAGATACAATATTCCGGAACTGGCCAAAAACTACCGGGTAATAGCTGTAGATCTGCCCGGTTATGGCAAATCAGGGAAAGGTGATTACCCCTACGGCATGTCATGGTATGCCGCTGCTATTAGAGAGTTTATTGTTGAACTCGGTCTTGAAGATGTAACCTATATCGGACACTCAATGGGCGGTCAGATAGGCATAATCCTGGCTCTTGAACATCCTGATATTATCAACCGGTTAATTCTCGCTTCGCCTGCCGGTATTGAATCGTTCGACCGGGGGCAGGGAGACTGGCTGAGCAGCGTTATTACAATGAAGGGCGTTAAAACTACCACAGAAGAAGCCATCCGCCGTAATTTGTCAATAAACTTCTACCGCTGGAATACAAAATGGGAGTGGATGGTTGAGGAGAGGGTACGCATGGCAAAAGCCGAAGAGATGGCGGAATTTGCCTATACTGTAGACCGGAGTGTTGATGCCATGCTTGCTGAACCAACCACCAGCCGACTCAAAAATATTAAAACTCCAACCCTGATAATCTACGGCAAATACGACGGCCTGATTCCAAATCCGTATCTGAATCCCGGACACCCCTCTGATGTGTTCCGTAAAGGCCATGATGCCATTGCCGGCAGTGAACTTGTCGAGATCAACAGGGCCGGGCACATGGTACAGATAGAACAACCAGTAGACTTCAACAGGGCTGTACTGGATTTTCTGAAGAAGTGACTCCGGTGCACCTTCCTGGCATCCGGTCTGAATACGTTCAGACCGGCCGTTTGCTGCATTACACACTTTTCAGTGGTAATAATGATGACTTTCCGGTCATTTTTCTGCACGGGAATATATCTTCATCCACTTTCTGGGAAGAAACCATGCTCGGTTTACCAGTCGGATTCAGAGGTATAGCACCTGATCTCAGGGGTTTTGGCCTTACTGATCCCAGGGGTTTAATCTGTGCAGATAGGGGAATTTCTGACTGGGTGAATGACATCAGGGCATTAACGGATGCACTATCAATAGACCGTTTTATTCTTGCCGGACACTCAATGGGTGGTTTCATCGCATGGGGTTGTTTGGCTGCTTTCCCGGAGCGAATTGCAGGAGTTGTGCTGATCGCACCCGGTTCACCCTTTGGTTTTGGCGGGAATCATGGTGAGTCGGGTATTTTAAATCAATCCGATGGAGCCGGCTCGGGAGCAGGCATGGTTAACAAAGGGTTTGCTGAGCGAATAGCAAAAAAAGATAAAGGCACATCAGACCCTCTGACCTCCCCCCGATCTGTTATGAACCGGCTTTTCTGGGCAAACAGTTTCAAGCCGACACGGGAAGATGACTTCCTTAATGCCGTTCTGAGTGTGCATTCAGGCAGGCATCAATATCCGGGAGATACGCAAAAAAGCACCAACTGGCCCGGTTTTGCTCCGGGTATATGGGGTCCGGTAAATGCCCTATCCCCTTTGTACAACAGGGATCTGGCCAGACAGGTTGTTGATGCCTGCATGCCGTATCACATTCTCTGGGTACGGGGAAACGATGATCAGATTGTATCCGATTCGTCCTTGTCTGATGCGGGAAATCTCGGCAAAACAGGAATAATTCCAGGATGGCCCGGCGAGAAGATATTTCCTTCTCAGCCCATGATCAGCCAAACAAAAAAAATCCTTGAACAGCTATCCGCATCAGGAGCAGTAGTAGCTGAAGAAGTTATGATCGGTTGCGGCCATACCCCCTTTATTGAACAATCTGTTAAATTCAACAGAATATTTCATAAATGGCTTAGTATACATCCCCTTCGTGACCATTTAATCTGCTGAATTCACCTCTTTTGCCTATTTTGCAGCAAATGATAATTCAAATCCGATCTTTTATGCGCTCTTTGCTCCTGCTAATCTCCTGTTTCACTCTTCTGTTGCAAACCTCAGCAGTTGCCTGCCAGGCATCCGGCGTTACCATAGCCGATGAAGCTATTGTTGATACCCTTCTAACCTATCCAAACCAGCAGCTGCTCGTCGGGGCCACCGAGCTGTACGAACGACTCGAAAGCCAACCGGTCTTCCTGATCGATGCGCGTGAGGAAGCGGGGGATTCACTTATTCCGGGTGCGGTCCATTTCTCAGCCATATCAAAACTGACTGATCCCGATAACCCCGTTGCAAGTTACCTCATCGGTCCTGAGTTGTTTGGGGAAATGATGCGTGAAATCGGATTGACAGACAATGATAACGTTGTGATTTACGATAGTGGCAATTCCCTTGCATCGGCGCGGCTGTTCTATGCTCTCGACTACTATGGCTTTTCGGCGAAAAGTGCTTGAACCGGAGGGTATTCCCTACTTCCTGCCTGCTTCGGCCATACAGCACCAATACGATGCGCTGGGCATAACCCGCGATAAGGAAGTTATCCCCCACTGTCATACGAATGTACGCGGGTCGCACGCCTATTTCACCCTTCGCCTAATGGGGTACGATTCCGTTCGTGCGTATGAAGGATCCTGGTCGGAATATGGTAACAGAGAGGATGCGGTAGTAACGAAACCCTGATTGTCGGTACTCAATTCATAATTATGGAACTGGCAAATTTCCCTGCTCACAGATAAATGGCATAACTGTCTTAACTGATAACTGATCTCTGATCATTACATATAATTTTTCGCGATATTAACCACTTCCAGATATGAATACCATATATTCGACATTCGACATTCGACATTTGACATTCGATCCTTCATGCCGGCAGGTTTCATTAATTAATCAAGAAATTTAAATATTCACTATGCAGAGTGTTCGAGAGACTGTTAATGAAGTAATATTCGCTATCTTGCCGATTACAGTCACTGTTTTCATTCTGCAGGTTACGGTGATCTGGTTGCCACTTGGCAGTTTCCTGCAGTTTATAATCGGTGTAATCTTTGTCAGCATTGGTCTAATTCTCTTCCTGCTTGGTGTTCACATCGGTTTATTACCGATTGGAGAAATGATAGGTTCTGCAACCCCCAAATTGGGAAAGGTTTGGTTTGTACTGCTAGTCGCTTTTCTGCTGGGATTTGCGGTTACAGTAGCAGAACCTGATGTAAGGGTGTTGGCCAATTATGTTGATACTGTTTCCGACGGTTCCATATCCCGATCCATTCTTGTTTATACCGTTGCGTTGGGACTCGGAATATTTCTTGTGCTTGCAATGGTCAGGATCATATACAGTGTGCCTATTACCTGGATGCTGGCTGGTGGCTATGGTTTGATTTTTCTTATGCTGGCACTGCCCCAGACCCCGGCTGAGTTCGTTCCCATTTCTTTTGATGCCGGAGGTGTAACCACCGGGCCTATGGCAGTACCATTCATACTTGCGTTTGGAATTGGCGTTGCCTCTGTTCTGGGTGGCAAAACAGCGAGTAACGACGGATTCGGACTCGTTGCCCTGGCTTCCATTGGGCCAGTACTGGCTGTAATTATACTTGGAATGATATTCGGATGAGCGAGCTTAAAATTTTTACTGGCTTCTCGGATGTACTTATTGAGGTAAGTTACGCCCTGGTACCGCTGCTGACTTTTTTTGCTTTTTTTCAGATTTTCATGCTTAAACTTCCAAAAAAGCAGGTTTACAATGCCCTCATCGGAATTGTGCTAACCTTCTTCGGTCTGGCTTTCTTCCTTCAGGGTGTGCACGTAGGCTTTTTACCCGTTGGACGGGAAATAGGGGTCATTATCGGCGGTCTTTCCTATCGATGGATCCTAATTCCCATTGGCTTCGTGCTCGGTTTCGTTGCGACCTTTGCAGAACCGGCCGTTCGGGTATTGAATCATGAGGTCGATAAGGTTTCATCTGGTTATATACCACGGAAACTTATGTTATTTACATTATCAACCGGTGTGGCTATTTCAATAGCTCTGGCCATGTTCAGAATACTCTTCGCAATTCCACTCTGGTACTTCATCATACCCGGGTATGGTCTGGCGCTCATTCTCATGTTTTTTAATAACAATACATTTACATCTATAGCATTTGATTCAGGTGGAGTTGCGACCGGGCCAATGACTGTAACATTCATACTGGCTATTGCACTCGGATTTTCTGAAAAAATCGAGGGAAGTGATCCGTTAATGGATGGTTTCGGTATGATTAGCCTTGTTGCACTTGCACCTATTTTGTCTGTACTCGTTTTGGGAATCCTATATGGAATGAAGGAGAAACACGATGGTTGATGTACTCAGAAAAAAACAAAAACTGATTTTTGTTATCGTCAAGAAAGGTAAAGCCAAACGTATTCTGAAAGCACTTCATAAAGCTGGTGCAGAGGGTTCCACTGTTATTCCCGGTCGAGGGATGAGTATTCATCAGGAGCATAGTTTTCTGGGAATACCGATAGAAGACGAAAAAGAGTGTATTTTGTCAATAATCCCGGAAGAACTAAAGGACAAGGTGCTTTCAAAAGTCAGAGCAGCCGTCAGACTCGACCGGCGCGGTAACGGAGTTGCATTTGTTTTAAACCCCTCGATTGTAACCGGGGTCGCTCACTTGCTTAATCATAATAATAAATAACGGGCATCATGGATAAGACGAAGTATGATCTGATCGTAACAATAGTTAATAAGGGAAATTGCACCCGTGTTCTGGATGCATCAAAGCGTGCCGGCGCCGATGGCGGTACTATTGTTTTTGGCAGGGGTTCCGGTATTCATGAACAAGCAAAACTATTCTCATTCACTATTGAACCGGAAAAAGATATTATACTCACTCTGATTGACAAAAAGAAAACAGAACATGTATTGAATACCATTGTTCAGGAAGTAGAGTTAAATGAACCCGGAAACGGTATAGCTTTTGTCATGGATGTGGAAGATGTAGCCGGAATTAACCATCCTGCAGGAGAATAGATTTTCATCAGTATAAAAAATGCAATGCCTTGCTTACAGTTACTTATATACAGATCTAAACGTTTTACGAATTAAGATGAGGAATGTTTTTTCATAAATAAATCCTTACAATTCTTCATCGCCTGCAATATTCTGACATATATTTCCCGCAATAACAGTAACTGATGCAGTTAGAATTGATTTCTTAGTAATTTTGAGGGTCATCTGACACCTGATTAATGAGTATTCCGCAATTAAAAAGAAAAACAATTATAGCTGCCAAACTGCTGCGGCGTTGCCTGAGCAACTGGTCTGGTACGCGTACTGGGCGCATAACTCTCAACTTCCTTAGGTATTCTTTAGTTGTAGCCGTGATCAGTTATCTGATCTATCAGATAACTACAATCGGTTGGATTGAACTCTGGAATGCACTTCCCGGTGAGCCTGTTTTCTATCTGCTGTTTGCGGGCATGTATGTAACCCTTCCCCTTGTTGAAACGGCAATCTACCGGCATGCATGGAGGCTGCCGTATTTCAAAATATTCCCAGCAGTTCAGCAGAAGCGTGTATACAATTCAGAGGTAGCCGGTTATTCCGGTGAACTTTTTTTATTGATGTGGGCGAGGAAATCAACCGACCTTGCAGAATCGGTGGTGTGGCGTTCCATCAAGGATAACACCATTGTCTCTTCAATGGCCGCAACATCATTTGCCGTGGTTCTTCTTGTCTATTTTCTGGTTGCAGGTGAGTTGAACCTGCTCGATAGTGATGCTACAAGCTGGGCCGTGGTTGGCGCTGCTGTCATCGCGGGAATCATATCCTCGTTAATAATCCTCAGGAAAAGGATTTTTTATCTGCCCGGCAGATCACTTGCAATTATTGGGGGTTTTCACGTGACCCGGATACTTGCAGTCAATTCGATGCAATTAATTCAGTGGATGTTAATACTGCCTGAGGTTTCGCTGTCGGTATGGATTACCTATTTATCGGTCAAAATTATGATAAACTGGCTGCCCATGCTACCTGCAAAAGATATGTTCTTTCTCGGGGCCAGTTTTGAGTTGTCGCGGGCAATGGATGTATCAGCGGCCGATGTGGCAGGAATGCTGTTGGTGGTTAGCGCACTGAACAAAATCATCAATACTGCTTCATTCACCTGGTTCAGCATTATTGGGAATAAGCTGAAATCGAAAAATAGAACCCGGGCAAAGGGTTAAGAACAGTACTCAGATATCCGATCGCTATTTATCGGTCGGTGCCTTCAATCAAAAATAGACCCGATATAAAATTCTGATATTCCTTCCGGGTTCTGGCATGATTGATTTCACACGAGACAAGTGCATGCGGTAATCTTCGTTGGTCAGATTGTCAATACCAAAAGTGAAGGTGTGAAGATATTTACCGCTTGAA
Source organism: Rhodothermaceae bacterium (assembly GCA_020201275.1). Taxonomy (GTDB): domain Bacteria; phylum Bacteroidota; class Rhodothermia; order Balneolales; family Cyclonatronaceae; genus RECM01. The sequence goes on along the minus strand of JAIVHB010000044.1, from coordinate 1,178 downwards.
AACATATAGCGTGCAGAAAAATCTATAACCCTGTAACCGGCTGTAGACTCCTCAAACTCGCCAAGACGATTCTGACTTGAAGCTGTACGCAGAGATGTCCCGACAGAAAAATTTCGCCGGTTGTACTCAACATCAAACTTACCGGTCAGTGGTGGAATGAATGGCAACGGGCGGTCGTCTTCTGTGAGGTCTCCGCGTACATAACTCAAAGTACCCGATGTAGATATGTTCCATATCAGCAGAAGGTCATAACTCAGTTCCCATCCCTGCATCAGTACATCATCACCTGAGTACTGATATACTGGCAGTGGCCGGCGTTCACTCTCTGTACCGGTGTTTCTGGGGTACAGGTAATTACCGATGGAATTACGGAATACGGCAGCATCAATTTTCAGCCTGGAAGTTTGAATCTTTGCAAATATCTCAAGACCAAATCCTTCTTCGGCATCCAGTTCAGGATTTCCCGTATCGTAGCTGTATGCCGGCAAATGTGGGCCTTCCGAGTAGAGTTCTTCAATGCCGGGCAGTCTCAGCGTTTTCATGAAATTCATTCCAACATCTGCCCAATTGCTTACCTCAAATGTCAACCGGCTTCCGGCAGAGTATCCACTGAACCTGCGACTCCTCATCAATCCAATTAATCTGGATTCAACCTCTTCCTGCGGGTTTACAGAACGGGTATCAAATCTGGCAGACACATCGAAAGTTACCCTGCCCATTACGGCCTGCTGGTATGCCATCACGGCTAATCCAAGTTCCTTCACAGGAGGTGTAAAAGTGAATCCACCCGCAGTATAATCACGGAATTCTCCAAACATGCCGATGATACCGCTGCTAAAAGGACCCCAGCTATTATTACGTATCAGTGTGTTAAAATTCAGTGTATGCAGTTTGTACTGGGCTCCAATAACATCATGGGCTTCACGGTCTGTACTCCATTCCAGCTCCTTGTGAAAGTAGTAGTTGTAGTTCAGACCCACATCGATACGTTTTAGGAATTCAGGTTGCGGCAGGTAGTCAAGCTTTGCATGTAACTGCCTTCGAATCAGTTCTATTTGAACCCCATTCGGATGAGATCCGGTAAAATCTCCCGGAATGCCGTAATTGCTTGAAAAAATATTGCCGGATATTCCAAGCACACCCCAGGGGTTGATATAACCGGCACCAACCGAACCACT
>JAIVHB010000043.1 GCA_020201275.1 Rhodothermaceae bacterium | reverse complement strand
GTACCAGAACGTGCGCACCAGGCCCGAGAACAGGTCGCCGGCCGCGTCTACGGTCATATTGATCTGTTCGATCATCCGTTTGAGGGTGAGCGGTTTCCGGCTTTTCGGGATGGCCATGACGAAGGGCTCCTGCGCATACTCGTCGGCCACGCTGTAGTGGATCCAGCCGTCCTCAGGGCGGGCGCGCACCGATATCTGGTCGGCGGTGGTGGATTCCAGGCTGATGCGGGCGATTTCGACCTCGCCCGGAAGCAGGGAGGGCAGGTACTCGCCGCCCATGAACGAGGGATGGATCTGCCCCCAGGCCGAGCGCTCGTTTTCGGGCAGCGTCTCGCGGTGCAGGAAGATGAGCAGGTTCGGGATGTCGCACTTCTGGTGCAGGGCCCGGGCCATGTCGCGACGCTTCTTCCCCTTGATGCGGCTGATCAAAAGTTCGTAAGCGGGATCGTCGGGCCAGTAGGTGTCGGGACCGTATGAAAGGTCGATGCCCGGATCGGTGGCGTGTTCGTTGCTGCTTTCATGATCTGTTTTCATGGGTTGTGCATCTGGTGTTCCGGACTTTTTTGGGCGGGCGACTGGTGTGCTGCCGGAACGTAATGCACAGAAGGCGCTTTAGCAGCATTTATGGATCGCCCTGCAAGTTACCCGTTAAATCGGCGATGGTTTTAACACTTTATAAGATAGATAAACGATGTGGCGGAACCTATGATCCTGGTATTAGAGAATGTTATAATGCAAAACATTAAACCATCTCAGATCCTCAGAATATGGATACAAGAGTCTGAAACAACCCCTTTAATCTCATCGATGATTCCGGAAGCTTTTGCATCTACGGGCTGCCGTCAACTATATCCGGAATCCTCTAATACTTTTGCGGAGAATTCGGGTACTGATTTACCGAGATTAATCAAAAGATCAGGTAGCGTCAGCCCCTTTTTTTGGGCAATCATGGTAAGTTTGGCCAATACTATTGCCGGATTTATTGAATACAGGGTCAGTAAATAGTTTTGGGGATGTTCTGCCCTGACATTCCATTTGGAAAGGTCTTCAGATCTGAAATGTCGAAGATTAAAAGTAATGATTAAATCAATTCCGTCTTTGACAGCGGCAGCAAGTACATGACGGTCTTTTTCGTGATTGGTCATGATTGGTGTGAGCTGTTCATAACCGGAAATAAGCGCTTCGGGAAAAGCTCTTCGAATTTCATGCTGAAAATACTCTGCCAGGTCATTCTGCCACCCAAGTTTTTTATGTGTACTGCTCACTTCACTAAGGATTTCCTCTGACCATCTTGGAAGATAAAGCCTGGGCTGTTCGGCAAGGCGTAAATAGAGATCACAAACCCCGATATTTGCAATAACGCAGGCATCCAGCAATACGTTGTAGTCAGCTTTCATCACCGGTATAGCTGCTGTCGTAAAATCCGGCCTTGTCGATTTTTTCGAACAGGGCATCAAGGGCTTCCCGACGGATTTTATCGCGGGTTTTTGTGTATGACAACAGGTCTTTTAGATGTACACGGCGGTGGCTGCCGACTTTGTGAAATGGGATCTTGCCTCCTTCGAGTAAATTGACAAAGTGCTGCCTTGAAACACCAAGGTAGTTGGCCGCAGCCTGGGTGGTGAATGTTTCATTTTCGGGTAACATCACAACAGCATTTCCCTGTTTAAGCTGGCTTATAGCCTGTACCAGCATGTTAAATATTGGTTCAGGCAGTTCCATTCTGGACCCTTCCTTATCGACAAGGGCAGGTCTTTGAGGGCTATGCATCAGGGTATCGAGTTCTCTTAATACATCCTCACTTATTTGGGATGGATCAAAGCGGCGTTCCATTATGTACTCCAGCAAGGTTATGTTTACACGCTATATCATGTATAATGTAGATATAAACGCTATAAACACCAAAAAGTTTTAAAATCATTGGTAATTTGATTATTACGGCTGAAGTAATTATTATTTATTGAATTACATCACCCCTAAGACTTCGTTCTTAGGCCTATGAGCCCGGACTTGTTCCGGGCTTGCTTTTTCTTAAAAAATGGGGGAAGGTACGTCAATGGAGGTGGGATCCGCTGAACCCGATCCGGCAGCAGTCATACATAAACGGCCCGCCTCATTCCGGAGAATTTGCCGTGCAGATCAAAACCAATATGCGATAGCTTACCGAATCACCCATATCCTTTTTTGGATATGGGTGAATGTTACAGGCCGGACACAGCCAGGTATCCGGCATTTTCTGCCTGTTGTTTCCAACCACCGCTGAGCACTTTGTCCCGCACCCTGCAGTTAATCACCTGAAGATTATATTAAAGTGAGTTATGCTTTTGCCCGGGCGGCATCCAGGTTTATAGCATCCATTGCTAACTCGGATAGTTTTCTGTCGGCTGCTTTTTCTTCCTTGAGTGTAGCTTCAAGCAGTGACACCGCTTCTGTCAGGCCTAGTGTTTCTGCAAACTGGCGGAGCGTTCCGTACGTAGCAATTTCGTAATGCTCTACTTTTTGTCCGGCCGAAATGATTCCTGCATCGCACATTGCACCCTCTTCGCAAGATTCCATTATTTCTTCCGACTCTTTAATCAGGCCATCCATTGCGTCGCATTTTTTGGCACTTGCTTTTTTGTCTATCGATTCAAAAACCTGTTCCAGCCTGGTCACCTGTTTTTCTGTTTCGGTAAGGTGGCTTTTCAGTGCATCAACCAATTTACTGGATGAAGCGTTTTTGATCATCGCGGGAAGTGCTTTTTTTAATGCTTTTTCAGCCCAGTAGATGTCTTTCAATTGATCTTCAAATAATTTCATCAGCTGAGATGACTTCATTGAAGATTTTCCTGACTTTTCCTGCGGCTGTTTTCCACTTTTGGAAGTGGTTGTTGAATGTGATGTATGATTTCCCATATGTTTATTGGCTATAAGATTATTGGTTACTTTTTTTGCTCTTGTTTGATTTGGCTTCAATTTCGTCTTCATAGACTGACCAACTCATGATGCCATTCTCAGGAAGTGTTGCTTCATCTACTTCCGCTTTGCGTTCCGAACTTAGAGACTTGTTGTCTTTCTGGACAGAATTCTCAGTTCTATCTGTTCCATCAGCTTTTTCGTCTAATAAGCCATTGGTTTGTTGAACATGTTCAATCGGATTTTCAATAAACTGCCACTCTTCGCCCATTTCCGGACTTTTGCCTTTATTCCAGCCACCTTTGAAGTCGTCACCTTTCGACATGTTGAAGTACTTGTTGCTGAATCGCGGGTCGCTTTGTAAAATGCCGGGAGGGAAGTTGGGTTGAATACCATCTAATGCTGCCTGAAACATCTGAAAATGTGCAACCTCTCTTGTCATTAGAAAACGCAGTGATTCTTTTACCAGAACATCGTCGGTAAATTTCATCAGGTTTTCGTAAACCATTTTTGCACTGGTTTCTGCACCAATATTCAGACGCAGGTCGGCCGTCAGGTCTCCCATTCCCATAATGTACGATGCACTCCAGGGGTTGCCAACGCTGTCGGTAAGTGTGGGTGTTCCGCCGCTTACAAGAAAGAAGTGCGGATTGATCATGGCGTCGTGTATGTAGTTTTCTTTTGCCGCTTTGCCATCCAGCATTTTTGTCAGATCAGATTCATCCGCGGCATTTTTCAATTCACCGTTTACCCCCGTGAGTAACATTTGAATAGTAGCACCTACAATTTCGAGGTGACTAAATTCTTCGGTTGCAATATCCATGAGCATATCATATTCGGCTGGATATGCTTTTCTGCAACCGAATGCCTGCACAAAATATTGCATGGCTGCTTTAAGTTCTCCGTTCGGACCCCCAAATTGTTCTAGTAGAAGTTTCGCGAAACGGACATCGGGTTCAGAAACCCGTGCATTAAATTGTAATTCTTTTACATGATGAAACATGGTTTTGTCCTTCTAAAGTTTTAAAAACATGTGAAATAGTTATTGCCTGCTATTTAATACTTAACAGCGTAAAGTATTGTTATTAGTCAGGTAAAGCGTTGAACATTATCGGGAAGAACTATGATTAAGTTTCCTCTCTGAAGACAAATTCATTGTACCCCTGCTGGCGGGCATTCTTGATGGTAAGTGCCTGTTGGCAAGTGCCCCTGATTACAAGTGCTCCTGATGACTAAGTGCGCCTGATATTGTTGATGGCGTTCGGTGTTCGTGTGAAGCCGTTATGCATTCACCTGGGAAATATATTTATCAGCTTCATTTTTAGCTTTTTCGGCCATCTTCCTGGTTTCCTCTTCGCCCTTTTTTAAAGAGTTTGAAACGGAATCAATCATATCCTCGAATTTATCAGCAACAATGTCGCTGTATTCGTGGCCTTTTTCGGAAATTTTGTTCCTGGTGGCCGATCCTTTTTCGGGTGCGAATAAAACCCCGAGTAAATATCCTGTTGCTGCTCCGCCAAGTGTAGCCAATAATGCGATTCGTTTTTTCATAGATACGGTTCCTTTATTTATGTATTCTGTATTGTTATCTGAACATTTCAGCACAATATTTTCCTCGTTATCTCATGTATTGAGATTCAAAGTCGAGGTGTATGTCCGCTTGCTTCCGTGCGTTGATGAGTGCGATTGCCTTCACCAAAACCGGTTTTGGGATTTAAATAATCCTTCTGCCCTGAATGACCTGAAACAGGATTGCAATCACAGCGATTACCGGGAGGATGTGCATGATGCCTCATCAACAGTCACATTTCCGGCAACTAAAAGGTCTGATGTCAACCCTGCTTCCACGTAAATAAAGTATGGAACTGCGGTTGTTCGTCTGTTATACCGCTTGCATCATACTTTGCATACATCACAGGTCTTTAAAGCTATTCCCCTTTTCTGTACTGCGGCGGATCTGCACCTCACAGGGCTGTATATTCGCGCATGCTCCTGTCGCAAGAGAAGATGCCGGTCTTGAAAAGAACCGTGCAGACTCCGATCATCCCGTTATATAAACATAGCCGCTTTTGCGCCAGGGCTGTTGTTACCGCCCGGCGATTTTCGGGTTATTTCCCCATCATATCATCCGGGGAAAGTGTACATAAGACACATTGATAAGCAACTGGTTAGGTGCATAATGCTGTTAATATATAGTGATATATTTATGTATCGCTATATCAGAAATTTGGTAACAGATGGATTTTTATCTATTCTCTTTTCTTAACAAAAAAAGGATTGGTATAACACACAACGATGGGGAGAAACCGAACAGAAAGGCACACTGAATCTCATTACACCGGAAATTCGCCGACTGGCTGCTGCAGAGATCCGCGACTGCGTTACCGTTTCGATGGCACGCGAGCTGGTTGGCGCATCCACACAGGACCCCTCAGAGCCGTTGCGGGCACTTCTTTCGGGCCATAACCATTCACTAACTAATAATTAACAGGTAAAGATGATAAAGCATACATCCAACCCTTCCATTTGTTCAATGAAAAGCTCAATTCTTAAAAGTGCCCATGCAGGCGCTCTCATCCTCTTCATGGTATCATGGTGCTTAACCGCCACAGTATCAGCTCAGGGACAATCTTCTGTACCGGTTTCTGATTTACAGGAGATGAATCTCACAGCTGAGGATCGGGAGGCCATTGCAGCCCTGGCAACTTCATACTCGAAATTCGCCCTGGCGGGAGACTTTGATTCATGGCTCCTGCTCTTCAGGGAAGATGCGGTCAGGTTCAACCCGGGGATGCCACCGCTTGAAGGGCGCGAGGCAATTTCCCAGTGGATTAACAGCATGGATTTTACTGTGCTCGCTCACAAGATATCGGTAACTGAGGTAGAGGGAACCCGCGAGCTGGCATATGTTCGGGGTGCGTTCCAATCTGAACTCAGCGTTAATCTGGGTGGTGGTGAGGAATTGATCATTCCGGACGAAGGCTCATGGCTGTCCGTTGTCCGTCGGGATGATCAGGACACCTGGCGGTTCTACCGGTTCATCACAAATACCGACCTGGCGCCGGGCTCCGGGGAGTAATGAAATCACCCGTTCTGTTTATAGTGTTATCTTTCGCAATGCTCTCTGCAATCAACCTGAAATTGAAGACATTGCCAGCGGCCAGATGCACATAAACTCCGGTGTGTTCTGTACCACTCCGGTTGAACGATAAATAATCAGCAGTCATCGTATATTTGCGGCATGGAAACCCACCACTGCCCCATCTGCAACACCGCCCTCGGGCCGGTACCGCGCTACCCGCGTTATGTGTGCCGCGAATGCGCTGCACGGGCTGCCGATCAGAAAGGCCGCAAACTGACGTTCTCGAACGTGGATATGTCGGGCGGCTACCGGGCGGAATACGCGGATACCGGCGCGGCGTACGACAGCCATGTCTGCTATATCGACGGCATAGAGTGTAGGGCAGGTGAGGCGAGGTTCGGCGGGATCGTGATCGAGGCGATCGACTTCCCCGGAATAGTGAAATCGGTGCTCTTCGGCGTGGCCGTAGGCGATGCGCTCGGGGTGCCGGTCGAATTCAGGAGCCGGGAGGAGATCCGCCGCGACCCCGTAACGGATTTGCGCGGCTACGGCACCTACAATCTGCCGCCGGGCACCTTCTCCGACGACTCGTCGCTGACCTTCTGCCTGGCCGAAGCACTCACCGGCGGCTATGACCTGCACGCCATCGCCCGGAATTTCGTGAAATGGAAAGAGGAAAACTACTGGACAGCCCGGGGCGTGATGTTCGATATCGGCATCGCAACTTCACAGGCCATCAGCCGGCTCGCGGCAGGCGTGCGACCCGACACGGCCGGCGGAACCGATGAAACGTCAAATGGTAACGGTTCACTGATGAGGATCGTCCCGCTGCTGTTTTATATCCGCGGGATGCCCGCCGAACGGAGGTTTGAAATCACCCGGGAGGTGTCGTCACTCACGCACGGCCACATCCGCTCGGTCATCGCCTGCTTCTACTACCTGGAGTTTGCCCGGCTGCTGTTCGATGGCGCCGGCCTGTTTGAGGCTTACAGAACCCTGCAGGAAACCATACCTGAATTCCTCGAATCCGTACCGGTCGATCCCGCCGAGACCGCACTGTTCGGCCGCCTGCTGCAGGGCAACATCCACGAACTGCCGGAGGATGCGATCCAAAGCACCGGCTATGTGCTCCACACGCTCGAGGCATCGGTGTGGTGCCTGCTCACCACGGGCAGCTACCGGGATGCGGTGCTAAAAGCGGTGAACCTGGGCTCCGATACCGACACGACCGGCGCGGTAACCGGCGGGCTGGCGGGCCTGTACTACGGTCTCGAACACATCCCCGCGGAGTGGATGCAACAACTCGCCCGCCACGACGATATTGAAAATCTTGCAGAACGGCTATGAGTTTCGCCTCCGTCATGGTGAGCGCAGTCCCGGCTTGCCGGGACGAAGTCGAACCAGGTTTCATGAACCAGGGTTAGACCATCAATCATTTTAAACCAGTCACTCCCCCGGGCCCTGTGAACAGGGCCCACATGGTTCGACTTCAGCCCTCGCTATGCTTGGGCTTGCGCTCACCATGACGGGGGATGTTTGCCATGACGCGGGATGCTCGCCGTGACGCAGCCTTTTTTCCCATGCCCCAGAAACATTTTCCAGTCAATACTATTTCACTTCTCCGTATCGGGAGTATCCCGTAAATTTTTTCCTTCTGTATTTATCGGCAAAATCTATGAAAAACGCATTTACCGCTCTCTGCCTCACCCTTTTCATCATCCCTTTTAACAGCGAAGCCCAGGTCAGCATGGACCGCGACCGGATCGACCGTGTGTCGATGGCGGTGGTTCAGATCCACACCCCGGAGAGCACCGGATCGGGCAGCCTGGTGGAGGGATCCAACCTGATCTACACCAACCGCCATGTGGTGGAGGGCCATTATGCGTTCGATATCCACGCCCTCACCGACCCGACCGAGCCCGCGCAGCCCGTTTTTAAGGCCGAGCTGGTGGGTTTTTCGGATGAGTACGACTTCGCAGTGCTGCGCATCACCACCGACATGAGCGGAAATCCGGTTTCCAATCCCCACCAGTACCTGAGCGCGATCTCTCCGGCGAACCTGTTTCCGGAACTGCGCCCCGCCGGTCTGCGCGATGCCCCGGGCCGTGGCGACCATATCGCCATTTTCGGCTATCCCGGCATCGGCGATAATGAGCTGGTCTTCACTACGGGCATCATCTCGTCGGTGCAGTACGATACGTATGCTGGCACCCGCGTACCCGTCTGGTACCGCACCAACGCTGAGATGTCGCCCGGCAACAGCGGCGGCATCGCCACCAACGCCAGCGGCGATATCATCGGCATACCGACCTATGTACGCACCGAATCGCGCACAGGCGGACGTCTCGGAAGCCTTCTCTCCATGCATGTGGTGCGGTCAAT
>JAIVHB010000005.1 GCA_020201275.1 Rhodothermaceae bacterium | reverse complement strand
CGGTAGAGCCGGTCGCGTCCTCAATAAGTTTTGGCTCAGCAAGGTATTTGGTTGAAGATTTTTCCATCAGCTATCTCAATTCCATTCTTGATCTGAATAATCATACGAACAGGGATCGTCAGTTTGCTCACAATCGCGATTTTACGGGTTTTGGAGTATCGAGCTTTAGCAGACCCGTTCAGACACCCTACGGAATCCGGGAACTCTCTCCGCTTCCCTATGCTGAAATCGAGGTGAATGAGATCAGTGCGGCCATTACCAACCTTACAAATATACATTCAAAAGTGGGCAGTGAAAGCACGGAGAGGAATTTCCGTGATCATGCAGCAGATTCAAAAATTCTGCACATCGCTTCACACAGTGAGGTTTTTCATAACGACCCGCTCTTTTCGCTTATCTATCTGAATAATGATGAAGGCGATAGCAATCCTGATAACGACGGACGCATTTACGCCTACGAGTTATTCGAGCTGAACCTGAGCAATGAAATGGTGATGCTCAGCTCGTGTGAATCGGGTTCCGGCAGCTACATACAGGGCAGCGGCATCACCGGCCTTAGCAGGGCGTTCACCTATGCCGGTGCACAAAGCCTGGTTATGAACCTGTGGCAGATCAGGGACCAGACAGCTTCTGAAATAGCGGTTAGTTTCTATACTTATCTCAACAGGGGGATGAACAAGGATCAGGCCATGCAACTGGCTAAAATGGACTATATCAATAAAAACAACAGCGATCCATACCTATGGGGCTCATACGTGCTGTATGGTGATGTCCGTCCGCTTGTACACAAAAAAAGGTACTTTACCTACATGATTACCGGTCTTATTCTGATCGTGATGTTCCGATTTACGGTGCAGGCCGTACACATTGAAGAAGAGTGATAATTGTACAGGTTTAAAGGGGAGTGTCTTCCGCTTCCGGAATACATGCGGGTAGTGGGAAGTGATCCCGACGAGATGATGGTCTGAGCTGATGGTCTTATCACTCCCAAAAACTAACCCGGGTGCACCTGTTGTCACACGGGTCCTAACATAGGCAAGCCCCGGCCCGGTCTGCACTGTGTAGATCAGACGCTGTATCTGATGTGGGTGTGATGATCGTGACTGTGAGTGTGCTCATGGCAACATCACACTGAATGACATCAAATACGACGACTATGCTGATGCCTGCCAGTACCGGCTTCATGGTATAGTTTAAACCTTGCCTGTTCCCTCCCCCCACTTACGGCAGGCTCTGCTGCAAACCAGGCATTACCGGTGCATGCGCTCATATGGGCGCACAAAAAAAGAGCGTGAATAATATGCTTATTCACGCTCTTTGTAATACGGTGTAAGTGTTTGTCTGCTTACAGGTTTGCCAGGTAGGTTGCTGCTATTCTTCTGTAAGCTCCGTCGATGTCGTGCACCTGACGGATAAGTTGTTTAGCTTCCTCAACGGATCCGAGCTTCAGGAAGGTGTTGGCCTTGTACCAGAGGGCCTTCTCCATCATCAGCTTGTCGTCGCTGCTGGTTTCAGTAATTAGCTGGAAGGTGTTTTTCGCTTCCTCGTAGCGTGAGCTGTTATACTGAATGATACCGATATTAAGCTGAATATCGCTGCGTACGTCGGCAAGGCTCACCTTCTCGTAAAGATCAGAAAGGTGTGTGATGGCCTGATCAGTATTACCTGTAACCGCAAGGCCAATTCCATGCTGAATACCTGCCTCAACTTCATCGGCACTGATAACTGTAGAGCGCACGTTGTGCATTTCCAGGTTGCTCATGGCATCGAACCGGTTAACCGATGCGTCCTTGTAGATGAGCATTGTGGACATCAGACCAATTACCAGAACCACGGTAGCGGCAAAGGCATACCAGACATTTGTTGATCTGATCTCCTCAGTTTCAACTTTGCGGATTTTCGAGCTGCTGATGATATGGCTGATGTTGGCAACCGTTTTCAGGTATTCAGCATAGTATGGCTCCTGAATGAGCTGGGTCCATAGTTCGTCTACCTGATCCTGATTCAGTTCGCCGCTCACATAGCGATCGATCTGCTGCTCGAGCTCAATATTTGGATTTAAATTACGCACCTTGATCTGTATTTGGGATGTTACCCGCTATCAGTTTAATATCCTGAATAAGGTTTCATCTGGTTAATAGTTTTCCAATTCAGTTTCCCCTGTTGTAGATAACCTGACTGATGGTGTTTACCAGGTCAATTTTCAGAAAAGGTTTCTGTATGAATGCGTCAATACCCGCTTTAATGCAGTTGTCTCTAACATCGGTATAGAGGTTAGCTGTTGCTGCAATAATGGGTGTATCAGCGTATCCTTCCACATTTCTGATCAGTCTTGCAGTTTCAATACCATCTGGTCCGTCGCCGAGATTAATATCGACGATGATCAGATCGAATTTCTTCTGCTTGATGATTTCCAGTGCCTGTTGCCCCGTTGCTACCGATTCAACTGCAAAGTTTTTCCTCAGGAAGCATTTTACAATAAGCCTTATCTCGGCGTTATCCTCAATATGAAGTGTGCGCATAACCTCTTTTTTGTTGGAAGTTAATACTTCACCGTTTGCGCCGGCGTATTTTTTTAAATCAATCATACCTTCTGTTTGATCAAGATCCGTTATTCCAGTTGATTTCAATTCATGCTCCTCTACCAGTCGCATGCTTTGAGGCTTTATACTCCGATATTGTGACTTCGGTTTCTCAAAGTAATAGACTCTTGGAAATAATGCTTTTGTCGGATACATGATTGATGACTGATTTAAATTCTACTCTCGGTTTAAAAAACACTTCAGATCTCGTTTTTTTGCCCGCTTTACCTAATAATATTCTGAACTGATGTTTGTTACACCTTAACCCGTACAAAAACATTAGAATATTGCAATGTTCAAAAAACGACCTTCGGGTAAGATCTTTCCTTTATTTATTTGATACATAGCTTATAAACTTCCGCTCCGATTCAAGGGTGCCAATCAGTATCATCACTGTATCCTTTTCGAATGGTTTTTTGGGGGAAGGATTGATATCAATTTTATCATTTTTCTGAATCCCGATCACGCTGCAGCCGGTCTTTTCCCTGATGTCTGTTTCTATCAGATTTTTTCCGATAAACTTGCGGGGCGTGATATACCGGAATACATTGAGGCCTTCGGCCAGCATCAGAACCTCATTGTTGTCCATTACATTAAAGATCGCGTTTGCCCCCATCGATGCATACGACAATACAAAATCGGCGCCTGCGCGGTGCAGGGTTGAAACATTTCTCTCAAGCGTCGATCGGCTGGTAATTTTCAGATCGGGCCGGAGTTTTCTGAAGTAAAGGGTAAGGTAAATGTTTAATTCATCTTCATTCGAAGTTATGATTACCGTATGAATCTTATCAATGCCGGCTTTTTTCAAAACCTCATAATCGGCTGCATCACCCAGTATATATTTATCCGGATTTTTAATCATTTCCGGGTTTTTTTCCACAATGGTATAGTCCATTTGTCTTGCCTCGAGCGCTTTCGCACAGGCGCGGCCTACACGTCCGCCACCAATAATCATCACACCACCCTCAACGGCATGGAATATTCCGAAGAACTCATTATAGTTTCTCAATTGTTCAATCGTACCGGCCATCACCAGTATGGTGTGCTCGTTGATAAGGGTGTCCGGTTTAGGTGTCTGGAATTTGCCCCGTTCCCAGAATCCGATCACATTCACCCCCACAACTTCCCTGATCCGGCTGCTGGCAAGCGTTTTCCCGACAAGCGGCGTGTCAAGTACCGGGGCTTCACCGATAATAAGCTCATCTAATCTTCCTGGTAAATGTGATATTGGTATTCACCATATCGTTCTGTGCCGCCACCAGCATGATTGCCCTGTCTCCCCGTATCTGCCGGTACGTCTGCGGGTCATCATAATCGCCAAGAACAACCTTGAAACCTATGTCATGTAGTTCAAGGGCCCTTGTAAGATCATTAATCAGAAGATAGTAGGGAATATTATAGCTGTTAAGCTTTTCAATAAGCGTTTCCATCACCTTGTCGTAACCCACAATCAAAACGTGGTTTCTGGTAGTATCGGGCAGTTCTCTGGGGGCTTTGCTCTGTTTCTGCGCCTCGAGCCAGGGGGCATAGAAAAACTGGATAAATGTGAAGGGCAGCAACACCAGCAGAAAAACAACACCTGATAACAGCACAATTATGGAAAATATTCGGCCCAGATCGGATTCAAATGCAATATCCCCCAATCCAAGTGTCGACATCACGGTAAGGGTCCAGTAAAAGCCGCTTACGAATGAGTAATCCTTGCCTTCCATAACCATGATGGCATGAAACACAAGACTGTACGCGATTACCAGCATTAACAGGACAGCCAAAAATTTGGCCAGGCTTCTGATGTTGGTTTTTGTATCCCTTTTCTGAAAAAAATAGACTAACTGTGAGCTCACAAATTTCATTGACCCGGTATACTATGCGCCAGATTTAATTATCATGTATATGTGATCCTGAATATATCATGATTTAATTACTTTGAACATTGTAATTATTGGCACCGCCGGAAACGTTGACAATAATCTGGTCGGGATGCTGTCGCGGGAGAAACTCAACGTAACCAAACCCGACAAGAGCGAAGCCGCCCTGCAGCACTGCTCCAGCCGGTTCGACATACTACCGGTTACAGGCAGCGGCACCTCGGTTACCGATCTGCTACTAGCAGGTGTCGACAAAGCCGATCTGGTTGTAGCCGCTACCGACGTTGACGAGGTGAATATCGTGGCATCAGGGACCAGCCCGGCTTTTTGGAAGTCCTTAACGCTATACTGAAGCTTTTGCCTTCCGTCGTGCCGGTTTATTTTTTTCAATGCTGTCGAGCGGGATTTTAATATCCACAACAACACCGTTGGCATCTTCACGATTATATAGATTGCAGGTTCCCCCAACCCCCCATACCAGACTGGCTACCATCGAAAGGCCGAGGCCCATACCCGGTATGCGGCCGCTCTGACTCTTTTCGGCCTGGTAGTATGGCTTCCAAACATGCCGAAGTTGTTCGGGCGAGAGGCTTTGCCCGTTATCTTTAACTGTGATGCGTACCCGCCCGTCGTCGGTCGGTTCGAATATGATGTTTACATCGGGCTTGCCTTTGGGATGGAATTTTTTCGAGTTCTGCAGCAGTTCCCGCAGTATCTGTTCCATAGCCTGCGGCATGAGCCTGATACTGAACTTTGACAAGGAACCATGTATCGCGGTGTGGATGTGGTCCATTGCAAGTTCCTTACCGAGATATTCGGCCATGGCTGTAACCTGTGTCAGGCTGAATCCATCACCGCTTGTTGGCATACGTCCTACATGCACGTACTGTAAAATCTCTTCGACCTCCTGCCTCAGGTTGTCGATTCCCTTAAATGCGATTTCTGCCATTTCGGCTATCTCTTCGCCGTTCAGATTGGCCGATTCCTCAGCCAGATACTGTATGCCGCCGTACAGGGACGTAAGCGGTGTTCTCAGCTTGTGATGAACCATCTGTGTGAAGGAGTGCATCTCGATCTGAAGGGTGATTTCTGCGGTCACATCCCGCAGCCTCACCAGGTGCTCGGAACCCGATCCTGATGGCAACACAAGCGATTCAACCTGAAGCCACAGTGCCCGTGCATTATCCGTTTCAGGGCGAACAAGATACCTGTTGTATTTTGGGTCGGCGCTGGCAGGCCAGCCTTCCCAAAGATTCGATGGTTCTACACCGTATTCCTTACCGGCCCTGCCCAGGAACGTGCCATGATAGGGCGGTTCTTCATTATCGGTAAGGCCAAGATATATTCTCGCCTGGGGATTGGCATACTGTATCCTGTCGTTATTATCGAGCAGGATGTAGCCCTCATTGGTCTGTTCAACCACCCATTCGAACTTGGATCTCTCAGATACCAGCCGCCGGTACCGGTTCAGTCTGGTGATATTCCTGATACGGGCACGCAGCTCCAGCCGGTCGAACGGCTTTGTAACGAAATCGTCGGCACCGGATGCTATTCCATGCAGATGGGAATCACGGTCGTCGAGGGCGGTTACAAGAATTATCGGTACCTCGGCCATCATTGGGTTCGACCGTAAACGGCTGCAGACCTCAAAACCGTTTACACCCGGCATCATAACGTCGAGCAGGATCAGATCCGGATTCAGATCCACGGCCATTTCAAGGCCTTCTGTTCCGTTTTTGGCAAAGTGCAGGATGTAACTTTCATTGGCAAGCAGAGCCTCAAGCGTTTCCCTTGCACTTTTCTCGTCGTCGATAATTAAAATCGTACTTGTGTATTCCATAATTGTGCTTAATGATCTGATGGCATGAGTATGCCTTCAGGCTGAATGATTTTGTCTAACCGTTTTGATGAAACAGGCTTGATTAAATAGTGATCGGCACCAGCCGATTGTGCATTTTCTTCCGACCACGGCAGATCCTGGCCATTTGTGATTACTACTTTAACCTCGCCCGGAAGATGGTTCTCCCTGATTATTTTTGTAGCCGCCAACGCATCCAGTCCGGCAAGTGAATAATCCATAATGATAACATCGGGGCTGAAATCTGCGGCAAACCTGACGACCTCTTCACCCGACGAGGCCGTGACCAACTCAATGTTTCTGTTTTTTGTGTATTCAGTGAAATATCTGATTACTCTGTCGTTTTCGTCGCCAAGCAGGATTTTGAACACCGGTTCTGCCTTATGGTTAATTTTTTCAGGGCCGTTCAATCGCAGGTGATCGCCATTATCCCGATTTTCAGAAAGATCGCGCAGGGTATGGTAAAGCTGCTGGCGCATTACGGGTTTGGTAAGAAATGCGACATCAGGTTCGGCCAGTTCCGCAGAGGCCGATTTGACCAGGGAGGCCACTATAACCGGTGTGTTTGCCAAAACCTCTGTCCCGCGCAGTGATTTCACCACGATCCCGGCATCATCGGGCAGGTTATAATCCAGGATTATCAGATCAGGATTTAGATTTCCGGCATGCTCCAGATATCCGTTTGCCGACTGCATAAAGCTCGCAGAAATTCCCGCATCAAGCAAATACCGGTTAATCTGGCTGTACTCCGATTCTGATTCCTGAATGACCAGGATATTCCTGTTTACCGGAAAATCCGAAATATCCATTATTTGTCCGATCTCATTCATTCCCTGGGCATCCGATTCGGTGTATCTGTTAAGCCGCACTGTAAATTTGCTTCCCTCACCCTCCCGGCTCTCCAGATTTATACTTCCGCCATGCATATCGATCAGTTTACGCACAATCGACAGGCCCAGGCCAGTACCGCTGTATTGCCTCGAAAGGCTGGAATCGAGCTGAACGAAGGGCTGAAACATCCTGTCCATCTGCTCAGGGGCTATACCGATTCCTGTATCCCAAACCACAAATTCTACGGCATCCGATTCAATATCAGTCCTTACATCGAGTCCGATTCTGCCACCCTCTTCTGTAAATTTGACGGCGTTGCCCAGCAGATTGACCAGAATTTGTTTCAGGCGCCGTTCATCGCCCAGTACCCTGTCTGTGTTTTCATCAATATGAAGCTGCAGATCAAGGTTTTTTTCCTGTGCTGAATGGCGCACAAACTGAATACTCGACTGGCAAAGCGAGTCTGCATGGATGGGGGCATATTGCAGCTCCATCTTGCCGGCCTCTATTTTAGATATATCCAGAATATCGTTGATAAGAGAGAGCAGATGCCTGCCGCTTTCCTCAATGGTTTTGAGCGATTTGTGCTGTTTTTCGGTAAGCGTACCATACACTTCTTCCTGAAGCGCTTCCGAGATACCAAGCACGGCAATCAGGGGTGTTCTGAGCTCATGGCTCATACTCGAAAGAAACTCATCTTTGAGTTTTGAAGCCTTTGCCAGTTTTAAATTGGCCAGCGCAAGTTCATCTGTTCTGTTCCGGAGGGCCTCTTCCGAGTGTTTCCGTTCAGTGATGTTCCTGGCACCTCCAATAACGCCCACTATACCATTATGATCGTCGAGCAGAGGACCTGAAATTATTTCGAAACAGTAATTTGTGCCGTTTTTATGGGTAAGATTGAACTCACTGCTGCCCGAAAAGCCTGTCCTGCTGATAACCGCAACGGTCTCTTCGATCTTATCCTTGTCACTTTTGTCAAAATACCGGCTAAGCGGCTGCCCAATGCATTCACGGGGTTCCAAACCCAGAGAGGTGGTCACCGACGGCGTAATGTATGTTAAAATGCCATCATTGTCGGTTACCAGAACAATATCGTTCATATTGTCGGTAATCTGACGCATCAGGGCCTCACTTGTTCTGAGAGCTGTCTCCGTTTTCTCCCTTTCAGCAATTTCTGCCTCAAGTTCCCGGTTTGTCTGTGCCAGCTCGGCTGTTCTGAGTTCAACCCTGTTTTCAAGGTCCTTGTTCAGCAGCCGGATTTCCTCTTCGGCAATTTTCCGTTCAGTTATATCGCTGAATATGCACAGAACCGAATGAATGTGCCCGTGCACATCCCGTTCGGGAGCAAGCCGTACCTGGAACCATGAGGATGATTCACCCTGAGTGAATTCAAGCTCAATCATTTTTTCGGTTTCTCCCGACAATACAGAAGATACCGCTGCCTCCAGATGACGGTATGCCGGTTCTGTCAGGCCAGCCGCCTGGTGGGTATGTCCCAGAATTTCATCCGGTTTCCTGCCAAAAACCTGGCTAACAACCGGATTCACATAACTATAAGCAAGGTTCCGGTCGATACGTGCAATCAGGTCGGGCGCGTTCTGTACTAGTGCCTCAAATTCCTGTTTACGGCTGTGCAGTTCCTTTTCGGCCGATATGATCCTTGAAAGTGATTGTATGCGGGCAAGCAGTTCCTGATTGCTGATCGGCTGCACAATATAGCCGTCGGCACCCGCTTCAAGACCCTCTACCTGACTGCTGCTGTTTGTGTGCATGGCAGACAGATGCACAATGAAAATATTCGCCGTATCTGGATCAGATTTCAGGCGGCGGCAAACTTCGATACCGTTAATGTCGGGCAGGTTTACATCGAGCAGAATGAGATCGGGACGGCCGCTCCGCGCCAGTTCAATGGCACCTGTTCCGTTCATGGCTTCCACAACCTCAAACCCGTTTATCCTGAAAAGGCGGGTAATCCCCTTCAGCATATGCGGATTATCGTCAACAACGAGTATTTTGATCACATCAGTCATCATCAATCTGCCCTTTCCGGGTCATCAGACCGGAAGCCAGAAGTAAAATTCAGAACCCTTACCCGTTTCACTCTCAAAGCCGACCGAACCGTTGTGCTTTTCGACAATTGTTTTAACCAGGGCAAGTCCCAAACCTGTTCTGGAATCACCGTTCAGTGGCAGAACACGGGTTTTACTGAACGGTTTAAACAATTTGTGATGATCCGCTTCCGGAATTCCCTGTCCCTCATCCCTTACAATTACGTAGAATCCATTGTCGGCCATGTCCGAGCTGATCCGGACCGTGCTGCCCGGTTTCGAGAATTTAATGGCGTTATCAATCAGATTATTAACAGCCTGTTCTATCCGGTGCCCGTCAATAGTTAGAACCATACCGGTTTCAGCCGAATCGTTGACCAGTGTAATATTATGTGATGCTGCCTTTTTGGTGCTTACCAATATTGCCTTGCTCAGCAGATGGTCCATCTCAACCGGAATCATCTCAAGACCTATACTGCCCGACTCCATCTTGGAATAGTCAAGCATGTTGTTGATGATGCCCTGCATCTGCCTGCCGGTGCTTGTAATAACACTGATAAATTCCCGGAGCGATTCATCAACACTTTCACCCGGCTCGGTCTGCATGAATTCGCAGTACATTTGAATTACGCCGAGCGGGTTGCGAAGGTCATGGGCTGCACTGTTCAGAAAATGCAGGTTCTGATCGTTGAGCCTTGAGATTTCATCATCTTTCTGCCTGATCAATCCCCTGAGCCGGCCAACCTCGTTACGCAGCTTGTCTGACTCCTGCTCATTGGAATGTTCCCCGGTGTTATTGGTAACACTGCGTTTTCCCGAATCCTCGGATGCGGATAATGCACGTTTTTTTCTCTCTTTTCCCTTTTCCAGTAACTGGATGCTCATATATGGCCCAACTAATTGGTGAACTGATGCCGTTATTTTCACACTCTCTCTCTGATCTTCCGGCTTCTATATAAAGTGGTCCCGTTAACCGAAAAGATTAGAATTCATTAATAGAATAGAATCTGCACCCTTTTGTTTCCCGAAAAATGAAAAAATGATGACTGATCGGCCCCCAATCTTCGTGCACCCTGTATGTATCCTTTTACTTCATGAACTTACAGGGATATGCGCCGGTTTATGACCAGGGGGCGGAACGATAGGCCTGCATATCAAGATCGAACTTTAGGGATATGCACTGTAATTACCCGCGAATAAGGTGTCATAATCCCGGAGCAGAACACCCCCCGGGATGGGCGGTGCCGCTAAACCGGTGCATGGTAGTTTCTGACCCATATCCGGTTAAATGCGGATACGGAATGTTCTCAGAGCATTTTCTTAACCACGGGTCGGATTACATTCCAGACCGTTTCTGCCATAATTTTATGGCCTTCAGGCGTTGGATGTATACCGTCGGGCAGATTCAGTTCAGGTATTCCGGCAACATCCTCAAGAATAAATGGAATGATATTCAGATTGTTTTTTTCAGCCAGATCAAAAAACATGGTCCGGAACTGATTCGTGTAATCCTGTCCGAGATTCGGCGGCACCTGCATACCGGCAATAACAATTTTTGCAGTCGGGTAAACAGACCGGGTTTTGTCAATTATTTCCTGAAGGTTGGAACGGGTCAAATTCAGGTCGATCCCCCTGAGGCCGTCGTTGCCGCCGAGTTCAAGCACCATAATATCGATACGCTGGCGCAGCAGCCAGTCTATACGGCGCAGACCACCCGATGAGGTCTCCCCGCTCAGCCCGGCATTAATTGCACGCGCGTTCCAGTTGAGTGAATCGAGCTTCTCCTGAATCAGTGCCGGAAATGCCTGGTCCTGATCAATGCCGTAGCCTGCAGTAATACTGTCGCCGAAGAAAAGTATATTAACAGGTTCGTTATCTGCCGTGTAACGGCCAGATATTGTAAGCAGGAGTAAAAAAAGGATAATCATTGTGGCACAATAAGAACGTTACATTTTCACACGCAGTTACATAAAGACAGCTGCATGTGTATACACCGGATTGAACGATAATTATTCAGCTAAAATTACATAACAGAACAAATTAACTGTAATCCACCCGATTCAGGCATTAAAAACAATATAATTAACCAGACAGTTCATGTTACAAATTGAAAATCTGACGAAGACCTATACCAGCGGCAACCGTTCTCTTACCGTATTAAAAAATGTTTCGTTCAGTGTTGAAGACAGTTCGACCGTGGCTATTGTTGGCCCGTCGGGAAGCGGAAAGTCGACCTTGCTTGGTTTGTGTGCCGGTCTGGACCAGCCCACATCGGGCCAGGTGGTTCTTGAGGGCATTAACCTGTCGATATTGTCGGAAGATCAGCGCGCCGAGGTGAGAAACCGCAACATTGGTTTTGTATTTCAGAATTTTCAGCTTCTCCCAACACTTACAGCGATTGAGAATGTAATGGTGCCTGCAGAACTCCGGGGGGAGCGTGGTGCCTACGACCGGGCTTTCAATCTGCTGGATAAGACGGGCCTCGCCGATCGTATCCATCACTATCCTTCGCAACTATCCGGTGGTGAACAACAGCGGGTAGCACTGGCCAGGGCATTTATCAACAAGCCAAAGATTCTGTTTGCCGATGAACCCACCGGAAATCTTGACGACGATACCTCTTCGGGCATCACCGACCTGCTGTTCAGCCTGAACCGTGATTCCGGGACCACCCTGATCCTTGTAACGCACGATCTCGATCTGGCCGGCCTCACGGAGCGTATACTCCGGTTGCGTTCGGGAGAGGTAATCTCGGATACGGTCAATACCCCTTCTCTTTACAAAACCGCACAGAAAGGGTGATCCCGCTGATATGAAACCCCTTCAGATGTTTTTATGGTCGCTGAAAATGAGTGGCCGGGAGCTCCGCTCCAACTACAGTAAGCTCCTGCTCTTCGTGTCAAGTATCATATTCGGTGTGGCGGCCCTGGTATCTATCACCTCTTTCGGCGACAATCTGAACATGGCCATTTATGACCAGTCAAAAAGTCTGCTTGGAGCCGACATCACTCTGCAGGCCAGGGAACCATTCAATGAAGAGCTTCTTGCACTTACTGATTCGCTCGGCGGAGAACTGGCAGAAGAGGTGAGGTTCGGGTCTATGGTATTTCTGCCAAAAACCGGCGATTCGAGGTTGAGCCAGATACGTGCCATGAGGGGAAATTTCCCCTTTTATGGCAGTATCGATGTCGAACCAGCTGAAGCCTTGAACCGGTATCAGAATGAGAACATGGCTTTGGTCGATGAAAGCCTTCAATTGCAGTACAATGTGCAGCCCGGCGATACGATACGCATCGGTACATTCGACTACCTGATTGGCGGGATTGTACGGGGTGTACCAGGGGAGACCGCCGCACAGGGTGTAATCGGCCCGCGGGTTTTCATACCGCTGGAAACAGTTTTGGGCACAGCTCTTTTGCAGCGGGGGAGCCAGGTAACCTATCTCACACACATTAAGAATCCCGAAATCAGTACAAGCGGGGATTTCCGTGACAAGCTGCGGCCTCTGCTGGATCGCAACCGGGCCAGGGTTGAAACGGTTGAGTCGCGCAGGGCATCACTCGGCCGTTCGTTCCGGAATCTGACAGGGTTCCTCAACCTGGTAGGTTTCATCGCCCTTTTGCTGGGCGGCGTGGGGGTGGCAAGCTCAATCCACGTATACATCAAACAGAGTAAAAAGTCGATTTCTGTGCTTCGCTGCCTTGGGGCTAAACTGCCGGCCATTCTGTTTCTCTATACCAGCCTTTCACTTATTATGGGCCTGACCGGGGCCGGAATCGGCATTCTGCTTGGTGGGGCACTTCAGACCCTTATACCAGCAGTTGTTCAGGATTTTATTCCCGTGGATGTATCATCGGCGCTTTCGCTCAGGGCTGTAATTTACGGCCTGGTTGTGGGGCTCATCGTAACATTGCTTTTCGTCTGGCTTCCGCTGGCCGGAATCCGTGATATATCGCCCCTGGCAGCTATACGATCGTCTTATGAACCCGCCACCGGTCACAAAACCAATCTGCTCAGGCTCATGGTGATTGTTCTTCTGGTGGCATTCATCCTTACCTTCGCCCGCCTGCAGACCGGCAGCTGGATTCAGTCTCTCTTTTTTACAGGAACGATCGGTCTCACACTTGCCCTGCTTTCGCTGGTGGCTGTGCTGATCGTCTTCCTGATCCGGAAATACTTTCCCAACGGTTGGAGCTACGTCTGGAGGCAGGGGCTTGCAAATTTGTTCAGGCCGAACAACCAGACCCGCATGCTTATTATGACAATCGGCTTCGGAACCTTCCTGCTGGCCGTACTCTATTTGTCGCAGCGGGTGCTCCTGGATGAGATCAGGATATTCGGCACCAGCGGACAGGCCAATACGGTACTGTTCGATGTACAGTCGGATCAGGCCGGGCCCGTTTCCGATCTCATACGTGCCGAAGGCCTGCCCCTGATCGAGGTTACTCCGGTTGTAACCATGCGCATTGAGAGCATCAATGGCAGGTCGTATCAGAGCATCAGGCAAGATACCACAGAGCGTTCATCACGTTGGGCGCTTCAGCGGGAGTACAGGGCCACTTATCGCGATTCACTGATCAGTTCCGAGACCATTACAGCAGGCGCGTGGATCGGGAGTTATAGTGACGACGGTTCACCGGTACCGGTATCGTTCGAAACGGGTATTGCCGAGAATCTGAACATTTCGGTTGGCGATACCATCTTATTTGATCTGCAGGGGGTTCCTGTTCAAACAGAGGTTGCCAGCCTGAGGGAAGTTGACTGGCAGAATCCAACGCCAAACTTCTTTCTTGTTTTTCCGAAAGGCATTCTTGAACCGGCACCCCAGTTCATGGTTATCCTTACACGTACCGACTCCCGAGAGACATCAGCCCGGTTCCAGCAGCAAATCGTTCGAAACTATCCCAATATTTCGATAATCGACCTGGACATGGTACTGGCAACAGCCGATTCTATTCTTTCGAAGGTGACCTTTGTCGTACAATTTATGGCCCTTTTCAGTGTGTTTACCGGGATAATTGTTCTCATCGGTGCTGTAATAACCAGCCGGTTTCAGCGGATGAAGGAGAGTATTCTGCTTAAAACGCTTGGAGCATCAAAGCAGACCGTAACCCGCATCATGGCCATAGAATACACGCTTCTGGGCCTGCTTGCTGCATTCACGGGCACCGTACTGTCGGTTGGTACGACATGGCTACTAGCTGTTTTCTTCTTTGAAGCCCCTTTCAGACCAGACCTTCTGCCCCTGCTTCTGCTCATGCTCATCGTTGTCGGGCTTACGGTCGGCATAGGGCTTTTCAGCAGCCGTACATTTTACGGGCAGCCTGCGCTCGACATCATCCGCTCAGAAGAGATCTGATCCACGCTGTAGCTTGATCCAACCTCCGGGAACTCATGCTCAGTCCTCTGTGCCGGGAGAAAGGGACTGCATCTGCTCACTGTTCATTACCATGACCGGGAAAGGATTTGTCGCTGAACCCGAGTAGATCGATACATGCGGGAACGGAATTTCTATTCCCTCATCATCGAAACGTTTTTTAATGTCAAAGTATAGTGTATTCCGGAGTTGTAGAAACTCCGATTTTTCGCACCATACGTGAAAAGAAAAATCGATGGAAGAACTGTTGAAACTGTCGAAAATAATCAGGGGCGCCGGCTCCTGCAGTGCAACCGGATTTTTATTCGCCAGGTCGACCATTATATCGTGCACCCTGGTCATGTCCTCCTTGTACGCCACGGAAATACGGAACTCAAGCCTTCGGATCGGGAATCGGGTAATATTGGTCACCTGGCTTTTAAGCATCATCTCGTTGGGGATACGAACATACCGGTTATCGAACATCCTGATTTTAACCGACAGCGTATCGATTGAAAAGACCACGCCCGTGGTATCCTGTATTGTGATTACATCCCCAACCTCAAAAGATTTCTCGGCAATCAGAAAAAAACCGCTGATTACGTTCGACACACTGGTCTGTGAGGCAAATCCAAGTGCAATTCCCAGAATACCGCCCACACCGAGAATGGGAGTCAGGCTAAGGCCGAATTCAACGAGAATACTGATGATCAGAATGATGACCCCGACATAGTAGAATACCTTGCCGATGAGCATACCATAGTGTTCTCCGTAGTGTTTTGAGGCCACTTTGCGGAGATACCTTCTAAGGAAGATGAGCAGCGGAAACGCAATAACAAGTACAACAAGTACTTTTAAAATATCAGCCAGCAGTTCCGGCTTTATTACATCTGAAAATTCCATGGTTGACTGATTTAAAATTTAATACCGATTCCCGGCAGTTCATGCAGAATTTTAAAAGTGCGTTCGGCAAAACTTTTCTTTTGTGGCGATCTGGGAGCCGCAATCAGTTCTGCACCTTTAGCCTCATCGGGTATTTTACCGGTCATGTGTACATCACTGTGATCGCCATCCCCTTTATGGAGTATTTCAATATTGTCGGACCAGAGCTTATTGTCCAGGGTGAAAATACTCATTCTCTGTACCCTTATAGCCAGTTTTTCAACGTGCAGCTCTTCGTCTGAACGGTTCCTGATATGAATGGGACACACCACCAGATGAGGAAGAAAAATCTCACCGGCAACAGACCGTCTGGCCCGGGTTGTGAGCCAAAAACAGGCCTCCCCTTCGGTAAAAGCCCCAAACCAGGTCTTCGCCATAATTACCGACGGTACCTCGGTAAGCTGGCGTTTAGCCTTGCCGGAAGCATTAATGAGCACATTAACCGGGATTCTGGTGTAGATCTTTACATCCGCACCCGGTACAAGGCGAAATGGGAATTCCGGTAAAACGATAACCGTCCGGTCGGGAAATACCGGCTGAAGCCTTATCGCGGTATTCTCATCGCCGGTAAGTGCCCACCTCGACCAGTCATATTCATCTTCGCGGGTAATCTCCTTGTCGCCGGTATCTGTAGTGCTATGGCTTATCCATACCTCATTCGCCACAGCCTTGTGAAGAATGGTGAGCGGACCGATACGTATGGTGCCGATTTTGTTTTCATTGGTCTGATGTTCTCCCCAAATGGGTGTCGACATATTCACTTCTTGTATTGTGGATGGATGTTAAATGAAAATAGAATATAGCCTGTACATTTTAAAACAAAGGCACAGATTTATTTGATATTCTAAGTTAGAAATATGAAATTGTACCAGTGAATACGTTATAATTATGTACCTTGTAAGAAAACAAGCACTAATCGCTTGGAGGCCATCATGAAAATAGTCAAAATTCTTGTACCGCTGGATTTCTCCGAATTAAGTAAGAAGGCACTGAAAGCAGCTGAAGTTTTTGCACAACTATTTGAAGGTACAATAACTCCATTTCACGCCTATATACCACTCACTGATCTTGATGGTTTTCACTATCTGGGCAGTGGAGTAACCACACAGGATAATCTTGTAAATGTTGAAAAAATAATTCAGAACAGACTGAAAGAAGAGGCTGTGGAACTTGTAGATGCCCGCT
The DNA here is from genome assembly GCA_020201275.1 of Rhodothermaceae bacterium. Lineage (GTDB taxonomy): Bacteria > Bacteroidota > Rhodothermia > Balneolales > Cyclonatronaceae > RECM01. The sequence continues at coordinate 27,616 of JAIVHB010000005.1, read as the reverse complement.
TTCTCACCGAAGGTCATATCGGTATCGGTAACCCGGCTCACGCCATAGTTGAAGCGGCCAAGGATTTCGACCTGATTGTGATGAGCACACACGGCCGTACCGGTTTTACCCGTCTTTTATTAGGATCAGTTGCTGAAAAAGTACTCAGGCTCAGCCATACACCAGTACTTATCGTTGAAGAGGGATCGGAGCTGTCGCCAGTCAAAAAAATATTACTGACAACAGATTTTTCCGAAAATTCTTATGAGGCATTTGATATTGCCAAAAAGATAGCCCAGGCTGCAAAAGCTGAAATTGATCTGCTTCATATATCAAGAGTTAATGACCAGGAAGCCATCAATAAGGTGAAAATTACCGAGGATGTGAGGATGAAAAGCCTTGAAAAACTGGTTATCAAGAAGTTTGGAGATATGAAGGATTCTGTCAGACCGGTAGTAGTGTCATCAAAAAAATCGTCTCATGAGGCCATTCTTGAAGTGACCCAGAAGAACAACTATAATCTTCTGGTTATGGCAACTATCGGGCGCACAGGCCTTGATTATTTGATGATGGGAAGTACGGCGTCAAATGTTGTAAGGCATGTTGAAACCGCTGTTCTGAGTGTCAATCCGGTACGTACAGACAAATAGCCTCAGATGTGCAACATATTCAAAAAAAAAGCCCGTACTACCGGGCTTTTTTTTTGAAACTAATTGTGATCAGGTTCAGAAATTCATTTTCATTCCAAGCATGAAATTAATCCTGTCGACCGTCTGCGATGCACCCACGGCACGCAGCTGACCTGTTCCCAGGTAATCGAAATGATTATAGAATGTATTCTCGTCTTCCCAGACACCATACTGAAGCCCCAGGTCGATCTGGAAATTGGGTCCCGCTATTATCCCGAGTCCGGCCGTGAGAAACGACTTCTGCATATCGACCGTTTTGAGCGGGCTGGGCATAAATGCCAGTCCGAATCTTGGCCTCAGCACATCACCTAGCTTCAATTCGGCACCGAGCCTCACGTTAAATACATTATCAAATTCTTCGAGTATGCGGTCCTCCTCTTCGAATTCTATGGCCTCGTCGAGATCTCTCAGCTTAACCCCGGTGTAGTCAACATACTCGATCGATGCGTGCAGATCTGCTATACCAATATTGAATGCCGATCCGCCCATCACAAACCGTGAAGGCGTTATCACTTTATAGGTAATACTTCCGATCAGTTCGTCTTCAAAGAAATCACCATTATCAAATGTGGTGGTTATTGATGTTCTGTATGACTCCTCGATGTTCAGTACCATAGGCGTTGTATAACTCAACCCGATATTAAATTGTGGGCTGATACGGTATATCATGCCCAGCCTTGCGCCGTATCCGGAAATATCCGAATTGATGCGATCGACCGAGAAAATATTATCGACATCGTAGGAATTTCCGGTATCGTCATGCACGTTATCCAGATCTTCCTCCAGGAATACCCTTCGGTATGAATAACTGCCAAGCGGAAGGGATATGGTGAGGCCCATAAACAGGTTTTCCTGAAATTCGGTAGCTGCAGAAAAACTGAATTCACCCAGCTGTCCGCGCTCTGTCTGGCGGCCATTCTGGTAAATACCATCGAATGGTTCATCGGTAAACAGCCTCAGCACTGAAAACTCATCACCGGTGTTGTCATCAACATCAATTGCAAATGCGTTAAAAGCGACATCACCATAGAAATCGCTGATAAGGTATGCATCGGTAATCGAACTGCTGCTGTTAAGACCGGACACTAACCTGCCTTGAACCGATGCCAAAACTGAACAAATTGGTTTTGGAAAGGGCCAGCGATGCCGGGTTTTGCAGGGCGGAACCAAGGTCATGAAAACTGGCAACCGATGAACCGGCCAGGCCTAAATTTGCCGCATCCTGAGAGGGATAAACGGTGCTGAAGCGGAGTGCATCAAACCTGTTCTGCGAATTAACGGTTCCTGCCAGTATCAGGCATAACAATCCCAGTGTTGCAATTTTTTTCATAACGGGGAAATTAATTTTATATAGGAAACCGACTCATTTGAGCCGGTTTCAGTGTTTAATACTTTTATCAATTATTTCGGTTGCCACGGGTACGGCCTGTAGTCTCCCGGTTGTTGCCCGACGGGGTAGTGGCCTTTCTTTTTACAGAATTCGATGTATTGGCAATTGCAGTTCTGGCAACCCCTTGCAGGGTATTCACAGTTGCAGACTGACGGGTATTTGAGTTACTGGTATTTACAGAGGGCCTTGAAATTGGTGAAGATGTGGTATTGCTCCTGATTTGGGGAGCAGCAAGTACGGGGGAACTGGCAGCAGGTGTTCTTTCACGAACAGACGTCATGTTGATCCGGCTGTTGGCGGGTACAGAAAAGGCCGACTCATTGTTCCGGCTCCTGTTGCTTTCAGAACCTGAACCCGAGCGGGTACGTGCAGGTGGGGCTGCAGTGCTAGATCCTGTTCTGGTTCGTGCGGGGGCTGCTGTACCGGTATTGCTGCTTGGTCTGGATGGTGCGGCAGTGCCCGATCCGGTTCTGGTACGTGCAGGTGCGGCTGTACCGGAACCTGTGCGTGTACGGGTCGGTGCTGCAGTACCCGATCCTGTTCTGGTACGCGCAGGTGCGGCTGTACCGGAACCTGTGCGTGTACGGGTCGGTGCAGCTGTACCCGATCCTGTTCTGGTACGCGCGGGTGCGGCTGTACCGGAACCTGTTCGCGTACGGGTTGGTGCGGCAGTGCCCGATCCTGTTCTGGTTCGTGCAGGGGCTGCTGTACCTGAACCTGTGCGTGTACGATCCGGGGCTGTTGTTGCAGATCCTGTTCGGGTACGTGTGCGTGTTTCAACGCCACTGCTTCTGGTACTGGTGCGCGAAGGGTTCGATGTCACGCCCGAACCAGTGGTACGAGTACGTGTACCGATATTAGCCGTTTCTGACCGGTCGCGGGTACGTGTGGCCTGTGTTGCTATGCCGGATCGTGTTCTTACACGGTCTGGGGTAACAGCTGTTCTGGAAGTGCGGTCACGCTCGGTTGCAGCTAAAGACCTGTCCACACCGGTACGGGTACGGGTAACATTACTGCCTCTGTGGTTTACCGAGGCGATTCCGCGGTTTACACCGCTGGCACGCGGGCCACTTGCCCTTGTAATGCCGGGCCTGCTGTAATAGTAATTGTTATAGACTATAACCGGGCGACCAAAGTAAAAGCCACCACCGTAACCATAGTAGTTCGGATAACGGTAATAGCTGTAATGGGAGTAATAGGAGTATGGGCTGTACCAGTACGATGCGGGATGGTACCAACCCCAGTAATCGTAGTAAAACGGATCGTTGTAGAACGGGTGGTAGCTGCTGTAATACCCGCTGTGATAGCCGGCATAGGTATAGAAACCCGGGCTGAAACGGCGGTTAGAGTAGAATCCTACATAAGCGGTGCCGGTTGTACGGTAGTCGCGAAACTGAACACCAGCATCCTGAAGCGCATCCTGATATCCCTCTTCGTAGGCATAATCTTCAGTAGTGTACTGATCGGCATAGGTTTCGCCGGAATAGGTTGATACCGGCCGATCCGCAACCCTGGTTGTTTCGAGCTGCGTATAGCAGCCTGTTGCCGCGAATAAGGCAACTAACAGTATGGTGTTTAATTTAAATCTGAGTTTCATGACTGCCACCTTTAATTAATCCGTGTTTGGCTTGTCTTATACGTGATATAACGTTACTTATGGTACGATATTCTCTACGTATGAACCCGTAATTTGTTATTTGAGACTGTTAACTAAATAACATTTTAATGTTGAAAAAAGAAAAAGAAACCTGACAATGTTATAAAATATCAAAAACTTAAGGCATTTAACCGGATAAAAAAAAAGCCGGAATAACCGGCTTTCTCACTATCAACCAAGATAGGCTCTCAGCGCCATGCTGCGGTTGTGATGGCGTAACTTCCTGAGGGCTTTTTCCTTTATCTGGCGTACACGTTCACGTGTGAGATCAAACCGCTCGCCAATTTCCTCAAGCGTAAGCGAATGTTCGCGACCGATTCCAAAATAGAGGCGGATAACCTCTGCCTCACGTTTGGTTAGTTTGGAGAGGGCCCGTTCAATCTCTACCTTGAGCGACTCACCCATCAGTTCAGTATCAGGATTGGGTGTTTCTTCATTCTCGAGAACATCAAGAAGCCGGTTATCTTCACCCTGGGCAAACGGTGCATCGACCGACAGGTGCCGACCCGAAATTTTGAGCGTATCAGAAACCTCGGATACCGTCATCTCAAGGCTTTCAGCCAGTTCTGCAGCGGAAGGCATTCTTTCGTATTCCTGCTCCAGTTTGGAGAGCTCCTTGCCAATTTTGTTGAGAGCACCCACCCTGTTCAGTGGAAGCCTTACAATACGGCTTTGTTCAGCGAGAGCCTGAAGTATAGACTGGCGGATCCACCATACCGCGTAGGAAATAAATTTAAACCCACGCGTTTCATCGAACCGTTTGGCTGCTTTGATCAGACCCAGGTTGCCTTCATTAATCAGATCGCCAAGTGACAACCCCTGGTTTTGATATTGCTTTGCTACCGAAACCACGAACCGCAGGTTGGCTTTGGTCAGTTTCTCAAGTGCTAACTGATTACCTGCCTGTATCTGTTTTGCGAGCTCTACCTCTTCTTCAGGGGTAATCAGGCTTACTTTACCGATTTCCTGTAAATAACGATCAAGGGATTGTGATTCTCTGGTTGATATTCCGCTCGGTGAAGGATTTTTTACTTCTTTTTTCTTTCGCTTAGCCACTAATAAAAATGTACTTGGTTAATAGGATGATTTAAGAATACCAGGCACTGCATACATCTGAAATATAAAGAGAAAAGATAGGGCAAATCTTTATGATAATCCATTGGGCTCTTTATTTGGATATCGTACAGTCCCATTCAACGAAAAACAGTGATGAATGTTACTCAATGCTGTAACAACAAAAAATATTTTACACTTCCTTATGAACAGTTTTCAAATCGTTACTTTATAAAACTTTTACCGCCGAATGTTCCCTCAATATTGAAAAAATCTGTAACAGAATCTGCAACATCAGCGAAAGTACGACGTGTACCAAGATCCACACTATTACAGGCATCAGCAGGATACACAAGCAGTGGCACAAACTCCCGTGTGTGATCGGTTCCCGGTGCAGCAGGATCGTTTCCGTGATCGCCGGTGAAAAGCATAACATCGCCGGGTTCCATTTTACCCAGGAGTGCCGGAAGGGCCCTGTCGATGTTTTCAAGGCACAGGGCATAACCGGCAACATCATTACGGTGGCCGTAAAGCTGATCCGTGTCGATTAAATTGACAAAGATGAAACTGTTCTGAACAGCCGCCATAACACTGAGCAACTGGGCAATTCCCTCATCATTACTTTTGGTTCTGCGGAATTGGGTAAATCCGCGTTCGGCAAACAGATCGATAACCTTGCCAACCGAGTATGTTTTAATACCGGCTGCCTGCAGTACTGTAAGCAGGTTCGGTTCTGGTGGTATATACGAAAAATCGTGCCTTTGGTCGCTTAGCCGGTAATATGAACCCGTTTTACCGGCAAATGGTCTGGCTATGACCCGACCCACACCGTGGGGGCCGGTCATCACTTTTTCACGGGCAGTGGTACACCATTCATACAGCTGTTCAATGGGGACCACATCCACATGGCAGGCAACCTGGAACACGCTGTCGGCAGACGTATAGACTATTGGTTTTCCGGTTTTCACGTGTTCATCACCGAATTCCTCGATGACCTGCGTTCCGGATGCAGCCCTATTGGCTAGAATACCCCGACCGATATGTTTCGAAAACGCATCTGTAACCTGATCCGGAAATCCATTGGGGTAAGTGGGAAAGGCTTTTTCGAGTTGGATACCTGCCAGTTCCCAGTGGCCCGTTGTGGAGTCCTTGCCGGACGATCGTTCCCGCATTTTTCCGAAAGCGGCTTCCGGGTTAGCGGCCGGTGGTACCGACGGCAGCGGGATGATATTGCCGAGGCCGAGACGGGCAAAATTGGGCAGCTTTACACCGGTTGCTTCTGAAACATGCCCGAGCGTATTGCTGCCTGCATCGCCGTAATCTGCTGCATCTTCCTGGGCACCAACACCAAGGCCGTCGATTATGATCAGGTAAAAATTTCCCATATGACCCTATTCTCTAAGCCTTGCCGACTGCGCCTGAGCGGATCAGATCGTTCAGCTTTTCCTTTGCCGACTTTATAACATCATATGAATCTTTGTAGGTATGATCGAGTTTTATGAAGCCAGTCTGAAATTGAAATTTTACCGGCTCATCACCCTCTACAATCATCGGAGAGCCGGATGAGGCACGCAGTGAATTTTCAAATTTTGCCAGAGCATCCTCGCGTTTGTCCTGTACAATGATCAGGAATAAATATTCCGTATACAAACCCACGAGTCCGTTAGCTCCCTGGGCATTCGGGTTGAGCCGCAGTACCGACATATTCTGGATAACTCTGAGCGATTCCAGCCTGTAGCGGGTACGCAAGCCCGCAAGATTTTCCGGTGTAGCGAAACCGACCCAGGTATGCAGCCCGTTATCATTTTTCAGATGTTCAAGTTCCAGATCGATCACCTTTTCGATCAGTTCGAGCCGGTATGCCGAGAATTCATTGCTGAGCAGATCATCGTCCACACTGATTCGTACCCGGCCCGATTGAAGTTTAAGAGCCGCAACCCTTACAAGGTTGATCAGCCTGTGTTTACAGGAATCTTTGAAGAGCAGCGGATTGGCGTGGTTCACAACCATCACTATCTGCCTGCGTTCATTGATCAGCAGCGGTATTGCCAGCGAAGCGCCAGTGGCAAGTGGTTCAAATTGGTTCAGACGGCGGGGTGTACCATTGAAGTGTATTGCAAATTCAGGTTTTCCGGATTCAAGGGCTACCCAGGCCAGCGATTTCTCCTCTATATGAAGACCTGCAGCAGGTCTTGTGGGGCACTCGCCGGCTGAAAAAACATGATTCCACGAATCCATACCCCTGGCTGCCACATGAACAATACCACCGGGTACCTGTTCGAGCAACAGCCTGGCCAGGTTCTCAATCATCTGAACGCGTTCCAGCCTGTCGTTAATCTGATCGAGTTGATCTTCATATTTCTCCCATCCCTTCTCCCGCTCACTCATATCGCTGAGCTCAAGGTATGTAAACAGAAGATTGCTGAGTGCGCCCACATAGGCATCGGCACTTTCAACAGAAACAGGATCGTCGGATGTCCCCCGGGTTTCGACCACGGTAATTGCAACCGTTTCGCCCTTGCTCACAAAAGGTATGAGTGTGATGTTGCTTACGGGAACCGTTTCAAAATAATGGCTGAGTTCCTCCGGCGAAATATCGGTACCAACCTCAAGCTCAACGATTTTATTCACATCCCGGTATGCGGCCAGAAAATGAGCGTCGAATGGAAGCCTGTCTTCGAAAATAGTGTTTTCATGCTGAGTAGATACAGTTTCGAATACAAACTGATTCCTTTTGCGGTTAACCCAGCACATATATACCGTATCGGCCTTAACGGCATGACGAAAGAGGCCGACCAGGTCTTTTACGGCCAGCTTGAAGCGCTGCAAGGCCTCCTTTTCCCGCCGGTCATCGGCAATCACATCGTCCGGCCGGGCGTTTTGATTATCCGTCATAGTATTCCTGTCAGGTTAGTTGTATTCAGATTTGTTGCGCCAGTTGTTCTGCCTGTGTAACCATCTGATCGATGGCATCAAGACCCTTGTTCCAGAAATCGGGTGAATCGATGTCGAGGTTAAATGTTCCGACAAGATTAGAGGGCCAGTCGGATCCGCCTGCTCTTAGCATATCCATGTAACGGTCGGCAAATCCGTTCCGTCCCTGTGAGTAGACTTCGTAGAGAGCCAGAACGAGTAACTCCCCGAAAGCATAGGCATACACATAGCCCGGGGTGTGAAGAAAATGCGGTATGTAGCACCACCAGATGTCGTAGTCGCTGGTCAGTTCAACAGAATCGCCGTAGAGGCTGGTCTGGGTTTCTCTCCAGATGGTGCTGTACTGTTCGGTGGTGAGCTCTCCGTCGGTTCGGCGGGCGGTGTGTATGGCATGTTCAAACCGGTTCATCGACACCTGCCGGAAAACGGTGGCAACGGTATCGTCAATTTTACCAAGCAGCAGGGCCAGCCGGTCGCGCGGATTATCAAGTGTTTGCAGAAGGTTCTGGAAAACGAGCATTTCGCCGAACACCGATGCCGTCTCAGCTGTTGTAAGAGGTGTGCCGGATTGCAGAACACCCTGATCGCGCGACAGGTACTGATGCACACCATGACCGAGCTCGTGCGCAAGTGTCTGCACATCGCGGATTCGGCCGTCGTAGTTCATAAACACATAGGGATGTACCGACGGCACGGTCGATGCCGAGTAGGCCCCTCCCCTTTTACCGGGGCGGATTGCCGCATCGATCCAGTTTTCTTCAAAGAAGAGCGATGCTATGCGGCCCATCTCCGGATGAAAGGCACCGTAGGATCTCAGCACCATATCACGGGCATCATCCCATTTTACAACGGTTTCCGCTTTTAGCAGGGGCGCATACCGGTCGTACTCTTTCATGCTGTCGAGCCCGAGCAGGTTCGACTTGAGCCTGTAGTACCGCTGCACGGTTGCATACCGGTTGGTAACTGCCCCGACCAGAGTTTCTACCGTTGAGTCTTCAATTTCGTTCGACAAATTCCGGGAACTGATCCAGGAGGGATAACCGCGCAGTTTGTCGTTGGTCTTTTTATCGGCCAGGAGCGTATTGAAGACAAACGTAAGGGAACGTTTCATACCCCTGAAACCCTCTGTTAACGATTTCGAGGCCTCCATGCGCAAATCTCTGTCGGGTTCATGCAGCTTGCTGAGCACCTCCTGCTCCGTAAGTTCCTGCCCGTTGAGTGTAAAACGGGCAGCGCCCAGTGTTTCATCAAAGTAACGGATCCACGCCTGTTTGCCGGTTACCGACTTCGCGGAGAGAACCTGTTCCTGTTTCTCATCAAGCATGAAGGGTTTATACCGCCGTGAGGCTTCCAGATAGTGCCGGTACGGACGCAGCTCTTCGCTGTCGGTAAATTCGCGGGCTTTTTCATCAGGAAACTTGAGCCATTCCAGATCAAAAAAGACCATTTTTTGCGACATTTCAGAACTGAGTTCATTGGCTTCCTGCATCAGCTTGCCATATGCCGCATCTTCGGTATTGGTTGACCAGAGCAGGTAGGCATATGACCCTATCCGGCCAACCCTGTCGAGAATGGCTTCGTAGGTTTTGAGGACGTCGCTGTATGCCGCTGGCGTGAGATCGGCGATTTTTCCTTTATAGAGATCGGCAAACCGGTCGGCTTCGGCCAGTACTTCCTGCCGGTCTGCCGCCAGGCGCGGATCGTGAACGGATGTATAGAGGTCGGCCAGATTCCAGGTTACAGACTCGGCACCGGATTTCTCTTTCACAGGGTTCATCAGAATAAATTTATACCTTCATTTTGCTGCGAAATATACGCAATCTGAGCCCACCATATAAAGCATCTGATGCCATCAATCCTATCGTTTTTTATGATGCTATTGCTTAATTTTAAGGTTATTAATTTACACAGGCACGTTTACACTGCTAACCGGAAAAACCGCTTTCAGCTAAATCAACTAATCCCGTATTAATTGGCTGCCGTATAATCTGCCAGCCGGTAACCTGAAGCCCATATCCTTGAAAAATTTAGAAGCCCTATTCGGTCCCAACGCAGCACTGGTTGAAGAACTCTACAAGCAGTACAATGAAGACAATTCATCCGTACCCGACCACTGGCGCAGTTATTTTGATGAACTGGAAGGCGTTCAGCGCAAACCTGAACCGGAAGAAAAACCCGCCCCAACAAACGGCGCCCCTGCTGTAAAGGAAAAAGAAGCGACCCCGACCGAAAAGGCGGAGCCCCAAGAGAAAAAGAAGCCCGCGAAGAAAGCACCCGTTCTGCCTGAGGGTACCGGGCTTACGAAAATAAAAGGCGTTGCGGCCAAGATTTCCGACAATATGGTGGAAAGCCTGATGATCCCCACGGCTACCTCCCTGCGGGTACTCCCCGTAAAAATGCTGATGGAAGACCGCGCCATCATCAACAGCTACCTTGAACAGCGCGGCGAACCCAAAGCAAGCCTCACCCATTTCATCGCCTGGGCCATCATCAAAGCGCTTGAAGCGTTCCCCATGATGAACCATTTTTACCATGAAGATGAAACTGGTGCACCTCACAGGGCCATACCGGCACAGGTGAACCTCGGTATTGCTGTGGATGTGGAAGGCCGCGACGGATCCCGCAGCCTGGTTGTTCCGAACATCAAGGGTGTCGACAAGATGAACTTCTACGAATTCCTGTATGCCTACCAGGATGTTATCGAACGGGCTAAAACAGGAAAACTGGAGGTCAGCGATTTTGAAGGGACCACCATCAGTATAACCAACCCCGGTACGATTGGTACGGTATCGTCAATGCCGAGGCTGATGAACAGGCAGGGCACCATCATAGCCACGGGGGCGATGAACTACCCCGCCGAGTTCCAGGGTATGGCGCCCGAGTTGCTGAACCATCTCGGTATAAGCCGTGTGATGACGGTCACCTCAACATACGATCACCGGATCATTCAGGGAGCGGAGTCGGGATCATACCTGAAGAAGATCAACGACCTGCTTATCGGCGATCTGGATTTCTTCGACCAGATATTCGCCGACCTGAACATCCCCTACGACCCTATTCCATACGGAAGGGATATATATACCGGATTATTCGATGGCAAGGGCAGTACTTCGGAAGCGACCAAGAAAGCCATCGCTGTGATGCACCTGATAAGCATGTACCGCACCCACGGGCACATGCTGGCAGATCTGAACCCGCTCAAACATGGTCCGGGCCACAATCCCGAGCTCGATTTTGAATATCATGGCCTCACCATGTGGGACCTCGACCGGGAATTCTACTGCGGTGGCCTGGGAGGCTTTGAGAATGCCAAACTGAGGGTAATCGTTAAACTGCTGCGTGAAACATACTGCCGCCACATCGGGGCGGAGTTCATGCACATTCTCAATCTGGATGAGCGCAACTGGCTCATCGAAAAGATGGAGTCGACCACGAATTCACCCAACCTTTCCAAGGATGAAAAGAAGGATATTCTGCACAAACTCAATCAGGCATCGGCTTTTGAGGAGTTTCTGCATAAAAAATATGTAGGTCACAAGCGGTTTTCCCTTGAAGGTGCCGATACAACCATTCCTGCCCTGCATTTCATGATAGAAAAATGCGCGGAGTACAATGTGGATGAGATTGTATTCGGTATGGCCCACAGGGGCCGGCTGAATGTGCTTGTGAACCTGATGAATAAAAGCTACAGGCAGATCTTCTCCGAATTTGAGGGCAATATTGACCCTGCATCGGCTCAGGGTACCGGAGATGTGAAATACCACCTCGGCACCCGTGGTGAATTCCAGACCACATCCGGCAAAAAGATCGATCTGGTGCTGATGCCCAATCCAAGCCATCTGGAATCGGTTAACCCGGTTGTTGAAGGGGCTGTACGGGCAAAACAGGATCTGATGAGCGATCCCGACGCCTCACGAAAGGTTATCCCGCTTCTCATTCACGGCGATGCGGCTTTTGCAGGCCAGGGCGTAGTAGCCGAAACCCTGAATATGTCGCAGCTCGACGGTTACAAGACCGGTGGTACGATTCACCTGATCATCAACAACCAGATCGGATTTACCACTCTGCCAAAAGACGGCCGGTCGACGCAGTACGCCAGTGATTTGTCAAAAATGATCCTTGCACCAATTTTCCACATCAATGGAGACGATCCCGAGGCTGCAGTTCACGCCATGCGCCTTGCCCTTGATTACCGGCAGAAATTCGGCAAGGATGTGATCATCGACCTCATCTGTTACCGCAAGCACGGGCACAACGAGGGTGATGAACCCGGTTTTACACAACCCAGCCTGTACCGCGAGATCAAAGGGCATAAAAGTGTTCGGGAAATCTATACCGCCGAACTGCTGCGTAAAAACGAACTTACCCAGAAAGAGGTCGATGACCTGTTCAGGGAATTTGAGGACTTGCTTGAAGAAGCGTTCGATGAGGCCAAAAGCCTGCCAACATACGAATTGAACAAAAAACTTCTCGAACGCGACGAACAGACCCAAAAAGACTGGGGTGAACTGTCTGATACGACATTCCCTGTTGACCGGCTTAAAGAGCTGGCGTATCGTATGAACAAGGTATCAGATGATTTTGATGCCAATCCCAAACTGCTCAGGATTCTGGCGAAAAGGAATGAAATTGTTGAGAATGATGAGAAGAAAATTGAATGGGGTTATGCCGAAGCACTTGCTTTCGCAACACTGCTCATTGAAAATGTACCCATCAGGCTCGCAGGGCAGGACAGTGAGCGGGGAACATTCAGCCACAGGCATTCGGTTCTGCACGGTACCAATACCAGCCAGGAATACATTCCGCTAAATAATCTGGCCGATGAGCAGGCGCACTTCAAGGTATACAACAGCCTGCTGAGCGAGTTTGCCGCCCTTGGATTTGAGTTCGGCTACAGTACCGCGGCACCCGAAGCACTTGTATTATGGGAAGCGCAATTCGGCGACTTCGTAAACGGTGCCCAGATCATCATTGATCAGTACATCGCGGCCAGTGAAGCAAAATGGGGTCAGAAATGCAGCCTTGTTCTGCTGCTCCCGCATGGTTATGAGGGACAGGGTCCCGAGCACTCGTCGGGGCGACTCGAACGGTTTCTTCAGTTATGCGCTGAAGATAATATGCAGGTTGCCAATTGTACCACACCGGCCCAGTTTTACCACATTTTGCGCAGGCAGGCACTTCAGAAAAAGAAGAAGCCGCTCATCATAATGACCCCGAAAAGCCTCCTGAGACATCCCCTGGCAGTCTCCAGTACCAGCGAACTGGGCGAAGGCACGTTTAATGCGGTGATCCCGGACGAGTATGTTAATCCCGACGATGTAAAACGCATCATCTTCTGTTCCGGTAAAGTTTATTACGATCTGTACAACCACCGTATGGATGGAAAGATTGAAGACACAGCCATTGTTCGGCTTGAACAGTTTTATCCTTTCCCAGATAAAGACATAACTGCTGTTCTGAAAGAATACAAAAAAGTTAGCCAGGTCGTATGGTGCCAGGAAGAACCCCGAAATATGGGCGCCTGGAACTTTATAAAGCCGAGGTTTGACCGGATTACAGGCGACATTACAATCCGCTATGAAGGAAGGCCGGCCTCCGCATCGCCGGCAGCCGGTTCTCAGAAAATTCATCAGGCAGAGCATGAGAGACTGCTCACATCAGCATTCGGATAGAGTGAACAAAAAACGCATTCCGGTGCTCTTGTACGGGAACTAGCTGCTTGGCAATCAGGTACAAAATACTGAACTGCAAAATTTATGCGGATTAGTACCCTAAAAGACCTGAATTCACCTGAAGTGAACAAACAATTGTGATAACTCACCACAGCCGAGAAATTTCTGCACTATCCGACGTGTTCTGTCTGCTCGATACTAACGGGCAGATTTTATACCTGCGTTCAGATGATTATTCCGGTATGGGTACTTCAGATAACAACTTCGGAGCGGAAGCTTGTTATGTTTCTCAACATTTTTCCAGTGTCTTTCCTGCCGGTGTTAGCGATGAAATCGCCAGGTCCCTTTTCAGTGACAGTTTATCATCTTCCGGACACCAGTCAACGGTTTCCGGGTACATCGGGAATGAACTCAGATATTTTGAAGTATCCGTTACTGAAGTAGCCTTGCCGGAACCGGCTCAACCGGTCTACCATATTCTTGTAAAAAACAGGCCGGCTGATGACAGAAATGTCAGGCTGTTAAAAGATCTGCTCGACCGCTCACCGAATGCAGTGATGTCTTTTAAGCCGGTATATGACCGGTCGGGAATGGTAACCGATCTCCGATTTACATTTGCCAATCGCAAAGCCTGCAGCATTTTGGGTACAGACAAGGATGACCTCACGGGAACACGCCTGCTTGAAAGTGCTCCCGGAAGCCTGCCGGCAGCACAGTTTGAGAAAATGGTGGAAGTGCTGGGAACCGGTTCGGCCCTTGAATACGAAATATCGGCCAAGGGGAAAAAAAGTAACAGATCGTGGCTGCAGGTGGTCATTCAGAACTACAGCGATGGCATTACCGTATCCATTCAGGATATTACAGCAAAAAAGCAGGAAATACAGAAAACCAGAAAACTGAATGTGAAACTGCGCAATTCCAACATTCAGAAAGACAAACTGTTTTCCATTATTGCACACGATTTCCGCAGTCCCTTTGCTGGATGCCTCGGCCTGCTCGAGATGGTGCTCGATGATCTCGATTCTTTCAGCAATGATGATTTACGAAAAATGCTGGAGATGATCTATAATCAGTCGCAATCGACATACCAGCTGTTGGAAAGCCTGCTTGAATGGGTGCTGACCCAGCAGAACCGGATCAATTTCTCGCCCGAGCGAATCGATCTGCATTACATTGCCGAGATGAGTTTTTTTGCCCTGAATTACATTGCCGGGAAAAAGAACATCCAGCTTCTGAACCGCATTAAGAAGGGCACATTTGTGTATGCCGACAAGAATATGCTCAGAACGATACTGAAAAACCTGCTGTCTAACGGCATAAAATTCACTGATCAGGACGGTATAGTCGAGGTAAGGGCTGAAGTTAAGAGCAGGTTCATCGAAATTTCTGTAACCGATAACGGCATTGGTATTAAGAAGAACAGCCAGAAAAGAATTTTCGATATCGATTATCAATATATAGGCAAGGGAACGGACGGGGAAAAAGGAACCGGTATCGGTTTGCATGTGTGCCGTGAATTTGTGAGCCGGCACGGCGGGGCCATTGTAGTAGACAGCAAGCCCGGTAAAGGTAGTACGTTCAGATTTACTCTGCCTGGCAGTAAGGCAGTCTGATCCGACTACACACATTCACACCGCTTTTATTTCGGGTGTGAATTATCGGGTATCGGACCAAACAATTACTGAGTATTCGGGAACATTTTATCAGAATTTATATTAAAATTATTTAATATTATTGCACCAGCATTGCTACTCTATATACGTTCCGTACTCATCTTTCAAGGACTTAAACGCCGGTAAAGGCTCAATGCAACTATACAAGGCTGCACATAACGACTATTCTACATCACCGGGTAAACATCTGATTTTTCTCGCAGATCAGAACGGAATGATCATGCAGTGTTATCACCAAAATCCAGGCACTGCCCGCATTATGGATCACCGGATGATAGGTGAAATCTGGATGGACGTTTTTGGGTGCGATGATAAAAGTCTGTATTTCAATGCCATCCGTAACCTTCAGAAAGGATACCAGACAACCGAATTCACATATACGGGGAAAAGTGACTATGGTGAGTGCCGGTATCAGGTAAAATGCAGCAGAATACCGGGAAACGGGAGCAAAACCTCATCCTGCCTGCTTGTGCTCAATGAAGAATCAGCCCGATCAGAAGATTTCAAGACGACTGGCAACCATTTTGACATGCACAAAATGGTAACCCGTATTGCTATGGATTTTGCCAGCGTACCGACATCAGATATGGGAAGGCGCACCCATGAGGCCCTTGCTGATATCGGCCAGTTTACAGGTGCCGACAGGGTAAATGTTTTCCGGTACGATTTTAATAACCGGCTTTTCACCAACACGCATGAATGGTGTGCGGATGGAATCAGTCTGGAAATTCAGAATTTGCAGAATCAGCCCCTGAATTATCTGGGTGACCTGGTTAACAGCCACATTGCCGGAGAGAATGTGTATATCCATTCAGTGGAAGACCTGCCTGACACAGATAAAACCCTGAAAAAACTTCTTGAAGATCAGGGCATTAAATCGAGTATTACAATTCCCATGATTTTCGATTCTGAATGTCTTGGATTTGTCGGGCTGGATTCTGTGATCGGTTATCGAAAGTGGGATGTTGACGAGATACAGATTTTGAGGTTGTTTGCCGATCTTCTGGCCAATACAGAGAACAGAAAGCAACGTGAGCTTCTGCTCAGAAAAAGTGAAACCCGCAACAAAGCATTATTGGATGCCCTGCCGGATCTTATATTCAGGCTGTCGCGTGATGGCACATTCCTGGATGCACATGCGTCGGAGCCGGGCGATCTGCTGATACCACCGGAAGAAATTCCTGGCAAGCATATACGTGATATCCTGCCTGATGAGGCTGCAACACTTTGCCTTGATCATATAGAAGAGGTTTTCAGGAGTGGCAACAGGGTGATTTTTGAATATGAGCTTGTCATAGACAGATCGACCCGAAATTATGAGGCAAGGGTTGTAAAAAGCGACAATGATGAAGTGCTGTTCGTAGTAAGGGATATCACCCAGCAGGTAGTTAACAATCAACGCCTGCAACATGTGACCAAAAATATTCCGGGGGCCATCTACACTTTTATTTTAACCCCGGATGGAACTTTTCATATACCCTACATCAGCGACAGTATCGAAGAGCTTTCCGGAGTTAAGGCCGAATTAATCAAATCCGATTTCAGACAGGTTCTGAGCAGAATTCATACCGACGACATACCCGCACTCTTCACATCCATACGTGGTTCAGCACAAAATATGTGCAGGTGGCACGGAGAATTCCGCATCAAAAACCGGGAGGAGAATTGGATCTGGATTCAGGCGGATTCAACACCTCAGCATGGAAATGACAGCAATATTGTATGGTACGGACATATACGTGACATCACCGAACAGAAAAATGCACAAGAAGCACTGCGGCAGCGGGAGGCCTACCTGTCGGCATTAATTGAAAATCAGAACGGCTATATCTGGTTGAAAGATCTTGAAGGCAAGTTCATTTTGGTCAATAATAAGTTTGCGCGTGCCTGCAACTTTGACAGTGTTCACCAGATGATTGGCAAGACCGAACTCGACATCAATCCGGAAAAACGTTCACGCAAGTATATCAGAGAAGATCAGAATGTGATCAGGAAAGGCAAAACCCGGGTTAACCAGGAAAAGATGAATGTTGGTTCGGGTGAAGTCTGGTTTGAGACGTACAAGTCGCCTGTTAAAGACCAAAACGGAAAGATTATTGGAACAACAGGCTATTCACTGGATATTACCGACCGGAAGAAAAAAGTAGAGCAGGTGAGGCGGCTCAACCGAAAGCTGAACGACATCAACATGCAGAAAGACAAGCTTTTTTCAATACTTGCCCACGACCTGAGGAATCCATTTGCAGGAAGTATCGGTATGCTTGAGATGATCCTGAATGAGGGTAACAATTTCTCTGAAAGTGAATTGAAAGAGTATATCGGGCTGCTCTACGATAATACCATTTCTACCTATTCCATGGTTGAAAACCTTCTTGAATGGTCGCGAACACAGCGCGACCAGATAAACCATTCACCCGACAATGTTGACCTGAGGATGCTGCTTGAGCAGACCTACCAGGTAGTTGCCGGTCCTGCATATAACAAAAAGATCGAACTTCGTAATGATGTTCCGGATGGGACTACTGTATACGCCGACCGTGAAATGCTGCATTCCATACTCCGAAACCTGATTACCAACGGCATCAAGTTTACACGACCGGGGGGCCATATTACGGTCGGTGTAAAATGCCAGGAAGGCAGCGTGGATATCGAAGTAAAAGACAGCGGTGTCGGTATGCGGGAAGAGGAGCGGCTTAAGTTGTTCAGGATCGATTATAAACCGAGCTCAAGCGGTACCAACGGTGAAAAAGGCAGTGGGTTGGGACTTCAGATATGTAAGGAATTCACCGAGAAACACGGTGGTAAAATAGCTGTAGATAGTAAACCCGGTAAGGGTAGCACATTCACGGTAAACCTGCCTGACAGACCCAAATCAAAAAAATAAATTGAGGTGGCTCAACAGACTCCAGTAACGGAACCTGATGAGCACTTCCTTTTAAATCTGTTCAAGTACGTACGTTCAAACAGATTTCAACCGGGTCTTACCGGAGTCCGCAGGGTATGCCTTTCGCTATTCGGCTTACCGCATCGTGGCTGTGCAGGCTTTCCATATGCACGCACCTTACAACGAAATCCTTCACGTTGGGATGGCGGTCGAGCACCTGATACATCAGCCTTGCTGCATCTTCCACAAATTTCTGATGTGCACCATTCAGCTCTGCAAATGCCTGTTCGTCTTCACGCTTTACCATGACCTGGGTTTCGGTTACCAGGGCTTCACGGCATAATTCCACAATATCTTCCACGAACATGGCATCTTTCAGCTCCACGGTAAGGTAAGCTACACTGCGCTGGCTGTGGGGAATGGCGGCAACATCGCGTGTTTCACGGGCATGTTCTGCGAGCTCGAAAGAGCAGGGGCAGGCGCTGCTGTACACGAATTCAAGGTGCATAAAACGGCGCATAACACCCTTTTCATCCATGCTGGCCTCAAGGCTGGCAGCATAATACTGATAACCCTGCATGTCGGAACGCAAACTATCTAGCAGCATTGGATAATTGAACGTGAGGTGCAGATAACTGGACTTACTGCCCAGATCATCCCTATACATCCGCAGTATGTATTCAAGAACATCCTGATGAAAAATTTCATCCTTGAACTTATAGAAACTCCTCATTATGCGGCTCATATTGATGCCCTTCTGGTTCGCATCAAGGCTCACATAGCCGTCGACAGAGGTTTCGAGGGTAATATTTTTGCCGTTTCTTGTCGGGAAAACCAGAGGCAGTTTGAAGTTGGAGATGCCCACCTGCTGAATGGGCACATTGGCTCCTTCAATAAGTGAGGCAGGACCGTTCTGCAGATCCGGCAGTGATTCTTTATATTCGGGTGTTACGACAAAAGTCGGGTCGTAAACTCTTTTCAAATTGGTAGTGATCATGTTTATGGTCTGTATTAGTATGTCGAATTACAATTGTGAGAGTAAAGCCAGTCACGGTCTGTACTCAGCGACATTGCGCTCTGTTTCGTATAACCGAACGGAGTGGAGTTTCGATCCCACCGATGAAATTTTTTCAACTTCATCTTTCAGTTCCAGGAAAAATGCCCGGACCAGGTTTTCGGATGTCGGAATAATGCCAGCAAGGAAATCGACATCAAGATTCAGATTCCGGTGATCGCATTTGTTGATCACACGGTCTTCGATAACCTTTTTAAGCGTACCGAGATCCACCACATAACCGGTGTCAATATCGGGCTCACCTGCAACGGTAACTTCCAGCACATAATTGTGGCCGTGCCAGTTGGGATGGTTGCATTTCCCGTAAACCTTCTCGTTCCATATATCCGATTTTTTCGGATTGTGTAGACGATGGGCAGCATTAAAATGTGTTTTACGGGTTACGTAGATCAAAGTATATCGTTTCTTGTGATTATGTAATGAGATGAGCACAACACAAATCCGGTTCCGCCTGTTCCCGGCGTGCGGTTATATTGACGCTTTTCAGAACCCTCTTCATCACAAATATATAAAAAAATGAGGATAAAGAGACGGGGGGGTGGGAATTAGGGAACAATAGAACAGTAGAACTAGGGAACAATAGAACAATAGAACTAGGGAATTTGGAAGTGGCGACCCATAACGTCATACTGAGCGCAATTTCGTGCGCAGCAGGAAATGTAGTCGAAGTATGTGTGCAGTGCGCCGCACTGCACAGTTTAATTTGGGACTGAAGAGTGTTTAGAATGTTCGAAGTGTTCGAAGTGTTCAGAAAAGCAGAGAGTGTTCATTAACCTGAGTTAAATTATAGCGGGCCGGGGGGCTGCATTTGAGTGTGATGAATGGGCACGAACACTCCTTTTAAATGATTTCACCTGGTGAACGCTGCAGCGCTATTTCATAGCGCGACATCCTTCGACTTCATCCCGGCAAGCCGGGATTGCGCTCTGGATGACGGATTGGGGGATTGCGCTCTGGATGACGGCTGCGCTCAGGCCATGCTCAGGTGACGTTTGGAGGTCAGAAGAAGAATTGTGACTGCAGGGTTATGGTGTTGCGGGGCTGATACTGGGATTCGTTGTAATAGCGACCAGACCAAGCCAGGGTTAATCTGGCGTTACCGAATGCTTTACCTCTTGCCGCGCTCATACTATATGTGGCACCGAATGTAAGGAAGGTATCGTAAGTGTCATCCATATGACCAAAATCGATATATTCAACTCTTGTGAAGGCTTCAACGGCTTTCGAAGGCATGACCGATGCAAACAGCGACGCGCCTGATACTGTTTGCTGGAAAGTCTGAGGGAAGGTACCATCAGTTCCGGGCATCAAAAACGATTTGTACCGGATACCTAAATAGTCAGCCTTGATCCTTACAGGCTGTGAACCGGGATCTGCACCCCAATAGATATGACCCGAATAGTTTGAATATTTGCGGCCTTCAAACGGTGAGGCATAGGCTGTGTTGCTGTTTTCCGAAGGATTGTAGCCCCCGAAAAGACCAACTTCAAGTCCGTCAAAGAATGATGGGTTGTATGAAGCGTAGGCAGACAAGGCCGGATTAAAGCCCCTGTTGTCAGAAGGTCTGTTTCCACCCGTATTAGGGCGGAAATTGTCGTTATTCGCACCATTATGTGCAAACAGGCGGAGTTCGGCATCCGATGTTTTATAGTACAGCTCAACACCATAGTCGCGGCCGTCGGCACCAAGCGTGCCACGGGCCCAGACTTCGCCGATTGCAGGACGTTCGATCACATCGAGGCTGCTGTGTGATGTGATGGCGAAAACACGGGGCTGTGCGCCAACAAAACGTCCTGCCCTGATAAACCAGTCGTTGTAGAGCCGGTAAGCTACCCTGATATCCATTAACTGGGTACTTGTACCGGAACCTTCCATCTGGAAGAAGATCACGATATCACTTCCGATTTGCCCATATAAACGAAGCCTGGCGCGGCGAATACCAAAAGCGGCGGTACTGACTTCATTACCGGCATCATCCACACCGCCAAACTGATCATAGGTGAATCGGGGCTGGAAGGTTCCACCCAGGCGGAAGCGTACATCATCGCCCAGGGTTATGACCGGTGCACGATCAGATTGAGAAAAGGCCCGGTTCCCAGTTAGCAGTGTGAAGAGGAGTAATAAGATAGGCAGTATCAGAACCGGGCCTTTAATACGACTTATATCAAACATTTGTTGATCGAAACTAAATTTCACGTAGATGATAAAATAATGTTATTGAACAAATATAATGAGTCTATTATAATTACTCAATTTAATTGATCGTTATTGACTAAATCTCGCCAATTAATGTACAGCCCCACTTTTTTTATTTCCATTTCCCCATTAAAGTGAAAAAAAACCGTTTAAAACCCGCTTATTATTCCCTGATAATTATGACTGTAACTTGTCAAATATTGTGCGGATTACCGGGTGGTACTTTACAAATTTACATTACCATCAATATAAAGGACTTTACCATTCGCAAAAACACTGGCGGTCAGCTTTTAATTGACTTGCTCATCAGGTAATTTCTCATGTTATGGAACCAGTGGAATTACCTATCGATGGCACACTTGATCTGCATCTCTTCCGTCCGGCTGAGATCAAATATCTAATTCCCGACTATATCGATGAGTGCCTTACCAGAAACATCTTCACGATCCGGATTATACACGGCAAGGGAACCGGTACGCTGCGAAGGCTCGTTCATTCTATACTGGAAAAACATCCGCAGGTTGAACATTACAGATTATGTTCGGAATCAGGTGGCGGATGGGGAGCTACAGAGGCCAACCTCAACAGGCCCGGCAGTTCTCAAAACTCCTGATTTTCAGCCTTATTACAATAAGAAGCAACATTTGACCCGGACATAAGATTACCGTATTTACCAATGTTTTTCTCTGCCATAGTCAGTGCGCATCCAACATAAACAATCAACCACCCGGCCATTAATGAAATATCGAATTTTTATTATCACCCTGATCCTAATAAGTTTTGCATTTGCCCTGCAGGCACAAACCGGAAACCAGCCGATAACCGCTACAGAGCTGCTGCAGATCAGGCAGCCCGGATCGGTCGGAATTTCACCCGATGAGAAGTATATCATTTACACGCTCCAACGTGTCCAGGATGATGAGGAAAACCAGGGGGAATACAGATATGACACTCAGCTGTTTCTTGTTGCTGCCAACGGTACCTCGGAACCAAGACAGCTGACCTACGGAAAAGAGAGCGCCACACAGCCTGCATGGAGTATGGATGGAAAGACTGTAGCTTTCACGAGGGCCGTAAATGATAAACCGCAGATTTTTCTGCTGTCCATGACGGGAGGGGAAGCCCGGCAGCTAACCGATTACGAATACGGTGCTGGTTCACCGGCCTGGTCGCCCGATGGCAAAAGTATCCTGTTCTCAACCTCAATCGACTATAATCAGATTGCCGGTGATGAACTGCTATCTTCTGAACGCCATTCATGGGATCACGAAAAGCCGGTACTCGGAATACCTTTCGAACCCGGTGAGACCAAACCCGATCCGGACGGAAACCTGGATGAAATTCGGGCCTGGCTCCGAAAAAATGAGGACCAGCAGAACCCCCGTATTATCAACCGCCTCAATTTTTTGTCCGAAACGGGATTGCAGCCTGAAATTACGTTCAGCCACCTGTTAACTGTTCCGGCAGACGGGAATGGCAAACCGGTCGCTGTTACACGGGGTTACCAATCCTATTCGGCCGGCAGCTGGTCGCCCGATGGTATGAGAATCGTTTTTCAGGGTCCGGCCGATGATACCCTTCATCCCGACCGGGTAACACGGAGTACCCTTTACGCAAGCGGTCGCGACGAGTCAGGTCTTAGCGTTCTGTTGGATATCCCCGATTACAGCCTGTTCAACCCCGTCTACTCGCCCGACGGCCGCTATATTGCTTTTCTCGCATCCGACCAGACCGACCGCGGGTATGCCCAAACCATGATCGGCATACTTGATGCACGTGATGGATCGTACCGCTTCATTTCAGAAAATTTCGACCGTTCGGCCGGCAACATCAAATGGTCTTCCAACAGCCGCCACATCTATGCGGTGGCACCGGCCAACGGCGGATTTCCGCTGTACCGTTTTGACATCCGGACTGGCGAACACCGGCAGCTCAGCTCAAACGATACGGGTATCCGCGACTATGACATCCGCGGAAACCAAATAGCCTTTGTACTTACTGAGGTGGCCAATCCCTTCGAAATATACGTCGCCCGCGACGACATGAGCCGTGCGGAGAGGATTACAACCCATAACAGCGTCTGGCTCGGTGAAAAAAGGCTGAGTTTCCCGGAAAAGCATACCCTGGCCACATCCGACGGTTTCGTAATTGAATACTGGATAATGAAGCCTGCATTTTTCGATGAGGATGAATCATACCCACTGCTGCTGCAGATCCACGGCGGGCCTTCGGCCATGTGGGGCCCGGGCGAGGCAACGATGTGGCACGAATTCCAGCTGTTTGCCGCCATGGGATATGGTATTGTCTACGCCAATCCGCGGGGCTCGGGCGGGTACGGCCGTGATTTCCAGCATGGCAATCACAATGACTGGGGGTTCGGCCCCATGAACGACGTGCTTGCCGCTGCCGACCGGGCTGCAGCTGAGACTTGGGCCGACCCTGAAAGGATGGTGGTAACCGGAGGTTCATACGGAGGGTATCTCGTTGCCTGGATTGTTGCGCATGACCACCGCTTCAGTGCCGCTGCCGCCCAACGGGGCGTATATGAGCTGACCACCTTTATGGGCGAGGGCAACGCCTGGCGCCTTATTCCCGATCGTTTCGATGGCTATCCCTGGGATGCAGATGTGAAGGCTGTACTTGACAGGGAGTCGCCCTACACCTGGGTGGACCAGATCGATACCCCCCTGCTCATTCTGCACGGGGATGTGGACCTGCGCACCGGTGTGAGCCAGAGTGAAATGATGTACAAAAGCCTCAAAATCCTGGAAAAACCGGTTGAATTTGTGAGATACCCCGGTGCCAGCCATGAATTATCGCGCAGCGGCAATATAGTGCAGCGGTTAGACAGGCTGCTTAGGATGGCCGAATTTTTCCACCGCTATACCGGTCGTTGAAGCAGATTTTGGACGTGGGAAAGCTGGAGGTAGTGAACAGTAGAATAGGGAAGTGGGGATTTGTGCGTGATCCCGGGGATTTACCGGGATTTTTGAACAGCCCGGTTTTTGAGTTAGGGATCTACGGAGCAATTGAGCAATTGAGTTTGGAAGTGCTCACCCCGTCATACAGAGCGCAGTCCCGGTACTCCGGGATGAAGTCGAAGTATGTGTGCAGTGCCGCGCACTGCACAGCTCAACCCCCCCAACTTCTGCCTCACGCCTTCTAACTTCTGCCTTTTCACTGTCTTGTATCTGCCAGGCCAATAATTAAAATGACCACCCGAACAGGCTGGCCTGCATGGGTATGCCCTCGTGCTGCAGAAGAGCGGCTTTGCGTTCGAGCCCACCGATGTAACCGGTTAACAGGCCATTTATTCCTATAATCCGGTGGCACGGGATAATGTGAGGGAATGATATGGGTGTATAACTCCATTACAGTAATTATGCGCCAGAACAGGCTCTTTAAACCGAAATGTATGCTACCATTGATAACAACCTGCTATAAACGGTGGGTCGTTTTTATAAACAGTGAACCGTTGCTATTAACAAAACACACCCGCTGAAGTTTCAATAAGTTTATGTGGATGAAGAACGAAAAACAAATCCATTTAGCAGGATCCTTGTTACCTGGTTACCTCCACGTCTTTTCTCCTTGCTTTCGCCATCCATATGCAGAGTATGCATGGAATACTGCCACAAGTAACATCTTTTTACCCCAATACATTTGTATATACTTATGATATCACCTAATCTAAACATACCCTAATTTAACCAGCCGGACGGCCCTGTAATCCGGGTATACAGTTTTTTTGAGCCAACTTCACCTCAACATAGTTACGCCATGAACAAGAATAAATTAATCATCACCAAACTGACAGCCGTTGTATTTGTTTTTGCGGCCATTCTGCCTGTGAAGGCCCAGCATGATGATGTGAATATAACCTACCAGCTGCCACCTCAGGAGCTTATAGATCTGGTTGACGGCGCCCCCTCACCCGGTACCAGTCTCGACCCCACCCGCTCAACCATGCTGCTGATGGACCGGCCCAGCCTGCCCTCAATCGAAGAGCTTGCCCAACCTGAACTGCGCCTGGCCGGTATCCGTGTAAACCCCGCCACAAACGGTGGCAGCCGTGGCAGTTTTGTCTACGGCATGAGCCTGCTCGATATCGAAACCGGTAACACCCGTGATATTACAGGTCTGCCGGCGAATCCACGCCTTGGCAATATGCGCTGGTCGCCCGATGGAAGCAGAATTGCATTTACGCATACCACCAATGACGGGATCGAACTCTGGGTTGCCGAAACCGGGGATGCCAGCGCCCGCAGACTCGTCGATTTTATGGTTAACGACGCATTCTACGGGGCCAGCCATACCTGGCATCCCGATGGCGCGATGCTCTATGTGAAAAGAATCCCCGCCAACCGTGGTCCCGTTCCCGTAGCGCCCCTTGCCCCTTCAGGGCCGGTAATACAGCAAAACCTGGGACGTACCACACCTGCCAGAACGTACCAGGATATGCTTCAGAACACACATCATGAAGATCTGTTCGACTATTACTTCACATCCGAAATCGTTGCTGCAGACATGAATGGCCGGGTTACCAGCCTGAACCGCACCGGCGTGATCAGTACGATGTCGCCCTCGCCCGATGGCAATTATCTGATGCTGTCAACGCTTAGCCGGCCCTACAGCTACATCGTTCCTGCATTCCGGTTTCCGCAGACAACCGAGATTACCGACCGGGCCGGCAGAACAGTTTACACCGTAGAAAGCTTGCCTCTGCTTACGGAAGTCCCGCTCGGGTTCAATTCCACCAATGAGGGCCGGCGCTCCATAACCTGGCGGAATGATGCACCTGCATCGATTGCCTGGGTTGAGGCTCAGGACGGCGGCGATCCAAGAACAGAAGCCGAGATCCGGGATGTGGTCTACATGATGGATGCCCCATTCAGCGGCAAGCCGGTTGAACTTGCCAGGCTGCAGGACCGTTTTGGAGGACTCTGGTGGGGTCTCGGCAATTTTGCCATGGTTCGCGAAAACTGGCGGGCCACACGCACGGAACGTATTTGGGCGGTAAGCCCCGACAGCCCGGCATCGGGGCAAACCCTGCTGCGTGAACGCAATTATGAAGACCGGTACAACGATCCCGGCACACCCATGATGCAGATCGGCGACGACGGTCAGGCTACCCTGTTGTTTGCTTCCGACAATAAAACGCTGTTCATGACCGGCATGGGGGCATCACCCGACGGCAACCGGCCATTTCTTGACACCTACAATACCGAAACCGGGGATACAGAACGGCTCTGGCAATCTGAACCGCCCTACTACGAGATGGTAGTGACCATGAAGGATGAGGGAAACCTGGAGGTTATTACAACCCGACAGAGCACCACGGAACCCTCAAATTTCTTTCTCCGCAATCTCAGTGATGGTTCAATGCGGCAGCTCACTCATTTCGAACATCCCACTCCCCAGTACAAGGACGTAACCCGGGAGTTTGTATCATATGAGCGGGAAGACGGGTTGAGACCGCTGCCGACTGTAATCTGGGCCTATCCGCGCGAGTTCGGCAGTGCCGATGCAGCCGGACAGGTAACCGGGTCTCCCTATTCCTTCACCAACATCGGATATTGGGGTCCGCAGTGGCTGGTAACCCAGGGTTACGCCGTAATTGACAACGCGTCGATGCCGGTAATTGGTGAGGATGGCGAAGAGCCCAACGATACCTTTATCGCACAATTGATAATGAACGCCAAAGCGGCCATCAGTATGGGTGAAGAACGTGGAGTAACCGATCCAAACCGTGTTGCTGTGGGCGGACATTCCTACGGCGCGTTCATGACGGCTAATCTGCTGGCCCACAGCGATCTGTTTAAAGCGGGAATCGCCCGCAGCGGTGCATATAACCGCAGCCTTACTCCGTTCGGTTTTCAGGCCGAAGCACGTACCATCTGGGATGATACCGAATTGTATATCACAATGTCGCCATTTTTCTTTGCGCACCAGATCAAAACGCCGATACTTTTCATCCACGGCGAGGCCGACAACAATTCAGGAACCTTCCCGCTTCAGAGCGAACGCCTGTACCAGGCCATTGCCGGATTGGGCGGAACCACGCGACTGGTGATGCTGCCTCATGAAAGCCACGGATACCGGGCACGTGAATCGGTGCTTCACATGCTTTGGGAAACCCTGACCTGGCTCGATCACTATGTGAAAAACGCCGAACCTGTAACGGAAACAGCCGCGAACTGATTTAATAAACGTCATGGTGAGCGCAGGTCGGGGCATGGCCTGAGCGCAGTCCTGAGCGCAGTCCTGAGCGCAGCGTAGCGGAGTCGAAGGGCGGAGTCGAAGGGCGGAGTCGAAGGGCGGAGCGACGACCGAAGTCGAACCATGTGGCGGCTTTTTTAAAAAGCCGCCGGGGAGCGTTGGAGAATTAATAGATCGCGGATAATTTCGGGCAGT
>JAIVHB010000248.1 GCA_020201275.1 Rhodothermaceae bacterium | reverse complement strand
GGGCTGCTCACCGCAACGGGGGCGGTCTCCTTTGTGATCGGGGCGCTCATGGTGTTCGATGATTTTGCCCCTGGTTATGAACTCTCCTGGGGATACATCGTACCGGCCACCATCCTTACCGTCGGCTTTTTTGTTTTCATTGTGGGCGCCGGGCTACGGGCCCAGTTCCGTAAGACGAAGACCGGGCGAGAGGGTATGCCGGGGCAGATCGCCGAGGTGGTGAACCCAATTAACGGTGACCATGGCTATGTGATGCTGCACGGGGAACTGTGGGATGCCGTCAGCGAAGATACACTGAAGAAGGGGGATTGGTGTGAGATTATTGATATGAAGGGATTGACCCTTACTGTGAAGAAAATTGATAAAGGAGGAACCAATGAATAGCGAACTGGAACTGAACAACCTGATACTCTGGATGATCACCATCGCGATCCTGGCGGGCATCCTGCTGCCGCAGATGTTCCGCATCATGCGTGAGTATGAAAGGGGAGTAATATTCCGCCTTGGAAAGCTGATCGGCGCCCAGGGGCCGGGACTGATCGTCCTTATTCCGTTCATAGACCGGCTGGTGAAGGTCGACCTGCGGGTGGTCACCTCGAACGTGCCCAAGCAGGAGATCATCACCATCGACAACGTGCCGGTAACCGTTGATGCCATTACCTTTTTCAAGGTGGTGGATCCGGTAGCCGCGATCGTAAACGTCGAAAACTTCCTGGAGGCCACCTCCTATTTCGCACAGACCACGCTTCGCAGTGTGCTGGGGCAGGTCGAGCTCGATGAGCTGCTTGCCCAGCGCGACAAGATCAATCAGTCGATCCAGACCATCGTCGACCGCCATACCGATCCCTGGGGCGTTAAGGTGACTTCGGTGGAGGTGAAGGATGTTCTGCTGCCCGACAGCATGAAGAGGGCCATGGCCAAGCAGGCCGAGACCGAACGTGAGCGCCGGGCCAAGATCATCAACGCCCAGGGCGAACAGCAGGCCGCCCAAAAACTTGTTGAGGCCGGTAATGCGATCCGCAAGGAGCCGATCGCCCTGCAGCTGCGGTACCTGCAGACCATGAATGAACTGGCTGATACCAACAGCACAATTACCTTCCTGCCCATGCCGATGGAACTGTTTTCGGCATTCACCAACTACCTGAATCCGGAGTCAGGCAAAAAAGGCGAAAAGGAGAAATAGGCGGTCCCCCCCGTCATTCTGAGCGCAGTACCGGCAAAGCCGGTGCGTAGTCGAAGAATGTGTGTGCCGCATGCATGCGGCACATAGTGCATAAGTTATAAAACGTCATGCTGAGCGCAGGTCGGAGACCGAAGTCGAAGCACGCGTGGGTTTCAGATCGTACTCAGGCCGCACTCAGGAATGCGTCCAGCATAACGATAAATAAACCCCCGTGACAAATACACTGTCACCTCCCAAATACAGTTGCCCCGTTTGAGGGCAAAATCAGGGGCAACCGGCAACATCCTCCCAAATCACTTCGCCGTTCAAATGTTCTATTGTTCACTTGTTCCCTAATTCGAAGCATGCTAACAGCACCACATCGGTATCACCTTCCATATAGTGTAGCCCCGAAGGGGCGGCTGACGAAGCTTAGTATGACGTGGATTTCCGCAGAATGCGCCCGGCGCGTGAACCGGTAGGGCGGCCGCCGGATTGTACAATGGTGCCGTTCACGATAATGGAATCAAAACCGGTAGCCAGGCGGTGCGGGTTTTCGAACCAGGCGTTATCGCGAACATCGGCCGGATTAAAAACCAGTATGTCGGCGGCGTAGCCTTCGCGGATATATCCGCGTTTCATGCCTGCCGGTTTATCGTGCAGACCGATTATGCCGGCCGACTGACCGGTCATTTTGTGAACGGCCTGTTCAAGGCTGATCAGATTTTCTTCCATAACATACTGCCTGATTATTTTAGCGAAACTGCCATACCCGCGCGGATGCAGCATGGTCGGACTTCCGTCAGAACTGATCGAAATGTATGGTGCAATGATGAACCGCCTCATCACATCATCATTCATAACAAAATGTACATCTTCAAAGGGTTTGCCGAGTTCCCCGGCTACCACATCCAGTGTTTTTCCGGCCCATTGTCCGGTTCCGATGAGCGTGGCACCCGGACCTTTGCGGGTGTTCACCCGGTTCCGAAGAAAATTGGCCAGATCATCGCGCCGGTCGTTCACAACATCCTCATACACGTTGGGTGGTTTTGCCCAGTCGGGGAAGAGCAGGCTTATTCCGGTGAAGCTGGCCGTATAGGGATAGACATCAGCGGTGATGGTCATCCCCTCATTCCTGACCATATCCATCAGCTGAATCAGGTTGTTAGCCGCTGTGGGATTGCTGCCGAGTACAATTTTGATGTGCGCTACATGAACGGGCACCCCGGCATCGCGGCCCATGGTAATCAGCTCGAGCAGGGCATCTTCAACCGCACCGACATCCTCGCTTCTCATGTGGCTCATCACGATACCCCCGTATCCGGCAAGCGGCTCCGCGATGGCCTTCAGCTCGTCGCGACCGGCAAAACGGCCTGGATCGTACTCCAGCCCCGTACTCAGCCCGAAGGCTCCCTCTTCAAGGGCGGCGATGATGCGGTCTTGCATGCGTTCGATATCACGTTCCGATATGGTCGTACTTAATGGCACCCCCGCCTGCCGCCTTACGGTATTGTGGCCGATGAACATGGCAATATTGGTGCCGGGACGGGCCTCGTCTACACGGTTCATCCAGTCGCCAAGATCATCGGTGTCGGGACTTGACCCGTCCTGACCCAGCACTACAGTCGTTACACCCATGGCCAGAAAGTTTTCGAAGCCTGGTGTCTGCAGCGGATCACCGTGAGCGTGTAAATCGATAAAACCGGGCGTTATTACCTTGCCTGCGGCATCAATCACCGTGGTTGCCTTGGTTTTGTTGCGATCCGTCACACCGCTATAGACGATCACGCCATCATGTACAAGCACATCAGCGGCATACCCATCCATACCGGTACCATCGATAACAGTGCCGTTTATAATATGGATGTCGTACTGCTTCGAATAATCGGGACCGCCGGATCCGGAGCATGCGGAGAACAACAGCGCGAAGGCTGCAAAAAGTGAAACCGCAAGGCATCGGATCATTACCGAATTTCTTATTATCATGATATCATCTCCGGCGTGATTATTGGCTGTGTTTAACAGTGCAGATATTGTTTTCTGCTACAGTTAGTTGAATAATATATTAGCATAATGTCTGATGATTATCAGATAATCATATTTGCTATCCGTTGAC
>JAIVHB010000174.1 GCA_020201275.1 Rhodothermaceae bacterium | reverse complement strand
TGGTGTCATCTACCGGTTCTTTTCCATAGCCACCGATAATGCAGGCAATGTTGAACCGATGAAAACATGGGATGATTCGATTTCAAGTATTGAGGGCAACGAAGGTGAGCAGGAACTCCCCGAAACCTTCACCCTCTATCAGAATTACCCGAATCCGTTCAACCCGTCCACAACGGTTCTGTTCGACCTGCCTCAACGTACCGATGTGGACCTTCTGGTATACAACTCTCTCGGCCAGCGCATAATGCTCATCCGCAAGGGAGAACTTGCAGCCGGGCGGTACCATGAGGTGCTGAATTTTAACCGGTTTGCCAGCGGCGTCTATTTCTATGAAATCCGTGCCAGGGAGTCAGGACGTTTGATCTTCAACCAGGTAAGGAAGCTGATCTATGTGAAATAAACCGGCAATTAAAACAGAAAGTTCAGCGACTGCTGCGCATTTTCGAACCCGAATACCTGGTTCAGGGCGGACAACCGGATGCAGGTTACGAAAAAGGTACCCGGCGGACTGCCGGATGCCATTAAGCGGAACACTAAAGGCAGATAGTATCCTTATATTTGACTTAACTCTATTGCTCTAACAGGGTGAATGACAGCCAGGATGTGATAAATATATTGGGGGAAAAGATTGTTATTTATAGGAGTATTAATTACTATAAGGATGTCAGTAACTTGATGAGGTGTTTGAGAATTGATGGAAAGGGGTCCACTACGCGTTATAAACGTAATAAGTATGCGCATATCAGGCCAGACCTGATAATTTCCATGTCGGTAGCGCAAAAAAAGCACGTGATGGCTAGTTTTATGTACGCCTATATAAGATGTCCAAAGTATAAGTAGTTGTGATGGTACTCCTGTCAGTGATTCAGAACCAGGGTGACTGAGATCTATTCTTCAGCAGGAATTTATTATGGCAGTGCCAAAGATTATATGCGGCCCGATACTTAGAAGGGTTACCAAGCGCAAAGTAT
Source organism: Rhodothermaceae bacterium (assembly GCA_020201275.1). GTDB lineage: Bacteria > Bacteroidota > Rhodothermia > Balneolales > Cyclonatronaceae > RECM01. The sequence continues at coordinate 7,416 of JAIVHB010000174.1, read as the reverse complement.
CGGTCTGGCTTGCCTGCTCAAGGAATTATCACCTTGAGTTGAAGCTGTATGAGGGGGATAATGTGAAAGTGACGGCTCATGCTGAGGAGGTATCTGCTACCGAAGCCCTGTCCATCGATACAGTAGCACCGGCAGAGGCGGTCACGGTCCGTTTTGGTCAAAATCTATGGATTGCTGTTGTCACGGCCGAGACGATACTCCCACTGCTGCCCGGCCGGACCTACAGCTATAATATTATTCTTACCGATTCCGATGAACCCCTGCAGGTAGGGTTTGATTTTCGTACCGAGGGGCTTCTGCAGGACGATGCACACGAAGGCAGACCCCAGAAGGCAATCGGTTACGACAAGGATAAATTGCCGACGTTCGTCCTGCCGGCTGATGATCCCGTAAACTTGTTTATCGCCCATGCCTCATGCCGTAAAATGCATGGACACGGCCTGGACGCGCTGGCTCATCTCGATGACATCATCAAAAAAGCAGCGACAGGCACAACAGTCGATCCCTTTGCAAGGCCTCAGCAATTATATCTCACCGGCGATCAGCTTTATGCCGATGACGTACCCGGAATACTGTTAATAAACCTCGGTGTGAATGAAGGCGAGACGCTGGTGGGCGATGAAACGGTCAGAATCCGGCTGGATAACAATTCGCCGATTGAAACGGTGGATGCGGATATTATCAGTTTCCCTCCATTTCTCAGGTCACATCTGATGCGCACGTATGCCGGCTTTACATCCGGTAGCGACAGGAACCACCTGATTTCATTTGAAGATTTTGCAGGAGCCTATCTCAATTACTGGAACATACGGTCCTGGCAGCTTGATTTCTATAAGGAAATCAAAAAGGTAATTGACGAAAATAAGTACTCGGTAGCCGAAGGGGTTGCCGATCGTTTCCTCGAGCATACAGTGGTAACAGACAAGTTCGGACTCCTTCCGCTTATTGAGCAGGATCGCGGAAATGCGGCTAAGTTTGTCTTCAATGAAGAACTGAATGAGATGATAGCCGATACGGCGCCGGACGGAAAGTTTGCAAAATGGAAGAATAAGGTAAAAAAGGCGGTGGCAGGGGAGGTGAAGCATATCGCTGATTTTGTCAGCGTTCTACCGCAGGTCAGCAGGGTACTGGCCAACGTTCCGGTATATATGATCATGGATGACCATGAAGTGACGGACGACTGGAATCTTTCGAAAAGATGGCAAAACCAGGTCATGTCGAAACCACTGGGGCGGGATGTCGTGAGGAATGCTCTCATGGCCTACACCGTTTTTCAGGATTGGGGGAATGTGCCCGATGAGTATGTGGCGATAGGACATTTCGGAGAAGACGAAACGGCGCTGAGTGCCAAAACGCTGCTGATCCGGAAAATCTCAGATTATGGCCACACGATCGCTACCCGGTCAGGGATTAACTCCATTGAAGCAGATACCATCACCCCCATTGAAAATCTGCTTGGAATGGGCGTGGAAACCGGGGACATCTCCTGGCACTTTGAGGTCGATACAGGCCCAACCAAATCATTCGTGCTTGACACCCGCACAAAAAGACATTTTCCGTCCCTGAACTCACCCCCGGGACTGATCTCGAAGGACGCCATCGGGGCTCAGCTGCCCGATTTCATTCCTTTTGGAAATGCACCGTTTACTTTTGTAATATCACCCGCCCCGGTACTGGCATTGCAGAGTTTTGAAGAGGTCATCCAGCCTCTGGCATCCAGTGTAATAGGAATTACCGCAACCACAAGTACAAATCCTGGAATATTGCAAGGGCGTCTGGAGTACGATTTTGAATCATGGGGATTCAATTCGGAAGCCCTGGAAAACCTGATTCAGAAAATGGCGAAACATAAGAAAGTGATTATTCTCTCCGGGGATGTTCATTATGGCTTTTCATCCGCGCTGGATTACTGGGAAGGTAGCGTCATGGCGCCCAAAGCCAGATTTGTGCAACTCACTTCCAGTTCGCTAAAAAACGAGGCGTTTGGTTTCGCCCACCTGTACCGGTCGGCACTCGCCGGGAAGGTGATCACGGGCGTAGGTAACCGGCTCGATAAAGTCGTGTGGATAAACAAAGTGCTTTCTGTCTCAGGAAATGTCAGCGTGAGAAACCGAAACCGGATCCGGCAAAGCCCGGCAGTGGTGCCCACGGCAGGGTGGCAGCCCGGAGCGACTGTCAGTCAGCCGCCCGATTACAGATACCGGATCACCGTGCAAACCGATCAGACTGCCCATGAGGGTGACCCGGTGGAGGCAGACCTGATCCCCGAAAATGAGAACTCCATGAAGGAGGGCTACAAAAAGATCGCACAGCGTCACCTTGATAATTTTATCAGCGGTGTTCACAGGAGTATGGTTTGGCCTTCAAACATCGGCCTCATCACTTTTGAACCCGATGGGGAAAGCTGGAAAGTAAAACACACATTCCTGTATGCCAAAGGCAACAGGGATATCTCCAAAAAGGATGTGGGCAAGCATATCGTACATACGATCCCGCTTAAGGCAACCGGTGATGATGCAATCCGTCCCGAACTCGGTTAAGTACATCAGATTATGGCGCAAGAAGAACAAAACCACGATTTCTTCAAGATCCTCCTGACCGCCGTCAGGGATATTCTGGCACCAGGAATCCTGATTTTTTCAGATTCCGAAGCACGCGCTGAATTGTTCGGCACCCTGGGGCTGGATCCCGATGCAGATCCGGGTGCACTGCCGGACATTACCAACCTGGATTCCTATATTAAATCCGAAACCGATGAGGTCGACACATTCAAACTCATCAGCGCACTGGCCGATCTTACCCAGTTGATGCTTGCTCTGGAGGGAGCAATCCGTGGGGCGATCGCCGCTGAGGACAACCCTGAGTTTGCACTCGATGAGATTTTCGGTGCATTCCTGAATACCCTGCTGCTGGATTTTATCCGGAGAAAAACTCCGGAGGTCTATGCAATGGTCACGCTGTTTCAGGAAGTGACCCAACGGACGGCTGCAGAAGGTGGCATGAACAATTTTTTCGATGATGTGATCGCCAATTTTTTCAGCCGGCTAAGCTCCGGACTGGAGTCGGAGGAAAGCACAAAAGCAGTATCGGATGTCGTATTCCTGGGTTATGTGCTGCTCCTGTACCTGATCGAACGACTCATTCTCAACAAGCATGATGTCGACAATATGACGATCAAGGCAGGTTACGGGTTTGAGGGAGCCATTACGTCCGAAACCCCCGTCGCCGATCTGATCAGTAACCGGTTTATCAGTAATTCCATCACACTGAATCCGGTTGATGATCCGGATAATGAGATCACCCTGTTTAATTCCTTTGGGTTTATCCCGGAGGATCATGGGGGTGCGTCTTTTATCATGAATTTGTCCGGCGAACTGGATGTTGTCATCCCGATCGAGGATGATCTCTCACTGAAATTTGACGCCTCGGGGGAAGGTATTTTCAGGATCGGGAAAAACCCGGAGGCCGATGCCGGAAAGAACAATACGATCAAGGTAACGTTCACTCATGAACGCAAGAAAGCGGACAAGTACTCCCTGATGGATGCTCCTGTCATTAAGCTTGGTTTCGGTACCTACGCTTTCAGTTTCACCGTGGTACCGGATGATTTTGAGATCCGTGCCAAGCTGGAAATGCCTTTCGAGTTTGGCCGCGGCGATAAAAAAGGCTTCCCCTGGGACCTTTTACCGGAGAAAGTAGATGAGAAAATACCGGTTGAACTGGGGTATTCCCTGAAGCGGGACTTTTTCTTCGGGGGAGGCGGCAGCGCCGGTACAGGGAACGGCGAAGCATTGCCGGCTGAGGGTGGAAACGGTGAAACTGAAGATCCGGCTTTTCATGAAATGCTGATTGCCAAGATTCTCAATGCCATCGATCTGCGCATCCCGATCCACAAGAGTATCGGGGATGTGCTTGGCTTCGAGATCCTGAACATCCGCACAGGTGTGGAAGGTAATCTTGCTCGTATTCAGCTCGAAACGTCTCTTGATTTCTGGATCAAATTCGGGTCTGTCGTTACGATAAGTGTCAGTCGTCTCGGTTTCAATCTCAATATTGATAAACGTGACGACAACGGTGGGTTGGGGGGTTATGATATTCTCCCCACCATCAAGCCGCCAAACGGCGCCGGTGTCCGGATCAATGCCGAAGTGATCACGGGGGGAGGTTTCCTCTACCTTGATGATGAGAAGGGCGAATACTTCGGGTCTCTCGAACTGAGCTTCAAGGAGCTTTTTGATCTCAAGGCTGTCGGAATCATCAATACGAAGATGCCGGATGGTTCAGAAGGATTCTCTATGCTGATCATCATCACTGCAGAGTTTTCTCCCGTACAGTTGGGTTTCGGGTTTACTCTGGTCGGTGTCGGCGGACTGCTGGGTATCGACAGAACGATGGATATCGAAGCGTTACGTCTGGGAATCAGGACCAATGCCATTAAAAGCATTCTGTTTCCTGAAGATGTGGTGGGAAACATTACCCGGATTATCAATGATATCAGGACCATTTTTCCCATTCATGAAGATCAGTTCCTTGTAGGGCTTATGGCAAAATTCGGCTGGGGCACACCTACACTCCTGAGTATTGAACTGGGTCTGATCATTGAACTGCCGAATCCCAGGATCGTCATACTGGGGGTGATCAAATGTGCACTACCTGATGAGGATGCCGCCCTTTTGAAACTTCAGGTGAACTTCCTCGGAGTGATCGACTTTCAGAATAAGTACATCTATTTCGAGGCCCACCTTTTTGAATCGAAACTGGTTGGATTAACGCTGACGGGAAGCCTTGCCTTCGCCGTGGCATGGGGGGATCAAAGCGTATTCGCAATCAGCGTAGGTGGTTTCCATCCCGATTTCAGGGACTATCCCACCGTACCGACTCTGCCGGGAGCATTCAGGGAAATGGCGAGGATCGGGTTGTCATTGCTTTCAGGCAACAATCCAAAACTGACGATTGAATGTTATTTCGCCGTTACGTCGAATTCGGTACAGTTCGGGGCAAAACTTGAGCTTCTGGCGTCCGGTCCGATGGGATTCAATTTATACGGGATGCTGGCGTTCGATGCCCTTTTCATCTTCGACCCGTTCAGTTTCATTATCAGTCTCGAAGCCACACTCGCAATCCGCCGTGGTACCAGTCTCCTGTTCGGAATCCATTTCAGAGGGGTCCTGTCGGGGCCTACACCGTGGCATGTAGAAGGTGAAGTTACTTTCGCGGTACTGTTTTTTGACGTCACGATCGGCTTTAGTGCCACCTGGGGCGATCCGCCCCCGGGAATCTCCGCCGCCACAGAAGATCTGCTGTTAAGGGTTACCCGTGAACTCGATGCAATCCAGAACTGGAGATCACAAGTAGCCGAGTTCCAGCACCGGTTCGTAACGCTCAGGAACAGGGAGGAGGTAGATGGGGATGCATCCCTCGTTGTTGATCCGTTTGGTGAACTGTTGTTTTCGCAGAGAAGTGTTCCTTTTAATTATGAAATCGAGAAGTACGGTAACACAAAGCCCAAGAAGGAAAAACGCTTTGAGATCACCGAGGTTAAGGTCGGATCCGACATCCAGCAGATCAGTTTTGAGAAGGAGATGTTTGCACCCGGTCACTTTACAAAGCTCAGCGAGAAAGACAAACTCGACCGGAAATCCTTTGAGCCGCTTGATTCGGGATTCAGACTTAAGGACAGTGGCAAAATCCTGACGGCCGCTCCGCATCTCGATCCGACTGTGATGGATTATGAACTGAATTATACCCACGATGACAAGAAAAAGAGTGCATCGAAGGTCTCGGCAGGGGCATTCAGTCAGATGGCAAGATCGGCAGCGGTTGCAAGGTCGGAGATCTCGTGGCGGATACAAACACCGGGTATCAAAAACAAACCCGAAGATGTCGCAGTGAATAAAGGCAGTTATGCGATTGCCGACACCAGCAATATGAAAGAATATGACCAGTCACTCCGGGGTGCAACACTTGCCGAAGTGAAGGCAAAATACCAGAAGCTTGTAGAAGAAAATCCCGAACTGGGATCGGAGATACAGGTCGTGGAAAGTTTTGAACTGGCCGGTGTATGATATCTTGTTCAACCATGGAATAAACGAAAGCAATAATCATGGCCTTTGGTAAATATCAATTTCTCTCGTGGTCGCGCCGTGGGATCGCGAGGAATATCATCGAAGCAGACACTCTCGGAAAATCTGAGGGAAGCGGGATCGAACGGGCAAGGATCCCGGTTTCAGTAACGATCAATGCTACAACCAAACACGACCGGCAGTTCGACCTGATCGGACCGGCTGATGTTACGGGTATTCAGTCACGGATGATCGTCCGTACAGAACCGCTCAACGGGATTGCTGACTTTGAACCAAATCTTATTCCCTATATTGAGTTTTATGATGAGGATTTCCCCTGGCGCTATACACCCGCTACGCCTGCAGGCATCGATAAATCTCATCTGAGGCCCTGGCTGGCACTGATTGTTTTGAAAGAGAACGAATTCCTCGACACAGACCGCCGGAAACCACTTCCTTCGATCCGGGTTGCCGGCAATGATGTACTGCCGCCTGCCGATCAACTGCACCTTTGGGCGCATATGCATTCCAACCTGCCTCATGAGGAACCGGTATTCGAGACATTCCTGGAAAATCTCGAAGAGGATGTGAAAATGGACCCGGATGGCATCTACAGCCGCCTGATGTGCCCGCGAAAACTGGAAGCCAAAGCGCTTTATCACGCTTTCCTGATCCCCGCCTATGAGACGGGCCGCCTGGCGGGTTTGGGAATGTCAACCGCAGGGGTGAAGGCACAAAAACATGCTTTTGACGGTGATCTGGAGTTCCCGGTTTATTTCCGATGGTATTTCAGAACCGGCAAAAATGTCGACTTTGAGTATCTGGTCAAATTACTGGAGCCCAGGGTCATGGATGAACGCGTTGGTGTACGGCCGATGGATTGTTCAAGACCCGCATTTATTCAGGCGGACACGAATGCGGAGGTTGCGGCACCGGATCCGGAGATCATGCTGCTCGAAGGCGCACTGAAAGCGCCCAATGCACCCTCGACCGATTTCCCGCCGGAGGGAGTTCCCCAGCCATTTTTTTCACAGATCGAAAAACTGATCGACCTTAACCGGCTCCAAAGGGAAAATGAGGAGGAGGATCCGTTTGTCACCATCCCGTATTATGGGATGAATCATGCTATGCGCAGGAACAACGCACTGCCTGGCAAGAAAGAAATACCGAAATTCACTCCCGATTCAGCGGTATGGTATAACGATCTTAACCGCGACCCAAGGACAAGGGTCCCCGCGGGCTTCGGCATGCGTGTTGTGCAGCAGAACCAGGAAAAATTCATGGAGATTGCCTGGAAACAACTGACCGAGGTTCTGGAAGCAAACAAGCGCATGATACTCGGGCAGTTTACTAC
>JAIVHB010000042.1 GCA_020201275.1 Rhodothermaceae bacterium | reverse complement strand
CTACTGAACATCCAGCCAAAAATAGTATCCCCGGGAATAATAATGTTAAAAGGAATATGTTCATTCTACTGTTCATCAGTATTATCCCTCTAATATGTTCTATAGACTATCCCGGTAAATTGAATAACTTCAGTTGAATACTCCCCGCCTTGCGACTCTTCGTTGGTGATTAATCCGGCAATCATATTTTTTAAAAAACCCCAAAATGTTATACCCCTTTTTACCTTAACTTCAACGTGCCCATCAGCAATAAAATGATCGGGGTGATCCTCAAGAGCTTTATATACAGTTGAACTCAGGTTTTCTTCAATGTATTCATCCCCGCCTAAAGCGACACTTACATTTTCCGATTCGGAAAAGACTTCATCTTCCGAGTACTGTTTATAATATCCGGAAATCACGCCCAGCGTATCAACTCCAAAAGAAGCATTATGTGGACCAAATTGTATGGGTTGAAATTCGGTCTCATACTCTAACGCATGCCAGGTTGTGCATCCTTGAAAGAGTATAAACAGACAAACAAAGAACAGAGCAATGGTGATCTTATTCATTTGCAGGTATTGTTTAGTAAGAGTTTAATATCTCTATGATGCGAAATAATTATGCATTTTGCTACAGTACTTAGAAATCAGTTTCAGCATACCATTTGCAATTCCGGCAACACATCAAGCAACTCAGAAAATCACAGGGGCCGGCATAACATGGTTTCCAGCGTTAGGAACAAACGTCAAAGTTTGGCATTTTTAGTTCAGGACTTACTGAAACTATTCCAATCTGCACATTCTGCGCTCTTTCACATACGCAGATTAATCTGCCTGATCATGAAACGACTCATCTGCAGCCTTGCTCCAGCCGCATTTCTCACATTCATTTTTGCTGTTACGTTAACCGACGGCCTTTACGCCCAGAATAATGGCGTGATCCGGTTTGTTTTCGGGTCCGACAGCTCAACGCCGGGCATCCATATCAGAACCAAAACGGCCAATTACAGGAACACCAATTTCGACCTGTTCCGCTCGCCCGACCGGAATACTGCACTGATCATGGAACCCGCTTTCCGCCACCGTTACGTTGATTCCAACGGCGAGCCATTCCGGTTTACCTGGTGGATGCAGGGCGGCTCGCTCTACCGCTACGCCACGAATACAAACCTGCCTTTCCCCAGCCTGATGTCGCTCTACCTCATGAATAAATACCAGAAGGAGAGCATGGAACAGTACGGGGATGAGTTCACCTACCACTACCACACATGGGTCTGGTCGGATGCCACCGGCGATGGTATTTATTACTGGAACCAGACACCTCACTACATCGATTCCCGCGATGATTTCTTCGTGAATATGGCCGAAGCCCTTATCGAGGAGGATATGTTCCCGGTATCCTTCCGCAGCGGATGGCATTTCATGGACAACGACTGGCAGGCCGATCTCGACGACTGGATGCCCTTCAGCCTGCACAACGCCTGGCCCGCGAACGCCACCGGTTCGCCCGAGCCCGTCAACAATATCTACGTCTGGAAAGACGCCCCTTCCGACTGGGTGCCCTTCCAGCCTCGGTCAGATAACTACCAGTTGCCCGGTGGCGACCGTGGCTGGAACACGCGCTCAATCCATTTCCGCTCGGTCAGGGAAGCCACCATCCGTGAAATCTTCGAAGCGGCCTCACAGGGCATCGACCAGGTACCCTGCATCTGGTCGCATGTGGCCGAGAACACCTTCGTGGAAGATTTTATCAACGTATTTGAACTGATCGAACTCGTTGCAGCCGACTATCCCGATGTCGAATACCGCTATGATACCGCCATAGAGGCCATGCAGGGCTGGCTTCAGACCACCGACTTTACCCCGCCCGTACTAACTGTGACCGAGGTCCCGGCCGGCAACGGATATCGTGTACGTGTACAGACCGACGAAGCCCTTTTTATGAAAAGCCCGTTCCTGGCCGCTAAGGATGTGTACGAAAGGCACCGCCATGTGGAGATGACGCAGACCGGAAACCTCACCTGGGAGTCGGCCGAAGTCTTTGACGACGCCAGTGCGGTCAGCTGGTCGGTAGCCGCGACCGATTCTTCGGGTAATCAGAGCAAATACCACCGGGATGTACTGCCCCGGAACATCCTGCTGGATGATGAGGCGGACGCCTTTTCCACCGCCGGCACCTGGCATACCGAACCTTACACCACACTTGATGCCGTCTGGGATGAACAGGCCCACGTTGCCGGCCCCTCCACCGGCAGCGCAACCGCCTCCTGGCAAACCGTAATCGAACGGGATGCGCATTACGATATCTCCATCCGATTCCCGTCCGGACATACCCTGCCATCTTCAATTCCCTACACCATCTATATAGACGGCGCTCCGGTTGCGGATGGCACCCTCGCAGGGATCCGCTACAACACCTGGCTTTATATGCAGGATGTTCAGCTGAGTGCCGGACAAAGCGTGGCCATTGAAATCCGCCGCGAGGCCGGCGATGAACCCCAAACCCTGGTAGCCGACGCGATAAAACTGAGCGCCTACCGTCCGCCGATTATGCTTGAAGCCGACCGCATGACCATTGACCTTGGATATGTTGTTAACGGCACGTCGCAACCATTCGGGCTGAACATCGCTAACCGGGGTTATGAACAGGGCACCATCACCGGTTACGAAAGCCGGATGGGCATGATTGAAACACAGCCCTCTGTTTCGATACCGGTAGGTAGTCACGGATCCGCTTCAATCGACTTCCTCTTTGCAGCACAGGATTTTGGCATCCTGCGCGACACTCTGATCCTTCATACCACCGATCCGCGATACCCGGAACTGGAAATACCGGTCGAAGCCTTCGGCAAGGGCCCGTTTGCTGTAACCGATAACGAGGATGTTGAGCGTTACACCGAAACCGGTGACTGGCGGACCAGTGTGGCTCAGGCGTATGGTACGAGCAGCCGGTTTGTTAACATAAGGGAGGCGAACCGGGACGCACGTGCCGAATATGTGATCTCCGTTGAGAAGGATGCCTGGCATGTGGCATCATTCCTGGTGCCTTCGGCCGAAAACAGTGCTATTCGTGCATTGTACCAGATTCATGTTAACAATGACCTTGTACTGGAGAAGATTGCCGATCAAAATGCGTCAACCAACCACTGGAAATGGCTGGGAAAAATTTGGGCCGGGCCCGACGATCAGATTACCATAACCGTTTCGCTGCCGGATATTGACCAGCCTGGTCGCGTGCTGCGGGCCGATGCCGTACAGCTGGAGATGCTGGGATCCGATATCCGCCACACGATTGTCGACAACGATGGCGATGATTACGCGGAAACAGGCACCTGGTTCACGAGCACCAGCTCCCAGTCCTGGGGCGAATCGAGCAGATATGCACCCTGGGGCGAATCAAAAGCGATGTATACCATCCGTGAGTATGAAGCGGGCCTGAATGAACTCTCCGTAATTGTTCCGGAAACCGAAAATGCCACAACCATGGCACAATATTCGGTTTATCAGGGGTCGCAACTCCTCGGCATCACGGTTATCGATCAGAATAGTGACAGCGGCGAGTGGGTGACAGTCGGCACCTACCTGACCGATGGTTCCGGTGAACTGCAGGTCGTTCTGGAAAATGCCGAGCCTGCCACATCGGGACGTGTGCTGCGGGCCGATGCCATCCGCTGGTCGTACAGTACCGATCCGCTGGGAACATCCATTGCTGATGGGTCCGAAACACCTGATCAATTCGAATTGGCCCAGAATTACCCCAACCCGTTCAACCCGGCAACCATCATCCGGTTTTCGATCGGTGCCGATCAGGCCTCCGGACATACGCGGCTTGCTGTTTACGACCTTTTGGGCCGGCGGGTGGCGGTACTGGCAGATGGCCGGTTGGCGGCAGGCATCCATCATGTTACCTTCGACGCATCCAGACTTGCTTCCGGTATTTATTTGTACCGCCTGGAATCGGGCGGAGAGATGCTGAACCGGAAAATGTTGCTGGTCAGGTAGATCAGTACACGGCAGGATAATCCTTTATTTATAAAGCCTTATTCCACAATTATCAGAGATAGGTTATTCCCTACTCTCAAGGTCATCTATGAGCGCTTTCATTTCTGCAATTTCCTCCCTCTGTGCCTCAATTATGCGATCAGCAAGCGATCGTACCCGGGAATCTGAAATTTCAGCTCGTTCACTGGTCAGAATCGCAATCGAGTGGTGAGGGATCATAGCTTTCATCCATGAAACATCCTGAACGGTGGTCTGGCTTCTGACCAGCCAGAGTGATACGGAAAACAAAATGACACTCCCCAGCAGGATTCCGATATTAGCCTTTCGGTTGGTGTACATAGGCAGCATATACAACAGCATAATCACTGCCATTGCCGACCCCATTATGAGTGCCATCCAGGCCCGTGTTTCGCTGAAATACAGATGACCGGATTCATATGTGTGTAAATACATTAATATGAACATCACAATGGTTGAGGTCGCAATCATCAAAGCAAATTTTACATATTTGTTCATAGGTCGATCTCCCTTTTAAAAAATTAAATACTTTCTTCCGGAAACTCATCAAAGATCGTTTGACTTGTCCATATGTATAGTAATCATATTTGATGAATGCTGGTAATTCGAGTTCTGTAAAACCACTTAACTTCTTGCAATGCATAAATGTAGAGGAATCATACTGCTTATAGTTCGAACATCGCGGCCCACTCCATAAACCCCGGCGCGATCTCCTCAAGCACTGCCAGTAATTCTTCTGCGATTATCGTCTTCAGGTGAGTATTACCCAGCCGATTCTTAACTTCACGCACAAAAGCCAGGCCATGTACATCATAAACATCTCTGACCCGCTCATGAAATACATTCTGGTACCAGACGTAATCTCCTACCCCCACACCGGTATAGAGGCGGTTAAAATCATCAAGCGAGGTGTGGTTCGATTGATATCCCTCGCGCCCCGCCCGTGTTACCGCATCCCACACAACGGCCATACGGGGTTCCATCGTCCTCAGATAAGCATAGGCTAAATAGGAAGCCATTAATTCATCGAACCACCGTTGCCTGGTATTGATACCGAAGGCCCTGACCTGTTCATGGCCAATCTCGTGAAGGCCGATGAGATCAACCATTAATTTATTCGCTTCACCATAGGTAAACCCGGCTTTTTGCAGCACGGCAAGGTTATCTGCCGTTATTGTAGCCTCAAAGGGCGTAAACATGTCAATCACAGCACCCGAGTTCAGATCAGCAGGCAAAACCGTGACTCCCCCGCTGATAAACGGAAGCCCGTACGGGTGCAAGAACTCACCACGTTCATAATTTTCCGGATCCAGTAAGGCGATCCGTATACGCACATCCACACCGAGGCTGTCACTGAAAAATTGATTTGATGCTGATATCCGGCGGGCAATGACTTCGGCTCGCCCTGCATAACCTTCCGGGTAGTAGACCCACAATCCGGTATACAGGCTGTCGAGTTCCATCTGTTTAAGGCGCTCATACATCGTAATACGCCGTTCATCCTGTGCAGTTACCGTTTCAGCTGCTGAGTATATATTCAGAAAGATCAAGGTCAGCAGTATGCTCTTAAGCAACGATCTGATTGAATTCATGCGAAATTGGATTTTGCTGTCCGTTTTATGGCCGCGCTGTACTATACAAGTACAGGCCTTGTAATTTATGTTAGTAATATACTTACTGACAAACACAACATCACTTCTGTATTCTGATATCAGTATCTGATTCGCAGTTGATTCGCAGTAAATGATCATTCTGTTAAAAGCGGAACTGTGTGCCAGGCCACCTTTTTCCCTATCTTTCCATCCATGATCATCTATCCCGATACCACTTTTCAGAAACTGGGCTTCTCGGCCATCCGCGAGGCTATTATGGAGTTGGTGCGTACCGAACCCGGGCGGGAGGAGACCGCCATTTTGCAGCCGGTTAGCAATCCTAAGATCGTGGCCCATGAGTTGAAGCTTACCGGAGAGATGATGGAACTGACCGGTCACGACAGCGTCCTGCCTTTTGAAGACCTGCACGACATTCGTTCATACCTGAAAAGAGCACGGGCTGAAAACAGTCTGCTCGATCCCGATCCCATTCTGCATATCCGGCAGCTAGCGGCGGCGGCCCGGAATCTGAAGCAGTATTTCAACAGCCGGAGCGAAAGTTATCCCGCCCTTACCACGCTTGCCACCGGGCTCATCCCCCTTAAACAGCTCGAAGAGGAGATCGGCCGTGTGCTCTCTGAAAACGGACAGGTGCGCGACAACGCCAGTAGTGAGCTTCACGGTATACGTAAAGAACTGGGCCGCCTGCGCAACAGCCTGCGAACCACTCTGACCAACATTATCCGGAAGGCGTCGAAAGACAAGCTGCTGGCCGAAACGGAACCGACCATCCGGAACGGACGCATGGTACTTCCGGTAAAGGCCGAACACAAGCGAAAACTGAGCGGCTTCATCCACGACGAGTCGGCCACCGGGCAGACAGTCTACCTGGAACCGGTCGAAGTATTGCAGATAAATAACGATATCCGCCAGACCGAGGCCTCTGAATTGCGCGAAATCGAGCGCATTCTAAGGGCCCTCACCTCTAAAATCCGGGAACACCGCGACTCCCTTTACCACAACAGTACCCTGATCGGGCGTATCGACGCGATCAGGGGAAGGGCCCGGTTCTGCAATTCGCTGAAGGCTGAAATTCCGGAAATCACTACATCCCCACGTATCCGTCTGGATAAAGCCCGCAACCCCATACTGCTCATGAAGGCCCGTAAGGGAACCATGCACGACCCTGTCATCCCCCTCGATCTTGAACTCGCAGGGCATGAAAAGGCCCTCATCATTACCGGCCCGAATGCCGGGGGCAAGTCGGTGGCCATGAAAACCGCCGGACTCTGCCAGATGATGATGCAGAGCGGGCTGGCCATACCGGCCGGCGACCAGACCCGGCTGCCCGTTTTCGACAGCCTGTTCATCGATCTGGGCGACGACCAGTCGGTTGAAGATGACCTGAGCACCTTCTCGTCGCGGCTCCTCTGGATGCGAGAAACCCTTGCCAGGCAGACGTCCAACGCACTTATACTGGTGGATGAAGCCGGAACCGGAACCGATCCGGAGGAGGGCGTGGCCCTCTACCAGGCCTTCCTGGAGCAGGTGATCGACCGTGGCGCCCGCGTGATTGTAACTACCCACCACGGGCAGTTGAAGGTGTTCGCCAACGACCATCCCGACTGTGTGAACGGCGCCATGGAATTCGACCAGACACAGCTCAGCCCAACTTACCGATTCACCAAGGGCATACCCGGCAGCAGTTTCGCCTTCGAAATCGGCGGCCGTATGGGTGTTCCGGCCGGACTTCTGGAGCGTGCACGGAAACTCGTGGGTACATCGCGGAGCCGGCTCGAGTCGCTCATCGTGGAACTGCAGAAAAAAACACAGGAAATGGAGGCCGCCGAACTGGAAGCCGTTAAACTGAAGGCCGGCTTGCAGCGCGAAATCCGCGAGTATGAGGAGCAGAACCGCGTATTGAAATCCCGAAAGGACGACTACCGCAAGAAAGCCCTGGATGAAGCCCGCGACATCGTACTCGGTGCCAACAGACGGATCGAGGAGCTGGTGGAGATGATCCGCACTGAAAATGCCTCAAAAGGTTCCATAAAAACCGCCCGTGACGAGGTTAAGAAACAGTCGGGCGTGGTCGAGAAAGCGATTGATGAACTCAAGGTGAAACCGGTACGCACCTATAAGGCACCGCCCGCTGTTGGCGACACAGTCCGTATCTCCGACTCCAACTCCACCGGCGAACTCATCAGCCGGGACGGCCGCAGGGCCACGGTATTGGTGAACGGGCTTACTGTTCTCACAGATTACGGAAAGCTGCTCAAGGCCGAGCCACCCAAAAAGAAGAAAGAACTGAAGGCTGGTTACAGCCTGATCGCTTCATCCGACCCGACGCCCTCATCCTTCTCTGCATCGCTCGATCTGCGCGGCAAGCGGGGCGATGAAGCCATAAAGGAACTCACCTGGTACATGGATGAGGCCGTCAAGCGCAATCTTCACAATCTGGAGATCATCCATGGCAAAGGCGACGGGATTCTGAAAAAAATGGTCGGCGAGTACCTGTCTAACCGCAAAGAGGTGAAAAACTATGAATTGGCCCCCTGGGAGCGTGGTGGTCCGGGTTGCACGATTGTGGAGATGTAGGAACAATAAATACCGGGGTTCAATTACACTGACTACAGATTCGGATTCGCGCTTATTGATTGATCCGGATACGGCCAGGCCGCCTCTTCGTGATCCCACTACTGAAATTTAAAAAGCTGCCTTCAGAGAAAACTGAGGGTAAAAACCTGGCATTCTTCGTTTATGGTAAACATACCGGGGTTCCGGCAAACTCATGTCGTACATCACAACGGTATCCAGGTGATTTCTCCTGTTCAGGATATTCATAAGCTGCACCCTGATCGTGAAATT